>RGDM01000001.1 GCA_009918675.1 bacterium
AGCGGGAATACTGTTCACCACAGTCAACAAGTAAGCTGCGCATTGCGATTGCAATCCTAAGCGCAATTTGTTCGCACTCGTACAGGCATTCGCTCACGGCCGCGAGACACTCGTCGCGTTTTTTTTCCAAGGCAATAATTCGCGCTTCATCACGCCGGCTCGACTTAGCGAACACAAGCATTCGCAATTTATCGCTCCAACTTTCAGAGCGAGATTTTTTTAATTCACTTTCTTCGTAGTCCTTGAGTGTGCGCTCGACAGCGGAAACTTTCTTCTGTGACGCTCTGAGAGCGACAAGGATATCCTGAAAAACTTGACTTTCGGCATCCCATCGCCATGAAATCAGCATCTCTCGCACTGTCCACGGCAGAGTTCTTTCAATCACTTCCCATTCTAGAATTCGCATCCCACGCAGGTGTGTGTTGAAATTCGATGGCGGATTGACATAATGCTCAAACTGCGACTCCACCTGAAAACTGCAGCGCGGAAGGCCGTCAACAAAAACATCATCAACCGCAGTCTTACTCTGTCCTCCAACAAGTTCTGCATAACGCAATGCGCGTTCGAGCTTCTCGAGTGAGAAAAGGGTTTCCTGAATTTGAAGTGCTTTCTTTTTGTCTTTCGTTGACGAAAGTTGAATGCGAACGCGTGGAATAAGCAGCGCAAGCATGTCGATAGACGACAACGCTTCCACAATCGCTTCTCGCTTTGATGAAGTTTCATAATTACTCATGCCCCCAGTTTATCAGCAACTTGCCAGGCACGAGTGGGAATTTTTTAGCGACTCAAAGAGCGAGGGCTTTGGCTACCCGATCCACTTTTCCAAAGCGATTCAACCTGCTTTTGCTCGGCCCGAGTTAAAGAGTCCCACTGACGGTGTATCAGGTCGGGACGCTGCAGGGCTGTGCGGCGAATCTGCTCCTGACGACGATATCGGGCAATTTCTGCATGATGCCCGGAGAGAAGTACTTTAGGCACAATCTGCCCATTAAACTCGATCGGATGGGTGTACTGGGGAGCTTCGAGCAAACCATCTTCAAAACTGTCAGCCAAGGCACTTTGTGCGTTCCCAAGAACGCCAGGAACAAACCGCGCCATTGCATCCATCATGCACAGTGCCGCAGGTTCACCTCCCGATAAAACAAAATCCCCTATAGAAAACTCATGGTGCGCTCTTGATTGCACAAAGCGTTCATCGAAACCGGCATAACGTCCACAGAGAAAGACGATGTGATTTGTGTTCTCGGCTAAAGTTCGTGCCCAAATATTATTAAAGACTTTTCCGCCAGGAGAGACATGAATCACAACAGTCTCTGGCGAGACAACTGAATCGAGTGCTCGCGCACAAACATCGGGCAGAAGAACCATCCCATCGCCACCGCCCACCGGATGTCCGTCAACTTTTCTTCGCTCATCTTCCGCAAAGTCACGCGGATTCACCGTATCAAAAGCGAGCAGATTCTGCTTGATCCCACGTGAAAACACTCCCTCTTGCAAATGAGCGGAGAAGAAATTTGGAAACAATGTAAATGCAGTAAAGCGCAGCGTCATGAGTTCTGATCATCCAGAAATGCAGGTTCATCTTTGATAACGATCTTTTTTCCTGTTTCGAGAACTTCCACGACGAAAGTATCGACGAAAGGATAAAGAACCGTGTCCGTCCGATTCCCGGCGCGCGCGATTTCAAGGGTTTCCTGAGCACCGAAATCGTGAACCGCAACCACTTCGCCAAAGATTCCATCGCGACCTTCAACGTAAACCTGACAACCCACCAGTTCGCCAACAAGGTACTCCGATTCCTCGAGGCGAATTTCGCTACGGGCAACGAACAGGTGAGAGTTATAGAGCTCTTCCGCTCGTTCACGGGTTAAAATTCCTTCCAGCTGCAAAGCAAGCTTTCCGCCGCTCACGTAACTTTTTTCAACACAAATGGAGACAATTCTTTGCCCCGCGCGGAGAAAAAGCGTTTTGTAACCAGGCCACTCAACTCTGTTGTCTTCGGTCTTTAAGAAAAAGGCCCCACGCACACCATGCGGCCGCCCCACTTGCCCCAACCAAAAACAACCCTCAGGAATATCAGCTGGGACGGTTACGCCATGATTTGACCGCATGTTTATTTCTGGGCGCTCTTGAGACTTTTCATTCAATTTGTCAGTGTCTGTCGTTTTGCGCATGTCACTTCCTCGGGGACGCGGGTCGGCGGTGCGAAAAGGGACGAGGGACGTCAACCGTCACCCCGACTTAACCGCAGGTTGCCGCGTGCGCAAGGCGATTTAACCAGTCCGAAGTCAGAACTGAGGGACGCTCATGAGTGCTTTCGATTATAAACTTTTCATTATTTCGCAGGCATTGAGTGAACTTGGCGACAACCTCTGGGGTCTTGGCCTGAGAAATTATCTCTTTGAAAACAGTCCCTGGACCCCAGCTCTGGGCTTAGCCGCGGTCTTCCTTCTCCAAGCCATTCCTGTCTTTTTCTTGGGGCCCTGGTTGAGCCGTTCTATTGGTCAGCGCTGGCGAACGATGGCCCTTGCTGCCGACATCCTGCGTTTGCTCGTGACCATCGCCTTCTCCATTGGTTTGACATTTTTAGCTCCTCGCACTGGCCCGACTGGCATCGTCTACCTTCTTTTGGCCTGCCAATTGTTGCTTGAAATCGGAACACTCATTTTTCAGAACTGCAAGAACTGCCTCATTCCTGTCCTTTATCCCAATCCCGCAGACATCCCGAAGGCTCACTTGTGGGCCAATGTCGCTAGCTTGTCGGCTGCAGGGGTCGTGCCGCTCGTCTTTCTCATAGCGATGCCATCGCAAGGGCAAATACGCATTGAATGGCTTTTTTGGGCTGCGTGGATCGACGCTGCAAGTTTCGCAATCAGCGGACTCGCGCTTCTCTTCTTGAGAAATTCACAACGCTTGCAACAAATCAAAATCAGCCCCGAGGAAAAACCATCAACCAACCCCATCCGCCAATTCAAGGAAGGCCTGCAAGTAGTACGAAAGTATCCATCAATTGCGCGACTCCTTGTTTTTTCTTTTATTTACAACTTTTGCTTGATGGGACCTTTTGAAATAGGCCACGTGACGTTTTTACGAAAAGATCTTTCACTCCCACCTGAAGCGCTTGCAATTAACTTACTCTTATTTCTTGCCGGAGTTTTTTCTGGAACTTTTCTTGCGCAGAGTCTCTGGGGGAAATCAAAGTCAGCGAGTCATCTCCGCCGTTTTTCCCACTCGATTGTCTGGGATGGGCTCACATTTTTTCCAATCTGCCTTTTTACTTTCGCGAAGAACAAACTCAGCGGAGAAACTTTTTTGGCGGGGCTATCTGTACTCTTTTTTTTCCACTACATGCTTGTACCTTTTGTGAAGGTGAGCAGAATGGCGAGTATTCAAACACTCTCTGAGCAAAAAGATTGGAGCACGCTGCTTGGCTTTCACGCAGTCGCTGTCGAGGGCGCGGCTGCGCTCTCTGTGATTCTCGTCGCTCTTCTTCTCCCAAACGCCTCTGGCACAGTGCTCCTCGCGCTTGGTGGTACGGGGGCAAGCCTGTGCGGTGGTTTTGGTCTTCTTTCGCTGTCAAAAGGTTACAAGGACCCTGTAAAATGTAATAATGCACTGAATTCAATCCACGTTTCCGATTGACGTTCCCCAGCGCAAAGAGGCTCACGTACGTGTCAGATCCCGCCTGCACTCTCTACATCGTCGCAACCCCCATCGGCACGCTCAGCGATATATCTCCCCGGGCAAAGCAAATTCTCAGTTCCGTTGAATTCGTTGCTTGTGAAGACACGCGTCGAACCAAAGAGCTCCTGATGGCGTTGGGGCTGCCGCAAGTGCCGCTCGTGAGTTTGCATGAGCACAATGAACGTAACAAATCTTCGTCACTCATTGAACGCTTGCGAGCATCTGAAAAGAAAACTGCAGCTCTTGTCTCCGATGCAGGAACCCCAGCAATTTCAGATCCGGGTGCCATTTTTGTCGATGCTTGTCACTTTGCAGGGCTACGCGTCGAAAGTGTACCCGGCCCCTCAAGTTTGGTTGCCGCAGCAGCTGCGTCTGGATTCTTGCAACCTCGCTTGCTCTTTTCCGGTTTTCTGGGCCGCTCCGTGGGTGAACAAATCGCAGAATTTAAACGTTGGCAGGCGATCGCTCCTTGCATTGCGGTTTGTTTTGAAAGTCCCAATCGCATTACAGCAACCATGCGCACCGCTGCGAGTTTCTTTCCGCCACAAACACGGGTTTGCTTGTCGCGCGAAATATCAAAAAAATTCGAAGAACACCTGCGTGGCCCAATCAGCGAAATTCTTCTCGCACTCGAGAACGGCCATCTTGTGAAAGGTGAGTGTGTCTTGTCCTTTGATCTTCCCGAAGATCTATCCACATCCGCGGCAGAGAACGAGCCTGTCACACTGGAAAACCTTGTCGATCTTGCGCTTTCCAATTTGCAAACCAATCCATCAGCAAAACTCAAAGACGTCACTCGAACATTAGCTGAAGCCAATGGAATCAATGCAAAGGAACTCTATAACGCTACCCTTGCAAGGCGTCGCTCATGATAAACAAAATATCTCCCGACGCCTGGGGCAGCATCACGACATTGCTCGACCACTGGTTTGCAGATGCACACACACGCGACAGCTTCTTGCCTTTCGATTCTAATCTGGTTGCTCCAGAAATCGCGAAGATCGCTGCCGCACTTTTCAAACGGGGCGCAGCCGGACTCCACGACACAGCAACTCACAGCAACATTGTTTTGTCTGAAAAGAATCAACGGAGAGACGAAACCATCCATGCGCTGACATCCCTCAAAATCGACACCTTCCCGCATTTTTCCGCATGGACAAAAACTCACTTCTCAGACGCTGAGCTGGCCTCTGTGGCTGTCATCCTAGACTCAACGCTTGCGCGTCTCCATCCGCACGTTGAAAACCATTTAACCGCGCATGGGGCGCGCGTCTTTCTTATTGACTGCACTGAGGAGAAAAAATCTCTCGGCAGCGTGCGCACTCTTTATGAACAGATCGCTTTTCAACCACACCACATCATAGTGGTCGGCGGCGGAATTTGCTGCGACTTAGGTGGTTTTTTGGGTGGTTTGCTTAACTGTAACATCACCCTCGTACCAACAACATTGCTTGCACTTATTGATGCTGGAGTCGGCGGCAAGACAGCGGTCAATCATCCATCAGCCGGCAAAAATCAAATTGGCCTCTTTGTGCCTATTCACTCGATAGCTATCATCGATGAATTCTTCACTAGTTTAAATGCAGATCTGGTTCGACAGGGTTTGGGTGAAATAATGAAACACGCCTGGTTGAGCGGTTCATTCAATGCCTGGCAACCCGCGTTGCACATTCTTTTGCATGAACCCTGCGAGCAGGCTTTTCAAAGCAGCACAGTTGAGCAACTCCTGCGCGCAAATATCCAATTCAAGCTCGGTGTTGTTATGCTTGACCCGCTTGAAGAAAACATCCGGGTGATGCTCAATTTTGGTCATACGCTTGCCCATCTGCTTGAGCGGTTGATGCCAATTTCCCACGGAATTGCGGTTGTTGCAGGTTTAAAGTCGATGCTCAATTCCTCACTGATTGGCCCTGCCCCAGAAGGATTTGAACAAACTTTAGACACACTTCTCGTTCATGAAAAAAAGTTTTTTCCACTTTTTGCAGCGAGTAAAAATGAATCACTTTTAAAAACACTTCTCCTGCAAGACAAAAAGCAAACCTCCAAGCTTCTTGACAGCGAATCGCAGAAAATCGCATCGATTCGTTGTGTCACTCCCAAATACGCTACGCTTGCGCAGCAACCCGCCGCACAAAGACCCGACGACATCGATAACTTTCTTGCCAAGAACATCACTCAAATGAGCCTATCTGACTATATATCAATGCTTGTTCGGCAGGGGTTTTTCAGATGATTTATCGAATAGATCTTGTCAAGGATGTCCTTTGGATTGAAGCAGATGCGGTTCAAAAATATGCTGTCTTGAATTTTTCTGCACAACACTCACGCAACGCGATGTCGATGGACATGGCCAATGCGCTTGCGCAGATGGCGCACGACTGCACTCAACAAAACAGTTCAAATCCACTCGCCCAATTGATTTACAGCCAGAAAATCCTTGCACTCGTTCTAAAATCACATTGCCGCAACATTTTCATGTCGGGTGGAGATCTTAAAGCCATCAGCAAATTCAATGCGCATGACGGTGAGATATTCACCCATAAAATGCGCTCATTCACTCACTTTCTCCGCACGGGCCCGTTGATTTCAATTGCATTCCTCAATGGACTTGCTGCTGGTGGAGGAAGCGAAATCGCACTTGCAGCCGATCTCCGTATTGCGCTCACTTCAGATGTAACAATCGAGTTGGCTCAGACTCGCTGGGGAGTTCCTGCGGGTTGGGGCATGATGACCGATCTCGCGTCCAAGGGCATTTATTCTTCCGAACGTCGTCGTTCCATTGCGGTCATAAGCCAAGAGTCTTGGGATTTAAAAAAACTCCTTGACCTTGGTTTGATTGATGCAAATTTTGTCGGCAATCAAAACCCGGAAAGCAGTGCGCAGATCTGGTTGGAAGAATTCCTCAAGAGAATCTCGGCTTGCCCGAACGATTTGCGCCATGAGCTGCTGATCAACCGCCCCAACCAACCCCACCTTGAGCTTGAAGAATTCGACAAAAAATTGTTCAGTCGACATTGGTTGAGTGCCGAGCATCGCGCTCGAGTCACTACCTTTATTGAATCTCGAACTGAGAAAAAGAAAGGAGCACCGAAGAAATGAAAAGCCAAGCTTACATCTATACATGTGCCTTTTTGGCTTTGCTTTCTGCTTCGGCTTGTGGGGTCAAGGCACCACCCACCCCAGTCCTCGATTCACCTCCAAGTCTCCTGCAACAAGAGGCGCAAAAGAGAATGAAAGAACAGCAAGATAAAGCGAAAGCAAAAGATGCGAATCGCGAGAGGGAAAAACAATGAGCAGGGAAATGATTTGGCCCAGCACACGATTTTTCGACCTTTTTCCGGGCATTGAACACCCCATCGTTCAAGGTGGAATGGTTTGGGTGAGCGGAGGAAAACTTGCGGCTGCAGTTTCAAACGCGGGAGCTCTTGGCCTCATCGGCGCAGGGTCTATGAAAGTGGATGTACTTCAGCACCACATCCGTAAAGCGAAGTCACTGACAAGCAAGCCTTTTGGGGTTAACGTTCCCCTTCTCTATAAAGATGTACAGAGCCAACTGCAGACAGCTCTTGATGAAGGCGTGCGAATCTTCTTCACCAGCGCGGGTTCGCCGAGAACTCACACTGCTTGGCTTAAATCACACGGAGCAAAGGTTATTCACGTCACGAGCACGCCAGAACTTGCCGTGAAATGCCAAGACGCAGGAGTCGATGCCGCAGTTTTAGAGGGTTTTGAAGCGGGCGGTCATAATGGCCGGGACGAACTCACGTCACTTGTCCTTCTCCAACAAATTCAAGGAAAATTAAATATTCCCGTCATCATCGCTGGCGGAATTGGGAGTGGTTCGGCAATCGCAGCCGCATTAGCCCTAGGTGCGGACGGTGTCCAAATTGGCACTCGGTTTGCCGCAACTCAAGAGAGCTCGGCTCACTCATCATTCAAACAACTCATGATTGAATCAGGAAATTCTGCAACATTTTTGCGAATGAAAAAACTTGTACCTGTTCGCCTGCTCAACAATCCTTTCAGCGAAAAAATCCGCAGTGCTGAAGAACAATGCGCCAATCCTGAAGAACTTTCGCAAATCCTTGGCAAAGGACGAGCAAAAGCCGGAATGCTCGAAGGAGATCTCACAGAAGGTGAGCTAGAAATTGGGCAAATCGTTTCAAATGTACACACAATTCCCACCTGCAGTGAACTTTTGTCTGAATTAATTGCCGACTTTAAAGTAGCCAAAAATAGAATCTGCAACCATTGAAAAACTCCTAATTTATTTATTTTATTTATATCTCAACAAAATATTTATTGATGAATTTAATCACACTTTCTGCAGCTTTCTAGAAACAATTTTCACCTCCAAAAAAAATTTTTTGCATTGAATTTTTCGCTTGTTACGTTCTTGCGCCGAAAAACTGGTTAAAGACTTCCCACCAGAGCCCGAACAGTAAGGTGAAAGTTCTGCAGCAAGGAACAATCAGAGAGAAACCTGCTGCTGAGCTTGAGGGCAGTAAAGGAACAAGATTCAGGGAGGAATCGCTCATGGGTTTGCGCATCGCCAGCAATGTTCAAGCA
Organism: bacterium; assembly: GCA_009918675.1. Classification (GTDB taxonomy): domain Bacteria; phylum Bdellovibrionota_B; class Oligoflexia; order Silvanigrellales; family Silvanigrellaceae; genus RFOM01. The sequence continues at coordinate 8,254 of RGDM01000001.1, forward strand.
CTCACCGCTCAAAGAAATTTGAGCTCCACTACGGATGCTAATAGTGCAAGTATGGAAAAACTTGCCTCTGGCTTCCGAATCAACAAAGCGGCCGATGACTCAGCAGGTCTCGCCATTTCTGAGAAATTGAAAGCCGATATTCGCGGCCTCAATATGGCTCGCCGCAATGCGAATGACGGCGTGTCATTGATTCAAACCGCTGAAGGCGGATTGAATGAAGTCGGAAATATCCTAAGCCGTCTGCGCGAACTCGCAGTGCAAGGCTCATCCGACACTGTTGGTGACACTGAGCGCGGCTTCCTCAACAAGGAATTCTCGCAGCTGAAAAATGAAATCACACGTATCTCCAAGTCCACCGAATACAACGGAACACTGCTCATTGGTGGTGATCTTGATGGTGCTGAAGAGAGCCTCAAAGCTCGCAGCAACGCCTATCCGCTTGAAATTCAGATCGGTAAAAATTATTTCGCTAACGTCGATTCCAAAGACCAAGCCGCACCTGTCAATGTTCTTCGCATTGATTTGCAAGATATCAACGCGAGTGTGGGCGAAAAAGGTTTGAACCTGGGCGATGGCGTTGATGACGGCGCACACGTCAGCGACAAGGTCTCTGCCCAAACGTCCATCGAAAAACTCGACAGCGCGATCACAAAGATTTCCGGCTATCGCTCGACACTCGGCGCGCTACAGAATCGACTCAACTCCGCGATGTCGAATCTGTCGGTTCAAGCTGAAAACGCAAATGCTGCCAACAGCCGCATCCGCGATACAGATTTCGCCGAAGAAAGCGCTCGCTTAACGCAAACAAGTATCCTCAAGCAGTCGGGTGTTGCGGTTCTTGGCCAAGCCAACCAAACTCCTCAACTCGCACTGAGATTACTTGGCTAAACCGAGGGAACGTGACAAAAATCTCATCTGAACATGGGATACCCGTCCCATTCAGATGGAGAAGCACACATGAAAATTGCCCTCATAGGTGCTGGTGCTGCAGGCGCAGCCTGCGTTTCGGTCCTGCGTTCACGCGGGGCCGAGTTTTACCTTTTCGAGAAATCACGAGGTCCTGGTGGTCGGCTGTCGACCCGACGCGTGAGTGGTGTTCTCGACACAGGCGACTTGTCCTACGATCACGGTGCTCCATTTTTTTCTTGGTCAACAGACCTCACTTCTGAACTGTCCCCATATATCCGACAAACGACATTGGAAAACATCTCTGACAACCAATGGATCGCAAAACCCAACATGCCTCAATTGGTGAAAGACCTCCTCGGCGAGCAAAAAAACTTTTATCAAACTGAAATTGACGTCATTGAAGGCCATGCTAATGAGTTGTTCCTCATTGAAAAAAGTGACTCACAAAAGAGACACGGCCCATTCCAATCGGTGGTCATCACTGCACCAGCGCCCCAAGCCAGCGCTTTATTGCGCAAAACCAACTGCGCATGGAAAAGCGCATTAGCAAATGTCACCTACGCTCCATGCTGGACTCTCATGTTGACTCTCAAGGATCCATGCACGCAGGTGAATTCAACCACGCTGCAAGCTCACCCCTTTAACGACCTTCTCCGCCAACACGACAAGGCTGGGCGCCCACAACACCCAGGTCTCAGCAGTTGGGTTGGGCATGCTTCAGCGCAATGGAGTGAGGCACATTTGGAACAAACTGGAGAACTAGTTCAGGCAGAACTCCTCGGACATGCGCTCGACGCCCTTGGGGCATCCGCCGAGCAAATTCTCCATGCCACTGTCCACCGCTGGCGCTTCAGCACCGTGAAAAGCTCTCTGTCTGAGGTGTGTCTCGCTGACTCGGAACTCGGATTGTTTTATGCGAGTGACGCATGCCTAGGCAGCGGCGTGGCTGGTTCTGTCCGAAGCGGCCTCAAAGTTGGACAGCTTCTGACAGCCCCCTAAAAGCCCGTCTGTGTTAAATTCGGAAGAAGGCGGTGAGCATCTTTCAAGTCGCCTCTTCCGGAGTGCAAGACGCATGAAACTCATTATGATTTCTGGAGACGGCCAAGGCGCGGGAAAAACCTTCCTTGCCCGCAAGCTAACGGATGACCAATCGCAAATATTTTCGATTGTGAATTTGGTGCGCGCTCAACTGCAAATGAAGTATCCACAATACGATTGGTATAATAAAGCGCCTGAATATAAACTACAGACAGTTGTTGCCAACAGCAAAAAAACCATCATGCAACATCTCGATGAATTGGGGCGCGGAAAAAAGAAAGAAGACCCACTTATTTGGGCAAAGCAAATGGTGGATGTATTGCAATACGCACGCGACATCGACAAACAGCACACCGTAGTTCTAGACGACATCCGCTTCGTAGACGAATATGAATACATTAAAAAATCGCTGAGTGCGGAAAATATTCTTCATCTTCATGCGTCATATGATCGAGCAAAGCCTGAGCCTCTCTATGAAAACGAGAAGCTCAGGCAACTCGCAGATTACATTGTCTCACGTCAGAAACATGCTTCGTCACGAATTGCAGAGCAATAACGGTCGATTTGTCCAAAATCGAGGGCAAAATCAACTTGCAAGGCATGGTCATTGTAGTCGGTATTAACATTGCCTGAGGTGCTGCTGTTTCCGCTCTTCAAGCCAAAAATAGGCGAGTAACCGTTGCCACCATTGCCGCCTGATGCAACTGCCACAGCGGGCGCATCGACCTGGCTCTGCACGTCTTTGGCACAGGTCTGAACATTTGAGATATTTGCCGCTTTGAAGACATCATCGATTGCAACAAATCCTTGTCCACCGAGCGCAACACCGCCGTCAGCAATGGCACCGCCATCACCTCCCCGAGCGCCACCAAGCTGCCCCTGCGAGTTGTTGGCACCTTGGAAACACATCCAGCGACCATCTTTATCAAACTCACTTTGCATGTCGTCGCGGACTTGTGGACCATAGAGCCCATCAACTGCATCGCCTAAACCATTATATGTCGTATTGTTGATGCGAATGCCGCGATTGTTCCAAATTGCATTGACCTGAACTTTGTCGACACAAAAACCATTTTGATCAATTTCTGATGAGGCAACTTGTGAGAGTGATGCATTTCCACCGGTTCCAACGGCAGTGCCGCCATTGGCCGAGACTCCACCATTGCGCACTGAACCCGAATTGCTGCTCAATTTATATGCGCGCGCATCCTGCGAATTCACATTGATACATGTATTGCCACTATTGCTATTTGGCGCAGATGTTGCAACTGCGGTTGCATCACCACCACGGCCTGCGGGAGAACCATCTGCAAGTTTTTTGAACCGATTCACCAATTTTGTATTCGAAGTAAAGTCGCTCACCGAATTGCCCCAGCTCCAAAGGCCAGCAACTCCAAAGTGGCCGTTCCAATAGCGAACGTTACCGCAAACACGGTGGCCATGGCACAAGCGACCTTCCTTCCATTCAAACACATTAATGGTTGAGGCCGACGGAATCAGATAGGATCCTTCGTGACAATTGAGAAACATGGTGATCTCACGACCAGCCGTCTTACCGCTCGAATCCTGCATCCTGAGAACCATATCTTTACACTCAGCACGCGCTTCCTGCTGAGAAGCCGCCACACAAACTAACACACCAAGACCCATAAACGCTGACAATCGTCTCTTTTGCATCTCTGAGTTCCTCCATCTTGGTCGCCACTCCGTCAACATCACCAGCAAGCAAGAAAACCTTCTCTTGCCAAGTTCTTGTTGCGTCAACGCGGATACTGGACGAAACACAAGTGAAGAGTCAAATTGTCAATTATAACTCTTTCCGAATTGTCATGCTTTGGAGATCTTCATGTCACCACCAGTCAAATCTTTCGCATGCAACAATCTTCAACTTGCTCAGTATGCAATCGACTGTTTTCATCCCGAAGATGAAATTTTATCGGAGATAAGAACGCGCGCCGTGCAAGAAAAACTTCCAAATATTCACGTCGGAAGTATGGATGGCCTGCATTTGGAGATACTCATCCGAGCTATCTCCGCAAAAAGAGTTATCGAGATAGGTTCTCTCGCAGGCTATTCCGGTGTTTGCATTGCCCGAGCACTTCCTAGCGACGGCGAGCTCCATACATTTGAACTCCACGAAAAAAATGCCCGGGTGTGCGCCGACTCTTTCACCCATGCGGGTGTCGGAGCGAAAGTAACAATCCACCAAGGCCAGGCGCTCGAAAAACTTGCCGACGTCGAACACCTTGCCCCATTTGATGCGATGTTTATCGACGCTGACAAATCAAACTACCCGAATTACCTCACTTGGGCAGAAAAGCTTCTCCGAGTGGGAGGCACGTTGATTGCCGACAACACATTCGCATGGGGTCTTGTTCTGCAAGCAACTTTTGACACAGACAGCCAACGCAGGGATGCAGAAGGCGTGCGAACGTTTAATCACCAAGTTGCACATAGCAGCAAATGGCGGGCAACAATGCTACCTACAGGAGAGGGCCTGACGGTTGCTGTCAAGGTTTCAGACTGACTTTCTTGAAGCCTTTTCATTGCTCCACAGTGTATCCTTTTTGCTGCTTTTCCAGCTGTCTTCTTCTTTGAAGAAGCGCTAAAATACCAAAGAATCCTCTTAAGGAGAGCCTTTATGAACACACGTCTGGTTGCAAAACTTATCCGTGCCAGCGCGGTTTCCGAAGGAGCAGGCGTCACGGTGCACAGAACCATTGGCACAAGCGCACTGCGAAATTTTGATCCTTTCTTGATGCTCGACCATTTTGGCAGCGACAATCCAAACGAGTACATTTCAGGTTTTCCTGATCATCCCCACCGCGGCTTTATCACCTTCACCTACATGCTCGATGGCAAGATGTTGCATCAAGATAGCATGGGAAATAGAGGCGAACTTCGTTCCGGTGGCGCTCAATGGATGAAGGCTGCAAGTGGAGTCATTCACTCGGAAATGCCACAACAATCGCAGGGCCTCATGAGAGGATTTCAACTGTGGATCAATCTTCCTGCAAAAGAGAAAATGAGTCCACCTGAGTATCAAGAATTCTCACCCGAGGCTGTGCCGCAAATAACGATTCCTGGTGGCCACGCTCGTGTGTTGGCAGGCCTTTTTCAAGGGCAATCCGGTGTCATTCAAGACCCAAACACACAAGCCATTTATCTTGATGTTTCATTATCTGCTGAACAGAAATTCCAATACAACATCCCTTCAACGCACAATGCTTTCATATATGTTTTTGAAGGAACAGCCGAGCTCAACGAAACACAACTCCCCACCCACAGCCTTGCCGTGCTGAGCACAGGAGAACATCTCACGTTGAAGACCAATTCAACCGGCGCGCGGTTTATTTTGGTTGCTGGCAAACCTCTTGGCGAACCAATCGTTCAATATGGCCCGTTTGTAATGAACACCCGCGAAGAAATCGAACAAGCTTTCTCAGACTATCAGACGGGACGACTGGTGCGCAGCAAGGCTGAAATGACCGGACGCTAAACCGCGGCCGACTCAGCTTCCACTCCACACTTTCATTTGCGAAATGTCTGACGGGCTGGGTGCGCGCTTTTGCCAGCCATTTTTCAGTGCACGCTCCGCACGAGCAACCCATGCTGGTTCAATTCTGTTTTTTCGAACAAAACTTAATCTATCCTGACCGCTCATTTTCCTTTCAAGAAGCCATTGCTTCCAAGCCTCTGAATTCAAAACCACCAAGCCACGATCATGACCATTCCGAAAGACGATAGGGTCTGGATCGTCGGTCAACAAAGTAAACGTTGGAATGACTTCGCCCGTCGCAATATTCACCCAGTCATTCCAAAGACCCGCCGCAAAGATTAAACTCTCGTCCGCTAAAGTAAAGCGAACCACATGTCCCGCACTTTCACCAAAGTAACAAGACTCCACAGCGCCAGTCAGAGGTACCAGGCAGGTTTGCCCTCGCCTAAATGGATCGCGAAAGCTTGGAACAGAAAGAATATTCTCATTCACAATGGGCTCACTTCGTTCGTCTGAAAAAAGCGAGTTCTGCGAACTCGAGTCTTTGTTTCGTTTCGGCCGACTCAGTCGCGCGTTGTAGGTTTCAAATTCAAAGGGCCACCGCTTTGCCCAGTCTGGACAAAGTGAAAAATATTTTTTCCGAACTTGCAGTGTGCCATCACCGTCAGAGAAAATAACCGGAGCAAGTTCCTTTTTTAGATACCCATGCACCCGCAGTTCTGCGCCCAAACCATCGACTCCCTCTGGATCGAGCAGGTCAGGGAAGAGCTCAACCAGTTCACCTGGCCTGGTTTTGACCGTCAATATGCTGCACACAAAAATATCCTTTATTATCAGCTACATAAAATCAAAGCAAAGCACAAAACTAATATAGGTCCAATTTAATCCGAAACCTTCAAAAGCCAAGGTGGGCTCAATGGACAGGGAAGCCAAATGAGACTGCTGACAACATTGCTGTGCTTCTGTCTTTTTCACATTGTCGGTTGCAAATACCTGACAATGGGGGACTCGACAGCCCAAAGCAAACCAGCCGTGCTTGCTGATCCCCGCTTGCTCGAGCGTGGAGTGGTTCGACTGCGCTCAATGTATGCGCTCACATCCGGACAATTCCGCTCAACCTGCACCGGAACTTTGATCCATGTCCCAGACAACACGCTCAATGAATGCGTGGTTCTGACTGCAGCGCAATGCTACAGCAATTTACCGAAAAACTCCGAGCACAGCGTCGAGTTCCTCGATACGGCCGGCCGCATTTCGAAAGCATTTCGGGTTGGAACGATTGTGTTGCATCCCGACTACTCACCGAACGCTGCACGCGACGAAATAAACAACAACGCGTTTGATGTCGCTCTCGTGCGCTTCGGGTGTTCTCTTCCAGTCTCGATCAAAGCAAGTCGTATCCTTGATTACACGCAAGTTCCAATCGACAGCAACTTACTCATTGCGAGCTATCAGGTCGCAAGATCCGACAATCTAGAAAAAAATTCGGAATCGACCCGCGATGGAAGCAGTGCCAATGAAGCTCCACTTCCAAGTGAATTGTTACAAACCAAACTTAATCTCAGGAGCTTTGATTTCCCAAATCCAAAAAATGATTTTTTACAGGAAAATCTGCCAGGAGTTTTTTCCGTTGGAGCAAATGTAGAGACAAAAACCTGCGAAGTAGATTCAGGTGGAGCCGCATTCTTCAACTCCGGAAACGATCTCTATTTGGTTGCAACGATGAGCAAGCCATCGGCAAATTGTGATCGTGATCTCGCGCGGCTTGCCATCAGTTCACCACACATCAGTTGGATAGAATCCGTTGTTGGAAAAGAAGTCATCTCGTATGTCAAGCAAACCGAAAAGACAGCAGCACTCTTGAATTTGCGGACCCTTTCCTCACAGTCTGTTTCTGCCATTGATCTGCCCATAGCAACACCACATGCAACCCCAAGCCCCGCGCTGACTCTCCCAAAGACCACCGTTCAGTCATCCAATACAGCCGAACATTTCAAGGTCAGCGCCGCTCGAACACCTGCAGCGGTGGCGGCAAAAATTCCAACACCGGCAGCGATGGCAACCCAGATTCCTGTGCCGGCAGTTGTCTCGACAAAGCCAAGTGTGAGCAAGTTGCCAGCACCCACAAGCAAATTGCCAGCGCCAGCCCCTGCAAAAGTTTCTCCTCCAACGCCACCAGAATCAATTCCGGATTCAACACTTGTTCCAGACGACGATGAAGAATCGATACCGCCGGTTGTTATCAAAACGCCTGCGCCTCAGCCGGGCGCTGTTAAACAGTTGCCAGTCCAACCAACTCAAACGGTTGTTACATTGATTCCGCAAACCGCCGTTCCGCCAATTCCAGCCGCACTGCCTGAAGCCGCCACAAGTGCTGAGAAATCTCAATTTTGTGAGGGAAAAACTTGGACTGTCAGAGCAAAAACTCGTGTGTGGGGGACGGTCATCAAGTTGCTCGACAAAGAAACCAGTCAGATTTTCGATGACACTCAAAAGTGTGATTTTCCAAACGAGAGCGAATTATGTCTGGTGGGCAATCCGACTCCAACAGGCACTGGCACAGGCAACTCCCGCGGACAACTGCTCCAAGACATAGATCTTCCCGGATGCGAAAAATTTCGTGCTGGCAAAACCATTTATATTTTTACTCCGGATTTTGCCTCGCCATAAATTCTGTCAGAACATCGCTCACAGGAATTTGTTAGAACTGAAACAGCGAGGTAACTTGAACCTTGTTCGTGCAATTTTCTTTACCGTTGATAGCGGGGCGCTCAATCAGTGGAAGCCGACCAAGAAAACATCAAACGCATTGTCGTTGCCGGTGCCTCTGGATTTGTCGGGATGGATCTCTTAAGACGTCTTTCGTCCCACACGCAGGTGATAGCATTAACACGCTCCCCGCAAGCACCAATCCATATTCCTACGCATCGTCACGCTGGAGTCTATTGGCTTCAATGCAACCTATTTTCTCTCAAACAAACCGAAGCAGCGCTTGTTGATTCCGACGTCGCATATTTCCTTGTCCACAGCATGATGCCGTCTGCAAGATTTACACAAGGCGACTATGAAAACCTTGACCTCATCATCGCCGACAATTTTTCCCGCGCAGCTGCTCTGGCAGGAACAAAAAAGCTCATTTATTTGGGTGGCATTCAACCGTTTGCGGGCTATCTCTCTACGCACCTGCGCAGCCGCCTTGAGGTTGAAAATGTATTGCGCTGCAGAAATAAGAATTTAGTGGCACTTCGGGCTGGACTCATTCTTGGCCCCGGCGGATCTTCATCACTCATTCTGGTTCGCCTCGTGAAGCGTCTTCCGGTTTTGGTGTGCCCGCCCTGGACCAACAAACTCAGCTCACCTATCGCATTGCGAGATGCAGTTTCAGCACTGGTTGCATGCGCAAATTCAACTTCTATTGAACCAGGCGCTTACGATCTTGCTGGGCCTGAAGAACTGAGCTACCACGAACTCATGATTCGTATGGCAGACGAGTTAAACGTCAATCGTTTTTTTGTAAAAATTCCCTATCTAAAACCTGCTATTTCGCAACTCTGGGTGACACTCATCACAGGTGCCTCGCGGCAATTGGTCTCCCCTCTCATTCAGAGCCTTCTCGTTGACATGATTCCCGGACGCACAGCTCCGTTGTTCCCATTTTCAGAGAAAAAACTACCGTTGATTGCCGCCCTTCATCAGGCCGAGCTGCCAAGAGTTCGCCTCGAAATTGGCGGAGTCTCAATTGCACCAATTGCTCCCCCCGATAAGGCAGACACGGTGGTTTCAATTCAGCGCCTTGCATTACCTCAAGGCTGGAGTGCTCTTGACATGGCCCGCGACTTTGCAAACTGGCTGCCAAAGTCTCTTGTCCCAATCATCCGACTTGAGCTCACTCCCGACGGAAATTTGATTCGCTTCTTTCTGTGGGGTCTTTCTCGTGCTCTTCTCGAGCTCGAGTTTGTTGAATCTCGCAGCGACAACCAACGCGCGCTCTTTTTCGTCGTGGGTGGACTCTTACGCAAGAAGAATTCGAATGTGCTCGCCCGTCAGGAATTCCGAGTTGTTCCAGAGCAACAACTGGTTCTTTCGGCGATTCTCGATTTCACTCCGGCTTTGCCTTGGCTATTTTACATCTTGACGCAAGCCCAAGCACACCGCTGGGTTATGTGGCGATATGCGCGCCGTTTAAAGCGAATATGCCAAAAGAATTGAGGTTTAACTTTCACCTTGCGGGAACTTCCATCTCCAGATAGCCACTTTCCGTGCTTGCTCGAGAGGTGACAAATGCCGCAAAGAAATCGTTTTTATCCTGCACAAATCCTGACGATGATCATTCCTGCTCTCACAGGATTCTTAGCCATTTTCGCAAGCACAATTCAGGCGCGCGCGGCCGACAGAAAAATTCAAAATTCAGACCTTGCTATTATTCTTCCAGCGCAAAAGAACCTCCGGATCGCTGCGCTCGACGTGGCCAGCCCTGGAAAACAAACATTCCTTTCTGAAGATCTGCTGCAACTTGTCGAAAAATCCTATGAGGAAACCTCAGTTGGCGACGCCATGGCTCGTGAGAACAGCCATTCCGATTGGACTCTCGTCAGCCTGAGGGTTGTGCCTTGTTCGCCGCTCGGTGTGATTCCTGGCCCCGAAACCAACCTTCTTTGCTGGCCTGAAATCCGCCTTGTTTGGCAACCCATCCTGAAAGACTTTCGCCGCTATGCGGTGATTTTGAATTGGTTTGCCGACGACCGCGCCATTCATGCTCTTTATGATGCCCCAACTAGCCTCGGCTTAACCACACAACAAGCTCAACGGGCCGAATCTTTGCTGAGCAAAGTGCGGATGGCACTTGCAAAATCACCCGTAAAACCATTGAGCCTGCTGTCCGAGAGTGATGTAAATGAATTTGTTAAGTTACGAGACAGTGTCTCTGACGCATTGATGGAGAAAGCGCTTTCCCTGCGTGCAGCAAACTTAACAGACTCTGCATATGCAAAAACACTGGAAAGACCCGAATTCAACAACAGCAACGAAGCGCCTTTGTTCATCAATCGACTCAAAGCATTCGTCGCAAGTACGACTTCGACATCCGGACTTAAGGAAATGACCAGCTTTTCGCTTCCTGAAGGGCGTGAACCTCCGCAAGCTGACGAGTGGGTTTTCCTCAAATACTTGAAACAAAATGGGCGCATGAATCAGGTCGAAATTCAGGTCATTTCCGCGCTCGACGGAAGAGTTTTAATTAATCTCGGCAAATCCCCGAAGGCTTCTCAGCTCAGAGATGACCCACAACTACACACCGCGCTCGAGACAATGAACGCAGCTGATGCCGAAGAAATTAAGAAACGGGTGCTTTTGTCGCCGCAAGACCTCGGCAGCAAAAAAATCGCTATTACCGATCGTGCCGTGTCGCTTGTACCTAATACGACTTGTGCTTCTTGCCACAAGTTCAATTCCTTGCGCTTCGATTTCCACTCTCTGAGTTATCTGGAAGATCGCACGATCAGCATTAGCCCGCGCGTCGAAACAGATATTCTTCGCGATCTACAATGGTTACAACTGCGCAGCCAGAGGCAAGAGTAATCTCTCGCTCACAGTCCTAGGCGAATCGCGTCGCACGGGTGACAACCGGCAATTTCTTCCTGTGTCGAAACCCTCTTTTACGACGATGACCGATTGGGTGATCGTCGTAAAAGGAGTGTGCCGTGCGTCAATTTTATTTCCTGTTTGCTTTTGTTCCCGCAATGTTTGCCTGCAAGAAAAACACTTCTCAACAGACATCATCCGAACAAACACTGACATTTGAGGAATCTAGAACCATGGGTTCAGACATTGGTCTGCAGCCCATGGAAGTGGCCATGACTCTTGATGACGGCCCCGTTCCGGAGTCCCTCCCCTTGGCGAAAAAACTTCGCGACCTTGAAGTGCCAGTCACTTATTTCATGATTGGCATAAACATTCAGAGCTATCCTCAGGTGGTCAAAGAAATTGCTGATCTTAAGTTTTCCAGTGGGCCATTCGCCGGGCAGCCAGCGACAATTATCGCGAACCATTCATGGGATCACAAACGCAAGAACAATGGCATCGCGTGCATTGCCTGCGACGGTACCGAATATGCAAACATGGAAATTCAAAAGACAGACAGCCTCATCGCGGGCTACATCACCGCTCGAAACAAGCCATTTTTCTTTCGTGCACCCGGAGGAAATTTCTTTCGCAAAGAGGTTCCGGAGGAAGTTCAAAGCCTCAACGAGATCAATAAAACTTTAAATAAGTATATTGGACCAATGTTTTGGGATGTCAGTGGTGACGTGGAACCCGTATGCGCGGATCTGACCGCAGAAAAATGCGGAGACTATTACATGGATCAAATTCGTGCTCGTGCGCGCTCTCATGGTGTTGTCGTGCTGGCCCACGACATTCATGAAAAAACCAGAAACATGCTGGTCGGTGCTGGAAACTATTCCGGGATCATTGCACAGATGAAAAACGAAGGATTCAAATTCGTTCACTTGGACAAATATCCAGCAGCTCTGTCGAAGTTCGGCAAAGTACCAGCCAACGAATTTGGCGAAGTTCAATTTGACGCCGAACGCTCGGGTGAAAAAGTTTATAATTTTAAAGTTCGAGTCAAGAACGCTGTCCGGATCGAAGTTTATATCGACCGCCTTGCACAACCTCTATTCAAAGGCGATGGCTCATCCATCAGCAATCGGCAGGCCATCTCCAACGGTGGCCGCAGAACTTTTGTCGTGAAGGGCTTTGATGCGCAGAATCGGCAAGTTGCGCAAGGAAATCGGTCCGTTGAAATTCCCTACTAAAGACTCATAAGCTCGCAGAAAGGTCTGCGAGTCTCGAAACGAATCCTCTCTGGCATTGACGGCCGAACTCTGCTAGCTACGACGGTAAATCAACCGTCTTAGGGAGTTCGTCATGAATCGACTCAATACCGGCCTTGTTGCATGTGGTGTGACTGCTCTTTTCATTTCTGCGTGTGGAAATTCGAATTCCGGAAATTCGAATAAGAATGCGCAATGCCCAACCGCAGGAGCCTCCGCTCCAATGGGCAATCTGCAGGGAATCAGAACTGCCGGTGGAACAACAACAAACCCAACAACGGGTGGTATTCCAGGCAATACGCCCACAACTGGCATTCCAACTCCCGGCGCTGATACTGCCACCAACAATTGCGACACTGCAGCTCCTGGCAACCTTGGCAACACTCCGAATGCTCCAACGGCACCGCGCACTCCAAATACCCAGCCTAACCTTCCTATTCCGGATGGCCGCGGACCAACACCCAGTCTAACGAGCCTGAACGGCTCATGGGATTTTATCGATGAACGCTGCGAAGACGGAACTCAATCTACTCGCATGCAGTTGACCCAACGCCTGTTCAACGAGGGAAGTTTTTATTACTCGCTGAATATTAAAGACAACAACGTCGAAGAATTTTATTGGATCCGTGACATCATTGATGCCGCAAGCAACAACACAAAAATGTGTACTCTGATGCTCAAGAGCACACTCAGTGCCGCAGGCAACTCTTTTTCGCTGAGCCGCCCGGCTGCTAACTTTGATGATGCAGGCGGCATAACTCGCTGCGATCGTCCAAGCACATCTGCCGAAGTCATCAAAAACCTCCGTATGATTGCTCTCGGCGGAACCCTTACAGTTGAAACGATGAGTTCTCCGGACTGCAATGGCAAAAAGAGTCTGATGCTCTTTCTCGCGCGCACTCCTAACTAACCTATCTCATTAGAGGTTCGGAATGGTTGAAATTGGCACGCCTTACACCTCTTCTGCGAAACGAGTTCTGCTGCTTGGAAGCGGCGAACTCGGTAAAGAGCTCAGTATCGAACTGATTCGGTTAGGCGTCGAGGTCACGGCCTGTGATCGCTATGCGAACGCCCCGGCCATGCAGGTCGCTCAGCACGCAAAAGTGTTCGATATGCTCGATGCGTCGTCTCTTCGCGAAGTGGTCTTGTCGTGCAAACCCGATCTCATCATTCCCGAAGTGGAAGCCATCTGTACAAGTGAACTTCTGCAGCTCGAACGCGAAGGTTGGAAAGTTATACCAACCGCGCGTGCCACGCGTTTAACCATGGACAGGGAAGGCATTCGTCGCCTGGCTGCCGAAGAACTTTCTTTGCCCACAGCAAAATTCTTTTTTGCCGACAGCTACGATGACTTTGCAGATGCGTGCAGAAGATTAGGCTTCCCGTGCGTTGTAAAACCAATCATGAGCTCAAGCGGAAAAGGACAAAGTGTTGTCCATTCGGAAGACTGGCTGCAAAAGAGTTGGGTTTACGCTCAAGAAGGCGGACGCGCTGGCGGTGGACGGGTGATTGTCGAAGAATTCATCCCGTTCGAAAGCGAGATCACCCTTCTAACGATTCGTGCAATCAATGGAACACATTTCTGCGATCCGATTGGACACAAACAACTGGACGGCGACTATATTGAGAGTTGGCAACCACATTCCATGACCGGATCGCAAATAAAGATTGCTCAGGACATTTCCGCGCGGATCACCGAAGCTTTGGGTGGCTGCGGATTGTTTGGTGTCGAACTTTTCTTACTCAAAGATGGTCGAGTTTTGTTCAGTGAAGTGAGCCCGCGCCCGCATGATACAGGCATGGTCACCCTAGCAACTCAACCTTGGAGTGAATTTGCCCTGCATGCACGCGCCGTTTTGGGCCTCCCTCTTGCGCAGGTGACACGCACAACCGCTGGCGCAAGTGTTGCACTCAAGGCGAGGCAAGCGCTCACGAATCCGAAATTTCGTGGGCTTGAACACGCTCTCTCGTTGGCAAATGTCGATCTTCGGATTTTTGGAAAACCCAGTGCATCTGTGGGCCGGAGAATGGGTGTCGTTCTTGCCACCGGCGAAACCTCTGAAGAGGCTCTTGGAACTGCTCTCAAAGCCGCGCAATACATTGAAATTTACGAGTAAGTGATGCTCTGGTTGGCTGTCTTGCTTGCTGCCATCCTTGTCCTCACTCTGGTTAAACCAGCACTCAACCCAGGTCTTGTTGCGCTCACTTGTGCCCTCTTACTTGCTCCACTGGTACTCAAGAAGCCACCCTCTATCGCCTTTCAAATCTTTCCATCTTCGCTGTTTATGACTTTGTTTGGTGTAACTTTCTTCTTCGCTGGCATTCATTCAACAGGTCTTCTCAAATTTATTCTCAGCAAAGTCATCCATATCTCTCGTGGTTATCCCAAAATTTTACCATTTCTGCTTTTTCTATTTGTCGCATCGCTGACCGCAATCGGATTAGGAAATATAGGGACAATCGCGCTTATTGCTCCGCTGGCAATGCCTCTTGCTGTTGAACTTGGATATTCACACCTTTCGATTGCGATCTTGATTGTTGGAGCTGCGAACGCAGCATCATTTTCCCCACTCACGTTACCTGGCATCTTCACAAACGACTTCATCCAGAAAAGCATTTTTTTATCCGAAAAACTTCACCCCGAAACCATGCGATGGTGGCTATTTTTACTAACTTTTATGCTTATTTCGGCAATTTCATTGCTTGGATTTTTTCTCACGCGAGGCAAACACGGCAAACAACACCGCTTGCATTTATCAGCAGAACAAAACTCCAACCACCCCACCTTTGCAAAGCTAAGCCCCAGGCAGAAAAAAACAGCGTTTTTGTCTGCAGGCCTTGGACTTACATTCGTCCTTGCAAGCCTCATTGCGTTGCCCGTGTTTTCCCAATCAATGCCAAAGAACATTCTTTTGATCATTCAACGTTTCAATGATGTCGGGTTTATTGGCTGGCTTGGCTCTTTGCTTCTCGTCTCATTCGGAGTCGTTTCCGCCGAAGACACTCTCAAACAGGTGCCTTGGTCTACTTTGCTCATGGTTTGCGGCATGAGCACTTACATTGAGCTTCTGACCCAAAGCGGATTAAACACTTGGATCGTGCAACCTCTGCAAGCCAATGTCTCCGAACACCTGCTCACAGGTGTGTTTGCTCTCTCGGCCGGAGGGCTTTCAGCATTTTCAAGTTCCGTTGGAGTTGTACTTCCGCTGTTCATGCCGATTGTAGAGGAGGTCTCTAAATCTCTCAGTGCAGGGCTTTGCACAGCACTTGTCTTATCAGTTGCCATAGGCTCCCATCTCGTGGATGCAAGTCCACTTTCAACCTTGGGAGCCCTCTGTCTTGCGCAGATCAAAAATCAACAGGACCGGAATAAACTCTATCAAAAAATGCTTTTGTGGGGTTTCGCGATGATTCCCGTGGCGGGAGTTTTAGGTGTATTGCTTGATTTGCTTTGGACTTAAGAAAAATTTGGAGGTGCCGAGGGGATTCGAACCCCTGTGAAAACGATTTGCAATCGTTTGCGTAGCCGCTCCGCCACAGCACCAAAAGATAGGTCTCAGGCTTATAGCCAGCAGGTTGCAAAAATGCAAGCGAGGCAATTCTCCCTTAGAGTTGCCGCAAAACCGGCCAATACCCTCAGAATTTTAACGCTTTTAATTCTTTCTCGTGCCCATAAAACAGGCCTGGAATTCATCCCACAATTCGTCCAAAACCAGGAAAATCTCGGGATGCTTAGGTTTGTACGTCTCGCGTGTGCGATCCATAGAAGTATTTGGCACGTCGAAATGGGTGTTTCCACCCCGCCGTTCCCGATCAAAATAAAGCTGCGCCGAGAAACGATCGCAGATTTCTACGATCGTGGCAAGGAATTTATCGCTCGAGATCGTAAAGCCCAGCCTCGAACAAATGTCATCAATTACTTTTTCTTCAAGATCTGCGTGCATTTTACCTAAATCTTTTTCACGTACTTTAACTGGATACACCACATCACTTGCATAAGATTCAGCTAGGTCGTGCATGGTTGCCAAGCGGTAGAGCTCGATCCGCTCTTGCGGCCGAAGCCCCAAGGCCGATGCCAGAATACGCGCCATAAAAACAACTTGATACGTATGTTCACCAACACTTTCTGGAAATAAATAACTCCAGCCCTTGTAGCGGTAATGCTCTTTAAGCTTCTCCATCATCCCAACGAACGTCGCTGAGTACTCACCGATGCCACCTTCAAGACGTGCGCGAGTTGCATCATCAAAAAGTCCGTCCAAAAATGCGACCGCCTTGCGCCAATCAATTTCCGAAGCAACGGAATGCCCTTCTTGATTTTTTGCACCTTCTGCTTTGTGCACAGGATGCGTTGCCGAAAGGCTCTCACCAGCCAGCACACGACGGCGCATGACGTGATAATGCGTGCGATAGCGCTCAGCCAAAAAATACGAATTCCCCAACAGGCACTCTTTCTCGATAAAAAGCATCGCCGCAAACGCATCCACGAGCTGCTGGAGCCCATACAATTCTGGCGAACGGGAGGTCTTCATACGAAAGCTGTCTTCGGTCTCCTTAAACAACCGACCACGGACATCTTTGTAGAGTGCTGAAGCCTCAGGATGGCGTTGCCGCAAGTAGAAACTCGGGTCACCCAGCAGGGCCTTGGGAAGCTCTGCAAAGATCGCAAGCTCAATCAATTCACACTCAGCTTCTTTCGAGAGTCCAAGCTGAGGCGCAAGTGCAATCGACAATAAGACCTGTGTGAATCCATGCTCTGCAGCCGATTGTTTTTTCAAACAAATCGCATCTGAGAACAACGGGAGCGAGCAAATGATACGAAGTTTCCCAAGCCGACTTGGCAACATTGCATCCACGATAATAACTCCTCAGAGCAATTAGAACTGATAACCTTTTGTATATTCCATATAACGATCGCAGGTTGCCAACACTCCTGCCAATTCCTCTGGGGTCACCTGGCGAATCACTTTTGCAGGAGCGCCGAGAACAAGACTTCCTGGTGGAATCTGTGTCCCTTGCGTCACAACCGCACCAGCCCCAACAATCGAACCTTGGCCAACAACTGCCCCATCCATGACAGTCGCCTGCATCCCAATCAAACACTCGTCTTCAATGACACAGCCATGAATCATGGCCAGGTGTGCGATGCTGACGCGATTGCCGATTCGGGTCGAGTGCTTTTGAAAGGTGCAGTGAATAATAGCTCCATCTTGAATGTTAGTTTCCTGACCAACCACAATGGAATGAACATCTCCTCGGACAACCGAATTGAACCAAACACTGCAACCTTTGCCCATCTCAACATCACCAATAACACGAGCACCATCTGCCAAAAACACGCTTTCATGCAGTTTTGGGAGATGCCCGTTGTAGTCACGAATAGAAGCAAGCGGGCTTCTGTGAGGGGCTTGAAAATGAATGTTCTGCATCAAATTTTTGTCTCCAAATTTAGGCTAAGAATCCGATACAAACTTCATGAATTTAGCAGATGGCCCAAAGACTCTACCATTCCCCGTGCTGCCCGAAAACGAGCAGTGGAAATTTTTTTTGCAAAAATTTTCTTTTGCAATTTTCGTCGCAAGTCTTTGTGTCCCATTTAAGACATCTGCGGATCCCATTCGCAAGAGCGCGCCTTTGTATGAAAATCCTTTTGACCTGAGCGCTGGAGGAGCAAGCCTCACCAGAGCGACTCAAGAGGGTGTGTTTTTTTCCAATCCAAGTTTACCCGCTTTGGGTAAAGGTTTTCTGCGTTGGATCTACGGCCGCACGGCAATCCATTTCGGAGCCGACGCCATCGACTTGGGCCGCGAAATTTACAAAAAAAAGACAGCTGGCAGCCTGAAAGTAGATTCATCGATGATCGAGAGTCTCCTCAAAACACCAATCCACGTCGGCAATGACACAACTTTAGGATTCATTTCGGCCTACGGTGGCCTCGCAATCTTTGAAACAGTGCGGAGCGATATCGAGGGCAGACAATTTGGCAGCCAAGGACTCCCGGAAGTCAGAACGCGCGCAGAAGCCGCTGCGGGATTAGCAGCCATGGCGTCGATGCCCGTCGGTGACACACTTGCTCTTGGTGTGAGCCTCAAACCTGCTTACGCCGCTGAAACTTTCGAAAACATCACTCTCTCAGACTTTTCCGGCAGCGGCGCCAAACAAATGCTGTCGGATAACTTCGATCTCCGCTTCGCAACCACAGTGGACGATCTCGGCCAAACAAAATTTTCCGACCCCGCCGTGTCCCCTTGGAAACAAACGATCAATGCAGGAATTGGGATCATTCCGCACACAAGCCGAAGTGCAATCCATTGTGCCTATGACCTTCGAGACATCCGGCGAGCCTATGGTGAGCACTGGACTCGTCGTTCGCGCGTCGGCTGCAAGCTTTTGCTTAGCTCTCGCCTGGGTTTTGGTGCTGGCTATTATCAAGGCTGGCCAAGTTACGGGATCGTCTTGAACCTAACTCTTTTACGACTCGAGGCTGGAAGCTACACCCGCGAATTCGGCAGCGAGGCTGGGACGCGAGGCCGGAGAGTTTATTTTCTCGCGACAGGGGCTGAAATGCCATGAAAACTTTCATTCAGCTTCTCAGTGGAATTCTTCTTCTATATGCGACTGCTTGCGGCCGAAATGTTGTTGAAACATACGCTCCTGCGAATGATCAGGAAAAAGCAGAGCTGGACATGGAGGCGTCTCGCTATGAAGCTGCCAGCGAAAAACTCCTTAAAGTGCTGTCCGAAACGCCGGAAAATTATAATGCACGCAGTTTGCTCGCGGCTGCCTATGCCGCGAGGGCCGGAATCACAACTCTTTCTCTAATTAAAAACGCCACTTCTTTAGGCTCTTCTGGAGCAACGGGGCTCAGGGGCTACACAACCATCCTGCCAACAGCAACGAGCGACGTCTTGGCCTTCATGGAGCTTGCCTGCGATGCAATGGCGAAAATTCCAGTTGAAGACAGGACAACCGAGATGAAACTCCAATATGGATTGTTTTTTTCTTCGTATGCTTTCCTGCAAATTAAGTATTTTCTCGACAACCCCACAGCTCTTGCATCCCTCAGTGTGAACGACGCCTTAAAGCTCGTCGAAACCCTCGCCAAAGCGTCTGAGGCAGGCGGCAGTTCGCCACTGTCAAAGGCCGCTGAGACACTCAGCACAACCCTTGCCAGCACTCCCGGGAGCAATGTCGACAAAGTCAAGGCCGCCCTGGGACCCAGCACTCCTGCATCGGGTGGTTGAACCCTGGCGACCTCCGCGCTATAGGTTGAGCAGTTGTTTAAAAAAAGTGCGGAAGGAACCCATGAGACTCTCCACCGAACAGCTTGAACGTCTGTCCGAACGCGTCTTCAAAGTGCTCAAGGCCTCAGGTCATGTTGGCTTTGACTACACTGCTGATGAAACTGTCGAAGATCGCGTGCTCGACGCAATCATGGACGTGCTTGAAGAAGACGCCAAAACTGAAGATCGACTCTCGCGTGAAGCAGAGCGACTTGTTCAGCAGCAAAGCCACATCGCCAAGGCATCGGGCAAATCGCTTGACGACCTCGTCGACGAAGTTAAATCTCGTTTGGCAAAAGCAAAACGCGTGACTTTGGGCGACGGTCCCGACCGCGCAGACACCCTGGCTGAGAAAGTTTTTAAGGCTGTCTGGAATGTAGACGGCATCGACTTCTTTTCCGAGGACACAAAAGTACAAAACTGCATTGCTCGTGCCATCCACCGCTTCCGCCACGATGATGAGCGTATGATTGATGCTGTCGAGCGTCTTGCAGACCGCAAGACGACCGAAGAACGTTACACTGCTTCGTGGTGTTTGGCGTTCGATCGCTACCTAAGCGAAGTGAAGCAAAAGATTGCTGCGGTGCAAAACACAGCGCTCGAATCCAAGACACTTGGTACGCTCTGATTCTGCTCATTGATCTTTGATCTGTGCGTGAGGTTCTGAAAATGGAGGCAGCATCTGCTCCTGTGACATCGGAGTTCGTGCACCTCCATATTCATTCAGAGTATTCTCTTCTCGATGGCAGCATTAAAGTTAAAAAACTTGTCAAAGAGCTTGCGACCCGTCAAGCAAAAGCGGCTGCCCTAACCGATCACGACGGACTTCACGGCGCAGTCGAATTTTATCTCGAATGTCAGAAAGAAAAAATCAACGGAATCATCGGCTACGAAGCGAACGTCGTTCCAATTATTTCTACTGAAAGCAAACAGCCCTTTCATTTGATTCTGCTCGCAGAGAACAATCAAGGCTATGCCAACATTATTAAACTTTGCTCTCTAGCAAACACCAGCGGAAAAAATCGCCTGGGACCCGACTCAATCGCCATCACTCGCGAAGAATTAGCCAACTACAGCTCAGGAATTATCTGTCTAACAAGTTGTCTCAAAGGCGAACTTCAACATTTTCTTCTTGCCGAAGAAAACGAGAAAGCCGAGGAATTTCTCGATCAATTGATCACAATCTTTGGCGCGAACAACGTCTTTGTTGAACTCATGGACAACAACATTGCAGAGCAAAAACACCTCATTCACCTGCAAGTTGCGATTGCAAAAAAGAAAAACCTCGGAATTGTTGCAACCGCCGATGTTCACTATCTAAAGCAAACTGATCGCGACACCCACTTGTCGCTCATGGCTATTAAGCACAAATTACAAAAAACAGATGTTCAAGGATTCGACCCTGCACTCACCTTTCACCTTGCCACCGCTGAAGAAATGATCAGCAAGTTTTCCGCATATCCTGAAGCAATCGCAAACACGGCAGCAATCGCTGCTCGCTGCAAAGTGAGCATCGATACCAAAAGTATTTTCATGCCAGACTTTCGCCAGCGTCCCGATGAAACGGCTGATAACTGTCTCGCACGACTCTCAAGAGAAATGCTGGAACAACGCAAACCCGCTGTCATGAAGTGGATGGGTAACGATTTTTCAGAAGACGTTTGGCAAACTTACAAAGAACGATTGGAATATGAGCTCGGCGTCATCAACAAAATGAAATTCGCGGGTTACTTTCTCATCGTCCAAGACTTCATCAACTGGGCCAAAGAACGCGGAATTCCCGTTGGACCCGGTCGTGGTTCGGCAGCCGGCAGTTTGGTGACCTATTCACTGCGCATCACGAATATCGATCCCATTCGCTTCAATCTGCTGTTCGAGCGCTTCTTAAATCCAGAACGTATCAGCATGCCAGATATCGATACCGACTTCTGTATGGACCGCCGTAGCGAAGTTCTTGAATATGTCTACAAGCGTTACGGGGCGCGCAACGTTTCACAGATTGTGACCTTCGGGCGGATGATGGCAAAAAATGCGCTGAAGAATCTCGCCCGCATTTTGGGTTGGAGCTTCAACGACAGCAACGAGTTCGCAAAACTAATTCCAGAACAGCCCGGAATCACGCTCGAACAAGCCTATAAAGAAGAAGAGCGCCTGCGTGACAGGCTTGAAAACGACGAACGTGCGAGAATTCTTTGGAATGGTGCACTTGCTATTGAGGGCACACTCAACTCGCTCGGAATCCATGCCGCTGGAGTTATCATATCCGATAGAGCCCTCGATGAGAGCTGTCCGCAGCTTGAATCTGAAGGACAAATGATCACTCAGTTCGAGCATAAGTTCGCGGAAAAAATCGGCCTCATCAAATTCGACTTTCTTGGCCTGAAAACTCTCACAGTCATCGAAAAATCTGTCACCGAGATTCGCAATAAGCATAATCCATCTTTTGACATCGAAAGCATCGATCTCGAAGATCCCAAGGTTTACGAGATGGTCTCAACCGCGCACTTGACGGGAATTTTCCAGCTTGAATCAAGCGGAATGCGCAAGCTCATTTCGGAACTTAAGCCGACATGCTTCTCAGACGTCGTTGCTGTTGAAGCATTGTTCCGTCCAGGCCCACTTGGATCTGGAATGGTTGCCGACTTCGTCAACAGAAAACACGGAAAAACTGCTGTTGAGTTTCCATTCCCTGAGTTGGAACCCATTCTTGCCGACACCTATGGAGTCATTGTTTATCAAGAGCAAGTTCAAAAAATTGCTGCCGTCTTGGCAAACTACTCGCTCGGTGAAGCCGACCTCTTGCGACGCGCAATGGGCAAAAAAGACAAAGCTGAAATGGACCGCCAGAAGGCTCGGTTTGTTGAGGGAGCCGCAAAAAATGGCCACAACCCCCAACGCGTTTCAGAATTCTTCGACCTTATCGCCAAGTTTGCAGAGTACGGTTTCAACAAGAGTCACTCCGCCGCCTATGCTTATGTCACCTTCCAAACGGCCTTTCTAAAGACATATTACCCGACCGAATTTATGGCCGCGATCATGTCCTGTGACCTCGACAACACAGACAAAATTGTGAGCTACGTACGCGACTGCAAACGCATGCAAATCACACTCCTTCCACCCAGTGTGAATTCAGCAGAATTTGAATTCACAATCCCGTCTCCTATGACCATCCAGTTTGGTTTAGGCGCCATCAAAGGGCTTGGAAAGGGCATCATCGATCTCATCACTGCAGAGCGCGAAAAAAACGGAACATTCGAAACGGTGCCAGAATTTATCGCGCGCCTCGATCCGCGCAAAATTAACAAAAAAGTTCTTGAGAGCCTGATCAAGTCTGGCGCATTTGATGAAATCGCAACCAACCGTGCAGAGCTTCTTGCTAATAGCGATCATTGGCTGCGTTCGATTTCGAAAGAATCAGAACGACAAGACAGCGTTGGAGACGGAATTTTCGACTTATTTTCGGAATCTGGCGAACCTGCCCCTGTAAAAAAAGCTTCCGCTTCTGAAAACGCTTCACCAAACTCACTGAACCATCGTAAAAGCGCACTTCATCGTGCTAAAAAATTCGACCCTTTAGCGCTCCCAACACGCACGCTTCCCGAGAAAAATATCGTCCATAATCTTTTAGCAGGCGTGCAACTGAAAAAAGCGCAACCATGGTCACTCCTCGACCAACTCAATCATGAGAAGTCAACGCTTGGTTTTTATATGTGTGGGCATCCTGCAGATCTTCTTTCTGATGACCTCAGTGAGATCGCTCAAGCTCCCATCTGTGATGCACTCATGTTTCTTGACCCAGATGAAGTTCCTGATCACAAACGTCGGATTCTCAAAATTGCAGGAATCATTACTCTCGCGCTGGAAAAAGTGACCAAGGAAGGCAAGAAGTTTGGCGTGTATCGCCTTGAAGATGGCTCGGGCGAAATTGAATTTTCAGTTTTCGCCTCGCAATACGCAGCCCTCATCAACAAGCCGAAGATTGGCGATGCAAGCTGGGTTGAACTCAAAGTTCGAAAAGGAATTGAGGAAGGAAGTGTGAAGGGGATTTGTCAGACGCTTGGATTCGTCTCCGACAAACGGGCCGAACTTGCCAAACAAATTCTTCTTGTCGCTGAGGAAAGCTTTATCAACCGCAGTGAAAATATTGATGAGCTACTTTCGCTTGTAAGCAACCATCGCGGCCGAGTTCCACTGGCACTTGATGTGTCGTGGGAATCGGAACAGGCAAGATTACATGCCAAACTGAGCAAATATTCAGTGCATCCGAGCGACGAACTTATCTTTAGTCTTGAAAATAAATGGCCCGGTGAGATCCAAGTGCGTAGGATCTACCGAGCCGGTGCCGCAGCTCGTTGATTTTAGCAACTCACGCTGCTCAAAACAACAGAACGACAGATTACTCAGCGTGTTTCTGTGCTGACTTGGACGACTTTTTACCGCCCGAAACCGTTGCAGCAACCGTTTCGGATGCTGGTGGATTGGATTCAGTCGCCGCTTTTGCCAGGCGTTCTTTCGCATCAGCAATCAAACGCCGAGAAATTGTACTACGGAGCCCCTTGAGATCTGTCAGATTCTTGGGCGCGGTTGCTTGGAAGAGGTCGTTCACGTAACGCAGATTAGAAACCACATTGCGTGGCGTCGTGTTGATTTCCACGATCATCTTGATAACTTCCTGGCGCACGTTATCTTCGACTGGATCCTGTAAACCAGAAAATAACTTGCCAACCAAGCTCGCAACCACTTTCTCAACTTCAGCTGTCGTACGCTGACCAATCTGTTCCAGTGGCAATTTACCCAAAAGAGCCTTCCCTTCTTCTTCCGTAAGAGAAAGCGCCTTATCAATCGTTTTCCTCGCCAAATCAATAATTTGCGTTGGATTGAACATATTAAACCCTCCTGTGTATCAATACGCGAAAACAACATAACTCAATCAGATTCTAGTCTCAAACTTTTCGAATGCGCCCCGTTTGACAAGCCATGCAAAAAAGAAACCGAAACCCATCCGAATTTCGTCTAACTTGTTTTTTTAGAACAATGAATCTTGAATTATTGCAATTTTGCGAAAAAGCGATCCATCCGAAACTTTGGAAGCAAGCCTTCGCCCGAATTAATTGAATAAAACACACGAACTGCTTTTCCGTAGATCCCCTCAACGTCGACGTAGCCCCAGTAACGGCCATCGTTTGAACAATCGCGATTGTCTCCAATCACAAGAAGTTTCCCCGGAGGAACGCTGAAAATACGGGTTTCCAGATTGGTATTACCACCTTTTACGCTGCGAAGAATATGGTGAGCTGGTTCATTTTCATTGAGCTTTTCGAGGTACAGATTCTTGCCTTCACCATTATTGCAAGGACTCCGATCACCCATGTCCTCCAAAATGGTTCTATCCTCTTGCAGCAATTCACTGACGCGTTGATTGTTAATCCTCAGAACACCATTATCAAACACAATGTTGTCACCGCCTAAACCAATCACGCGTTTTACAAAAGTGATGCGATCGATTGGACTATTGAACAGCACAATGTCGCCGCGCTTCGGTGAGTCCCAAGAAATCACCTGAGTATCCATAAACGGCAACATGAGGCCATAAGAAAGTTTGTTCACCAGAACGTGGTCGCGAATTTTGATGGTTGGCAGCATTGAGCCTGTAGGAATTACGTACCAATTCACAATTGATGAACGCAACACAACCATCACAACGATGATGACCAGAACGTCGCGAAGCCAAGCCAAGTTTTTCATTCAGAGAAGCACCTTTCATTCACACCCAGCGCAAGTTTTTTGTCTTCATCCCGTTCCAAAAATCGCGAGCCATCATAGCTCGTTTTCCTGGCGCCTGCAGTTCGAGGATCTCTAGCACACTTCCATCCCCACAGACCATCTCCAACGCATCTCCCTGCAAAACAATTTCTCGATTAGCTGCTCTTATTTTAGGCGAAACTCGGGTGGTTATGACTTTGACTTCGAAACTTTCCGAAACGTTGCTGAGCAACAAGCGGGTGCCAGGCCAGCCGGCAAATCCCCTCACCCGATTGTGCAATGCTGTGGCTGTGTTCTCGTCTGGTCTGAGAAGACTTTCCTCAACACTCAACTTCTTTGCTTTTGTGGCACGCGCATGCTCTTGCTCATAGATTTCGCAACGTCCAGAAAAATAGTCGGGTAAAATTCGAACCAATTCCTCCGCTCCCAACTTAAACAAGAGCGAAAGTAACTCAGGGGCTTTTATTGATTGATCCACGCGATAGCGAAGCTGCGCAACAATCGGCCCAGCATCCATTGCCCGAACTGTGCGCGCCACTGTAACACCTGTCTCACTGACACCATCTTCAAGCGCTCTCTGCACGGGAGCGGCGCCTCGGTAAAGTGGCAACAGACTGGGATGAATATTAAGCGTTCCATGTTTGGGTAAAGCGAGAAATTCTTCAGACAGAACTTGTCCATAAGCGGCCGTGACACAGACATCTGGGGACAATTCAGCGAGCTGAGCAATAAAATCAGGAGCCTTCGCGTTTTCAGGTGTTAAGACCAGAAGACCTGCCGCCTCGGCACATGCTTGAACCGGTGAGAGCGTAAGAGAATTTCCGCGCGTCGCGCGCGTTGGTGGCTGGCTTACAACTGCAATAACTTGATAAAAAGGATTCTCGATCAGAAGCCGTTCTAAAACGGGAACAACAATTGCTGGAGTTCCAAGAAACACTATTTGCTTTTTGACCTCAGCCTTTTCCTCATTCATCAACTAATCCCTCTTTGAGCCATTTGCATTCAGCCATATTCTCTTTGTCAATTTTTATTTGCAAATCATCCCTGATCATCTGAAGCAAAAATTCACGTTGCCAGAGAGCAGGATGAGGAATGCAAAGTCCAAAGTTTTTGGGCTCAGAGAATTTCTTCATCCTTTGAATTTGAAATCCAGACGAATTTTCACTAAAACTGCACATAAGAAGAATATCAAGATCAACCGCGCGAGGACGCCAGCGGTGAATTCGATCATGACCAAATTCATCTTCAATCATGCAGATCGCATTATAAAGCTCTAAGGGGCGCAAACTCGTCATAAACTCAAAGACAAAATTTAAATACTCACCGTGATCTGAAGTCTCATAGGAATCTGAACGCAATGGCTCTGTATATTTCCAAGCAGACTGCCTTCCGACTGTTCCGAATTCACTGAGACGTGACAAAGAACCGTGTGCACATTGCACACGGTCCCCAACATTCCCACCAAAAGCAATCAAATAAACAAATTGACGCAATATGTCCTGCCGCGATTAATCCACTAAAGTTTCGCGATAACTCACAACCACGTCAGAACCCATCGCAGGCGGAGCTTTGAACACCACCGCATGCAGGACGCTGTCGTAGGAATACTGCATAGCATCGAGGACCTGTCCGTCAACCTTCACTTCCAGGGTTCCGGCAAACGGAATTTGCCCCGCGGGCAAACTCACACGAGTTGCTAATTCTACGGTATTTTGGCCAATACTCGTCAGAACACTGGACCAATTTGAAGAGCAGATATTTTCAATTGCGCCACCGGTGAGTTGAGCTGCACGAATATAATTCGTACCCGATTCCTCCGGCCCATTCGAGCTCAGGGCACAGTCAATTTTACCTAATCCGTCTCGCAAGCCAGTTATAGCGCTCACCCGGAAATTCCCGGCGCCTTTCACCGATTTTTCGCTTGCCCACGTGGTAAAATTTTCGGCGGTAAATTTGTGTGTTGTCAGCGGAATTCCTTTTGAGTTTTTCATCAGTGCGTAGGGCGGAATACCAAACGCATCAAGAAAAGGTGAACTTCCGCCATCACGACACAGATTCAAATCCTGCTTGCCGTTTGCTGTCGTACTTGTTCTTCCGTATCCGTCCTCGCACCACATTTGCACACTGTCGTCCTCCTCATCAGAAAGAACAACGACACTCAAAGCAGCGTCGGGACGCACAAAACCTTTATTTTCGGCGGTCGACCCAAGCGCTTTCTCAACGGCCAACTTGGCAGCCCAAAGGCCATGCTCAAAAGCCGAGCCGTTTGTTCCAAGTAAAGCCGTGCGCTGAAAAGCTTGCACAAAATCTGGGCCGTCACGCAGAATCGTATTCATGGTTGATGGGTCTGCTTTCAAGTTGCCGCGCAGCGGCGCAACTATTCTGCCACCAACTCGGGACCCTGATGTGATGTCCGCGGAGTTCGGGCAGAGCGCATCAGCAACTGGCAGACCGCTCCCTGGATCAACCTGACAGACGTCGACACTTGTGATCCCGACCTGAAAATCAATTCGGGTGTCTTTGAGTTTCTGTGCAAACGATTGAAACTTACTCTTGAGCTGATTTTGTGCCCACTCCATTGAACCGCTGTCATCGACAACCCAAAGTATGTCGACTTTCGCACGAGGCTGAGTCAATTGAACCTGAACCCAATCTCCCGCATGAGGTTGTGGTGCCGGTTTCGGTGTTACCGTCGGCGGAAGTGGCTGAGCAGGTGGCAACGATGGCTGGCTTGCCACGGGCGGAAGAGGTTGAGCAGAAGGCATTGATGGCTGGCTTGCCACGGGTGTAGGAGTTTGCGAAGACGGGAGACCTGGCTGAGTCGCAACGGGCGGCTGCTGCGGCTCAGAATCCTCTGGATTCGCAGGCGGAGGAGTGCGACGGTTTTCATTGATCCTTTGTCCGTTTGCACTCTCACCGTTTATTGAACCCTCGCCGGAGACTTGAGTTGCACCTGGGCCTTCGCGTCGGCGGCCGAGAGCATCGCCGTCGGATGATGCAACCCGGATTTCGCTCGCCGCGTTTAAGTTACGACTTTGCTCAACGAAAGCCGTCTGCCCGTTGCATCCAACGAGATTAAAATAAGCTGAACCCAGAAGCAGCAAAGAAAAACGGGAGGAGAAAGGCAAGAAACTCCGCAAGGCAGATAGCTTGTATCCGGGCATGAAAAAACCTCCTCATGACCAGGGTTGATACTGTTTGAGGAGGTTTTTCCACTAAGTCGACCATCCTCGTTAGAGGATTCGACTCTTTTTTAATTTCTCTTGAGTTTTTTTTGGTCTTTCTCCAAGAGTCTGCAGTTAATCGAGATAACTCGATGGAATAAAAAAGACCCACCAGCTTGTGGTGGGTCATCTTCTACATCGGAAGTGAACAAATAATTCACTTGCTGTAGACTGTCGCTGCCAAACGCTTGCGGCCCTTAGCACGACGACGCTTGAGAACATTTTGGCCGTTTTTGGTGGCCATACGAGCGCGGAATCCGTGCTTGCGCTTGCGAACCGCAGGTCGTCCGCAATCCGCAGGCCGTCCACAATCCGCAGGTCGTCCGCAATCCGCAGGTCGTCCGCAATCCGCAGGCCGTCCACAATCCGCAGGTCGTCCGCAATCCGCAGGCCGTCCGCAATCCGCAGGCCGTCCGCAATCCGCAGGTCGTCCAGCAATGCGTTCAGACTCGCCCTCAAGAGGATTCAGCAGCACAAGTCAGCAGGCGAACCGAAGCCCAGCGAAAATTTCGGCACTCACTTCGAGCGCGCGTCCAACCCGCGAATTTCATGTCTGGGGTCGACGCCCGATAGAAAATTACATTGCCCGTCTTCAGCAACAAGACTCGGTTGACCAACGCGCCCATGCGCTTCATGTGATTGCTGACAAAGCCGGCCGCATTCCGGCTCAACTCAAAAACATCGTTGAGCCATGCAAGGAAATGGGCTTTAAAATCAGCCTCTGTAAAAGCCAAGATGATGAACTGTGGCCATTAAGTTCAGATGAACAACTGAATCATCAGCGCGTCTGTTTGCGAGTCCCGGCCATCCCAACTGTTTCTATTCACGACATCGTCCAAGCCATTCCAGATTGGATTGCTGAGACTCCGCATGGTTGCCTCGGGCTCGTACTTGACCAAGTTCAAGACCCCAGAAACTTTGGCGCGATCTTAAGAACAGCTGCATTTTTTGGCGCCAAATTCGTTATATTTGGAGAAGATCGGCAAGCAGAAATCACCCCACTCGTTGTTAAGACTTCGTCGGGTGGAGCATTTAGTTTGCAACTCGTTCCAACTGTGAACATCAACCGCGCACTCGAAATGCTGAAAAAGTCGGGGGTCTGGGTTGTCGGCTCTTCATTGCAAGCCACAGCGCGCCACAATGAACTGCCAACAGACCGCCATTACGTGCTTGTGGTTGGGAACGAAGCAAAAGGCATGCGCCAAGAAGTGGGCCGTCACTGCGATTATCTGGTTAAAATTCCTGGCGGCGACGTGGCAGTCGATTCGCTCAATGTAGGAGTTGCCACCGGAGTCCTGTTGAGCTCATTGCAGTCAACATCCGTTACGCAACCAAACCACGGCAGAGATATCGCAGACGATTTTGAAGAATGAAAATAGCTCAACGGCGTGCAGCTGTAGATAAATTTCTTGGTCCCCAAGCAAATCGAGAGGCTCAGGCATGCATTCATCAAGCATTTCCCGCCTGGCCTCTAGAATTCAACGAATTTCTTCAGACCATTCAGGGAAGTTCACAATGCGCTCTTGTTGAAGTGAATGAGTCACAAGAGCACGTGAGTGTGCAACATGGAAAAGCTGGCGCGCAGGTAACTTTCACCTTAAACGCCCCTCTTGAGCAGAGTTGGCGAGTTGCAGCGTTCCATTCCAATAAAATCGCTACTCTTAGTTCATTCGACGCAACGCATCTTGAACCCGCAGATGGCCTCATGACCGATGGTGCACATTTCAAGGCACCTCTGATGATTCAAACTGCCGACTGCCTTGCGGTTGCTATCACCCTGGAAAATTCCCATGAGATCTTCTTAGCCGCCTGCTTTCATGCGGGTTGGAGAGGATACTCGAGCGGAATTCAGCAAGTCGTTCTCGACTTAACTCGCAAACAATCACGGGCAGGTGGTTGGCAATCGACTGCGATGACGGGGCTCGACGTTCCTTCTTTGTTCGTCACCATTGGCCCCGCAATTGCGGGATCTAGCTATCCATGCGGGGCCGATGTTCTCGATGCCCTCCGGCTTCATCATGAAAATTTTTTGCTCAGCGCCCCTCACTGGAGCCAAGCCCACGAAAAAGCATGGTGGCAGGCCGTCGGCCTCACAGAATTTGAAGCCAGAGGCAAAATATACCCCGACTTGCAGGCTCTGATGTGCATCGAACTGCATGCCTCGGGTGTTGATTTGAATTCAGTCACGGTCCTGCGGGAGGACACGCTGACCAGCTCGTTGTGGCCAAGCCATCGAAGAGCCATGGCCCAAGGGATGGAGCGCGCAGGGCGATTGTTCACCCACCTGTGCCCTCCGGCTTGCCCGCGGGTCCCAAACCATGTTAGCAACCCGTGATTATTAAGAAGACTGCGTTATTGCAGACTCTGAGGAAAATCTCATGTCAGAAATCTCAAATACAGCATACCGATACGCGCTTGCATTCTACGCACTCTTTGCTGTCTTTTTCTGGTATTTATTCCGCTCTCTCGGACTATTCATTGCTCAACACTACGTGCCACAAAATGCTTCTGGATTCAGTGTCGCAAACCCAAATTTCTCCTTATGGAACAATACAATTGCGAGCGTTCTAACCCTCGTTGCTGTGATCTTTTTGTTTGCAAGCCGTCGTCTGAAAGACTACGTCGTTGACGTCGGTGATGAACTCACCC
This sequence comes from bacterium, assembly GCA_009918675.1. Lineage (GTDB taxonomy): Bacteria > Bdellovibrionota_B > Oligoflexia > Silvanigrellales > Silvanigrellaceae > RFOM01. Next base: position 39,452 of record RGDM01000001.1, read on the forward strand.
GCGTATCCTGGGCAGACCTGAAGGAAACCCAACGCGCGACCCTGATCGTCATAGTTCTGGTCGCAGTTTCTTCAGTGTTCATGTTCCTGTCCGACTTTATTTTCGTTAAATTTATTCAATTCATCATGAGTCAAGCCGCCTGAGGATCAGCGAAAATGACAGAAGAAGTTCAGAACTCCTCCGAGAGCACTCCAACCGTTCGCAATGAGCGCTTGCGCTGGTATGCAATTACAACTCAATCTGGAATGGAAAAGAAAGCCAAAACTGCGCTTGAAGAGCGGATCAAAAAGCTCAATCTGAGCGACTATTTTGGCCAAATCATCATCCCCTCGCAGACGGTCGAAAAGATCGATGAAAAAGGCAAAAAGAAACGCATCGAGCAAAAACTGATGCCTGGTTACATCTTTATTCAGATGGACCTGAGCGAAAAGTCTGCCTACCATTGCGTTAAGGAAACTCCCAAAGTTTCAAACTTTATCGGCGCGGCTCCGAATCGTGAACCGCCCTCTTTGACTGACGAGGAAGTTGACCGCGTCATCAATCGCACGGCCTATATCGCAAAAGAGATCGCGGCTCGGCCGAAAGCTCACTTTGAAAAAGGCGAGCGCGTGCGCGTGATCGACGGACCATTCACCAACTTCGTAGGTGACGTTGATGAAGTGAAAGCAGACAAGATGAAGCTTCGTCTTCTGATTTCTGTCTTCGGTCGCCCGACACCCGTGGAAATCGAATTCAACAAAGTCGAAAAAGTCAAAGAAGGCGAGTGATGAACACGGACAGCAAGAGACCGCTGAGTTACGGAAGTTATTTGCGAGTCCCTGAGCTGCTGTCGATTCAATCACCCAAAAGTCTTGAAGCAGGAAGAGAAGCCCACGAAGAGCTTCTCTTTATTATTGTTCACCAAGCCCACGAGCTTTGGTTTAAACAAATCCTCCATGAATTAAATTCAATCGCAAGAATGTTCAAATCGAACACTGTCGATGAAAAAATGCTTGGAAATGCTGTATCTCGGCTCATTCGCGTCGCAGAAATTCAGAAGGTCTTGATCGACCATTTGCGCATTCTCGAAACCATGACTCCTCTGGATTTTCTAGAATTCCGCGATCTCGTTTCTCCTGCATCAGGTTTCCAAAGCGTTCAGTTTAGAATGCTGGAATCCACATTAGGTGTAAAGCGTGAACATCCGCTCCTAGCCAATCCTGATTCACCATTTGCAAAGAGTCTCACCGCAGATGAATTGAAGCAGATGCAAATGGCTGAATCCGAACCTTCACTCGTCCAGCTGATTGAGAAATGGTTGGAACGCACGCCATTTATTGAAACATCTGATGGGTTTACCTTCTGGCAAGAATATCAGAATGCGTTGAGCGAACACCTGTCTCGCGACCGACAGTTTATCAACAATCACCCGCTTCTTTCTGACAACGAAAAGCAGCGCCAACTTGGTGAAGTTGAGAAAACGGAAAATTACTTCAAGGCACTTTTTGACGAATCAATGCACAACGATCTTGTGAATCAAGGACTTCGTCGACTCTCTCTTCGGGCAACACATGCAGCTCTTTTTATTCAACTCTATCGTGAAGAACCAATCCTGCATCTGCCCTATCGACTGCTCACTTTACTTGTCGATATTGACGAACTTCTTCAACAGTGGCGAGCTCAGCATGCAATCATGGTTCATCGTATGATTGGTATTCGTGTCGGCACGGGAGGCTCACTTGGATACGCTTACCTGCGTTCCACCCTTGATAAGAGTAAGGTCTTTGCCGATCTTTTTAATCTTTCAACCTTTCTTCTCCCCAAATCCTCCCTCCCCGCACTTCCAGCGAATCTAAAACAGCGTCTGGGATTTGCGTTTGAAGTCAAAAGCTAAGCCACATCTGGGATTTGCGTTTGAAGTCAAAAGCTAAGCCGCGGCTGAAATCTCAGCCAAGTCTTCTCGAGAATTTGCCGTGCAAAAAGACTTCGGAATGTCTTGTTGACACAGGAAACTGTTCAAAAATCCAAATACATGAAAAGATTTTCATACTGGCGAGACGCCATTGAACCATATTGGAAAACGGCGATGAAAAATCGGAAACTGTCGAAACGATTAATTCTTCCCTGTGGTCTGCTCGCATTCTTTGTCAGCCTGACTCATTCTTGCATTCCGAAATCAGCACAACAGGAAAGCATGACGGAATCGGAAATCATTCAATTGCAAGCCAACTGTGGCTCTAGGCGCACCTTTCTTTTCGCGCATACCGAACCCAAACTCAAAGACCTCAAGCAAAAGGATTGGTCTTGCTGGTATGCAGCGACAAGCAACCGAGTTTATGGACAGCCGGATCAGGCAGAAATGAAAAATATGTTTCGAGACTCGAGACCTGTCGTACGGAAGTACATCAATTCAAATACCCTCACCAAACGTTTGGCTGAGATAGATACTCAGCGCACAACTGTTTTGTGGCTTGGAACAGGACTCGCTTTGCTTGGCTGTGGTGCACTCGCGGTTGGAACAGGAGGACTCGCTTTGGCAGCCTGTGCACTCCTGGGATCAGCAACTGCTGGTTACGACATGATGGGTGGCGACCCATCGATAGGCGCAGGCGAGGCATGGCGAAAAATGGCTGCGATGAACGATCAAGACATCGTCAAAATGGAATGCAACGCAACGAAGACAATTATAGAACAAGCACAAATCATTGATCGGCGCGTTTTACCCAACGCTGAGGGCTCTTCGTCAACGCCGTGCCCAAACCCGAAGGAACTCTCAAGTCAGTTTGAAAAAGTCATTGGCCTTCAAGCCGGCGCCGCTGAAATCAAAAGCGCGGGAGTACCGCCACAAGCAAAGCCTCAAGCAAAGCCACAAGCAAAGTAAAAAAATTTCCGCCGCGACTGAAGCGACTCATCCCTCGATGCACTGAAGCTGAAGATCACTTCAAACAAAAAAAAACCACCCTTTCGGGTGGTTTTTCTGAGCAGTCGCAGAGCGCTTAGCCTTGCACAGTCGAAACTGTACCAGCACCAACCGTGCGGCCACCTTCGCGAATCGCGAAGCGCAGACCTGGCTCCATAGCGACTGGAGTAATCAGCTCAACGCTGATTTCCACGTTGTCACCAGGCATAACCATTTCCACGTTTGCTGGAAGCTCAACCACACCAGTCACGTCCGTAGTACGGAAGTAGAACTGAGGACGGTAGCCCTTGAAGAATGGCTTATGACGTCCACCTTCGTCTTTGTTCAAGATATAAACTTGAGCCTTGAACTTGCTGAAAGGCTTGATCGAGCCAGTCTTGGCAAGAACTTGTCCGCGCTCAACTTCCTCACGCTTGGTACCACGGAGCAGAACGCCCACGTTGTCACCAGCTTGACCTTGGTCGAGGATCTTGCGGAACATTTCAACACCAGTACAGGTCGTCTTGGTCGTTGGACGAATACCAACGATTTCGATTTCGTCTCCAGTCTTGACGATGCCTTGTTCAACACGACCGGTCACTACTGTTCCACGGCCAGAGATTGAGAACACGTCTTCGATTGGCATCAAGAAAGGCTTGTCGAGAGGACGCGCTGGCTCAGCGATGTATGTATCGACTGCGTCCATGAGCTCGAAAATGCATTTGCTTGCCGCGTCGTCACGCGCGCCGGTGCCCTTTTCAAGAGCGCCAAGAGCAGAACCGCGAACGATTGGAGTGTCGTCACCAGGGAACTTGTACTTGCTGAGGAGGTCGCGAACTTCCATCTCAACGAGGTCAATGAGCTCTGGGTCGGCGATGTCGCACTTGTTCAAGAAGACAACGATGAACGGAACGCCCACCTGGCGAGCCAAGAGGATGTGTTCACGTGTCTGAGGCATTGGACCGTCAGTTGCAGCAACGACGAGAATCGCGCCGTCCATCTGAGCAGCACCGGTAATCATGTTCTTAACGTAGTCCGCGTGCCCGGGGCAGTCCACGTGAGCATAGTGACGTTTGTCGGTCTCATACTCGATGTGGGAGGCGTTGATAGTAATACCGCGCGCCTTCTCTTCGGGTGCCTTGTCGATTTCATCGAACTTCGTAGCGACCTTGTTGAATGCCTTCGCCAACACGGACGAGATCGCTGCTGTGAGCGTCGTCTTACCGTGGTCAACGTGACCGATTGTACCGATGTTCATATGAGGCTTGGAGCGCTCAAATTTTTCCTTTGCCACCGCGGCTTCCTCCAGACATTAAAACGATTTAGAACCGCCCCGAATGTCCTAAGGGCGGGCACGGTGGGCCAGTGATACAAAACCTGTTTTCAAATTGCAACCGGCGCGGCGGGCTTTTTGACCATCCTAAATATCGTCAGAATCCCCCATATTTCGATCAACCCTCCGTCTCACCAACAACTCTCGCAAGGCGCGGTGCCTCTGCAACGCAGAGGGGTCGTCGGTTGGCAATTCCCCAAGTTGTCGCAGTCTGTCCGCGTTGTAGAAGGAGTCAAACGATACTGTGGGCTGCTCAATGAGGTCAGGCGTCACCGGAAAAGTTGCCTCCAAAGGAATACTTTTCACGATCCTCCACCAACTCCCCAAAAAGACAAAGAGAAGTGCAACAAGAATTGCTGATGAAGAGAGCTTAAAAAGTCCGAAGGCTACTGGAATTACGATGAACAGCAGCCCCGCGACAAACAGTTGAATCCCGGCATAAGTCCAGGCATTTAAACTGTCGCGGCGCCAAGTCCTAAGGTTTACAGGAAGCATCAAAAAGACAAATTGGGCGCTGATGGCAGCCGTGACTGGAAGATAATTATAAACGATGTCGACCCAAACCAGCTTCATGGGTTGCGCCTCCGGACTGTGTCCCTTAACTTCTTCGGCCCATGGGACGTGAATGTTCGCGACATGTTCGTCGCAACGACGCAAATCTGACACCCTGCAAGGAATCACAGCCATGAAGCTCTACATGATCCCCAGCTGCCCGTTTGTTCACCGAGTCCTCATGGCTTGCGAATTGCGCGGTATTGGCAGCGAATTGATTCAACGTGTTGAAATTGATCTCAACAACCCTCCAAAAGAAATGCTTGCGATAAATCCTTCCGGAAGTGTTCCAACCCTCGAGTTTGCTGCGGATGATGGGTTTAATGAAAGCCTGGTGATCATGGAGTTTCTCGATTCAATCGATACTCCAGGACCGCGTTTATACGGCAACTCAGCCAAAGAAATAGCAATGACGAAAATTGAAATTGAAGCTGCCAACTCCCAGCTCTTAGGACCAATTCAACAAGCACTTTATTCGCAAGGAAACATCAATGCTCTGCGCGCAAGTCAAGAGCGAATTGAAAAAGGTTGGCGTTGGCTAGACGAGTCTCTCTTGCGCAAAGGTGGAACTTTTTTCGGCGGCACTCAGATCAACGCTGCCGATGTGCTGCTTGCGCCGTTTTTGGTGCGATGGACCTCACTTTTAAAGTTTATCCCGAACCTTCCCTCGCCTGCAAAAGGGAGTTGTGCTGATAAATATCTGAGCTCTATTGAAAACCATCCTGCACTTTTGAAAATTCTTCCCTCAGCGGATTCTCTGCGAGAAACCACTCGCCGATTTATAACACCTCACCCGCTTCTCAAATCGGTGATCGACGCGCCACGCTCTCTCATTGGCAACCCAACGAATGTTTTAAGCGCTCAATCTGCAGCCCTAAATGAATGGACACTCGAACATGACGGTCAAGGTCAATGTCTCAAGGCGAAATTCTTGTTCAAAAATCATTCAGACGCAGTCAACAAATTAAAATGGTTGCACGACACTCAGGAAACAACCGACCATCACACGAGCTTTATTTTGCGTGACTTTGCTCATATTGAAATCACCCTCGTAACGCATGAACCAAAATGGGGAGTGACAGAAAAAGACCTTGCACTTGCCAAAGCCATCCAAGCCTATTTCACAGAAGGCCAATTGCCATGACCATCGCAAACTCAACTCCAAAACGCCTTGAAGCCATTCGCTATCAACGCGGTGAACTGTTTCTTTTAGATCAACTCAAACTTCCTCATCACACTGAATTTTTTTCTGTCAGGAATTCTGTTGAAGGTGCTCAAGCGATTGCCTTGATGAAGGTACGCGGCGCGCCGGCGATAGCAGTCACGGCTGCATTGAGTTTGGCGGTTGAAATGCCCGCGCTTGCAAATAGCCATTCAGCATTAAAATCTTTCGCGCAAGCAATCGAAGAACGCCTTGAAACTCTCGGCAAAAGTCGTCCAACGGCAGTGAATTTATTTCAGACGATTGGTCAGCTGAGAGAGATATTAGCGCTTGGGCTTTCAACGCTCCCGGACACAACGCAAGGCGTTAAAACTCTAGCCGAAAATATCGTCAATTACGCAGAAAGCATGCTGGAAAAAGATCTTTCTGACAACCGCGCTATTGGTGCTTTTGGGGCTGACTTATTTAAAAATTCTGGAAGCAAGTCGCTTCGAATCCTGACCCACTGCAACACCGGCAGCTTAGCAACTGTAGGATATGGCACAGCACTGGGTGTGATTCGTGCCTTGCATGAGCGCAATCAACTCGCACACGCCTATGCCACAGAAACAAGACCTTACAATCAAGGCGCACGATTGACGGCATTTGAGCTCGTATTCGAACAAATTCCTGCAACTTTGATTACCGATTCCATGGCATCATTTCTGATGGCGCGTGAAAAAATTGATGCAGTTGTTGTCGGTGCAGACCGAGTGGTTGCCAACGGTGATACGGCAAACAAAGTTGGCACCTACCAGCTCGCAATCGCAGCTAAACACCACGATGTTCCCTTCTATGTGGCAGCACCCGTGACATCAATCGATACGACGCTCGCATCTGGTCATGAAATTCATATCGAAGAGCGTCCATCCCAAGAATTAACTCACATCTTCGGCCAACGAATTGCTGCAGACGGAATTGGAGTTTGGAATCCTTCCTTTGATGTCACTCCGTCAAAACTTATCTCCGGAATCATTACTGAGGTTGGAGTCATTTACCACCGCGCCTTGGACACAACCATTGATGTCAGAGAGTTCTTGAAAGGAAAAGGACTGCGATGAACTTTAGTCCTAAGAACTCAAACATCGTTGCTTCGAGAAAAACAAACGACCCACATGCATTGGTCACCTATCGTGCCGATAAAAGCATGCATGGTGCTGAAATCTTCGAAGAGATTGCAATTGGCCAGACCATTGGCGCATGGGATGAACGCTACGTTGACGCTGAAGTCATGCGGCAAAAAGTGGCCAAGATTGTTCAGCTGAATGATTGCGACACCCACCTGGAAGCCACAATCGCTTTCCCTCTGCAGGCATGGAACTCGGACCTCAGCTGGTTGCTCACTCTCGTTTTTGGGAAAATGAGTTTTTATCCGGGCGTCACGCTTTCACGCTTGAGTTTCGAAGATGGATGTTTTTTCGAAAATGGACTGCAAGGACCTCTTCACACACTCGAAATGCTCCGCGTAAAAACAGATGCAGTGGCAAACAAACCGCTATTGATGGGAATTCTTAAACCAAACGTCGCCATGAGCGCAGACGCCTTGGAACGACTTTATTGCGAAGTTGCAGAGGCTGGTGTCCACTTGGTAAAAGATGACGAAATCCGCCACGACTCAAACTTCGATGAAACTCTCCGCAGAGTTGAAAAAGTTGCTAATCGTAAAGCCCAACAGAACCTAAAAACCATGTATGTTGTTCATGCTCCCATCAATGCCTACTCGGCCTCTTCCCTGAAAGAGTGGAGCTCGTCGCTTAAAAGAGCTGGAGCGGACGCACTGCTGATCAATGTCTGGACTGTTGGGTTAAGTCTTCTTCAGGAACTGCGGCGAGTCTGCGATCTGCCCCTTGTTGCGCATCCTGCTCTTGCCGGTGCTCTTGGACAAGGACGTACTTCTGATGCAATAGACCCTGCAGTGACTTTGGCTAGTTTTATGCGCGCAGCAGGTGCTGACCTCACTCTTTTTCCAAGTCCGTATGGAAAAATCGGTCTTCCCCGTGCAACCGCACTCGAGATCGCAAACACATGTCGAGCTAAATGGCCTGCGCACACTCTTCCGCTGATCCCAGTTCCAAGCGCAGGGATTAAGCCAGAGCACGTTGAGCAAGCATGTAAAGATTTTGGGAATGATTTTATCCTAAATGCGGGAACGGCGATCTTTGCAAGCGGACGCTCGATACGCGAATCGGCGCAGGATTTTCTGCAACGCTTGGAGACCTTTTATCATGCGGAGTGAACGCAAGTACCGTTATGATGCCAGTGGACAGTTGCCACTCTCATTATATGAGCAAATCAAATTATCGCAGCTCTGTGATGTCGCCGTACGACTTGATAAACGCGGCGCAATTCCAGCAACGAGCAGCAATTTCAGCTTGCGCCGCAATGGCGAGTCACTCTTGATTTCAAGATCTGGCAAACATAAGCGCTTACTCACGCCGAGTGATTTTCTTCTCGTGGATTTTCAAGGCAAGCCCTGCGCAGCGGTTGCTCCCAAACCAAGCGATGAAACGCTACTCCATGCGCTTATCTATAAACAATGTCCTTGGATACAATCTGTAATTCACTGCCATGCACCAGAACTCGAAGCGCTTGCTCCGCCGAGTGCACAAATCGAGGGGCACGAACTGCTCAAAGCACTTGGGGCCCCTGGACACGAAAGTCCTTGGCTCATCTCAGTCTTTAAAAACAATCAAGATATGAAAGTGCTTGCTGAACAAGTTGACAAACAACTGTTCAAAAAAAGCAAACACGGCCATGGACCAGTTATGTTCGTCCTCGCTCAACATGGTGTCTACTGCGGCGGAGAGACAGTTGAACGAGCAGAGACCTACCTCGAGTCCTTGCTTCATCTGCTAAAGCACTCCAAAGTGATTCAAAACAAATGACGGTAGAGGAACTTGGCATGCCGATTTCCATTCTCACACTTTTAGGAATTGGACTCGCCGCTGGGATACTCAGCGGGCTTGTCGGAATTGGCGGCGGATTGGTCATTGTTCCGCTGTTGGTGATGCTTGGTGGAATGACTCAAATTTCAGCACAAGGAACATCCATTGGCGCCTTGATTCTGCCGGTCGGAATTTTCGCCGCTATGAAATATTACCGCGCTGGAAATCTCGATATCCGTTCTTCACTTTACATTGCATTCGCAATGGCCTTGGGCGCCTATTTGGGCGCAACCCTGGCCCTTCAGCTGCCTCAGGACACACTCAAAAAGATTTTTGGTATCGTCCTTGTCTCGGCTGGTCTCAAATTTCTGATCGGCAAGTGAGTGCCGCCACACAAACTTCATTTTGGAGCATCTATGTCTACGACACAAAGACCTTCTGTCGCTTATTTCTGCATGGAGTACGGGCTTGATACGGCTCTTAAAATTTATTGTGGCGGTCTTGGGATCCTGGCCGGCGACACGCTCAAGGGTGCAAAAGACAACAACTTGCCTCTCGTTGGCATCGGGCTCAAATGGAAACAAGGATACACCGAGCAAAGAATTGGAGCCGACGGAAAGCCATTCGACTGCTATCACAATTTTCAATATCCAGAGCTTAAAGACACAGGTGTTAAGGTCACCGTCAAAATTCGCCAAAACGATGTGACCTGCAAAGTCTGGTTGTGCGACGCGTACAACAACGCTCCACTTTATCTGCTCGACACCGATATACCTGAAAATGTAGACAAATGGATCACCGGCCAGCTTTATGGCTGGTTTGGTGAAGAGCGGATTGCGCAAGAGATTGTTTTAGGTGTTGGTGGCGTGCGTGCATTACAAGCGCTTGGACATCATGTTGATGTTTATCACTTTAATGAAGGCCATGCGGCGCTCGCAGGAATCGAACTGATCCGACAAAAGATGGCGCAAGGACAAAACTTCGATTCTGCATGGCAGCAAACTCGCCAACAGATCGTTTTTACAACTCACACGCCCATCAAAGAAGGCAACGAGCACCACAACCACGAAATTCTCCAATACATGGGTGCAAATCTTGGCTTGAGTATTGAACAACTCTACAGAATTGGCGGCACGCCATTCAACATGACTGTTGCCGGACTGCGACTGTCGCGCAATTCAAATGCCGTTGCCCAACTTCACGCAGAAACGGCAAACATGATGTGGAGCGATGTGCAAGGTCGTTCGTCGATCGTCGGCATCACAAATGGCATCCACATTCCGACATGGGTCGACGAGCGTATGCGTCGTTCCTTTGCAAATTTGCAGGACATGTGGACTGCTCACCAAAACGTTAAAAAAGACACTATTGCCTTCATCAAACAACGCAGCGGCGTGGAATTAAATCCAGATTCTCTGCTTATTGGTTTCTCGCGTCGAGCTGCTCCATATAAGCGTAGTAACTTGATCTTCGCATACGAAAACAAGCTTGGCGAAATGCTAAAATCAGGCAAAGTGCAAATTGTCTTTTCTGGCAAAGCCCATCCCCTCGACGACACCGGTAAAGCCATTGTTCACAACCTCGTGCAAATGTCGCGGCAATATCCAAACAGCGTGGTTTTCCTTGAAAACTATGACATGGACATTGGTCGCGCCCTCACCCGCGGTTGCGATGTGTGGCTGAACAATCCACGCCGTCCACTTGAAGCCTGCGGAACTTCAGGAATGAAGGCTGCCATGAACGGAGTTCTCAACGTCAGCATTCTTGATGGCTGGTGGCCAGAAGCCTGCAAGAACGGAGTCAATGGCTGGGCGATTGGTGATGAACAAGTACCACCCAATGTCGCGGCGCAAGATGAGCGCGATGCACTGGCACTTTATAAAGTGCTCGTCGATGAAGTCATTCCAACGTTCTACAACGATCGGACACGCTGGTTGAATATGATGAAGGCAAGCATTGACTCGTGCACTCAACCCTTTTCTGTCGACCGTATGCTGACCGAATATTATGAAAACCTTTACAAGGCCCAAGCGCAGATTATTGGCTAATCATCTCCACCTTGGCTTTGTTTCGAGACATACCTAGAACTGCAACACTTTGGCGAACAACCTGTCCGATTGAGGACGAGTTGTTCGCCCGTTTATTATGAGAGCCATTCCAAATTCTAATCAGTCGAGAGCAATGCCCCACGAATGCAGCTCGCGCATGGCTGTTGTTTGGTCTGCTGAATGTTTGAATAAGTTGATGCGAGTTCAATGAACGCTCTCCTTGCCGTCAAGAGCGAAGCAAGAGTCTTGCGCGATTCGACAACAACTCACGCAACGTTCAGGAATATTTAGCAAAAACAAAAAAACTCGAATTCAATTTCAGCCGATCCGATCCGATTTTGTGTGGAGGTTTGAAGCATGCATCACAATTACCTACATCGCGCGTTGCCTCTGGTCGTCGTGCTCCTTGCATTTGGCTGCGGTACCCAACCACAATACCAAGCTGTAACCTTGCAACCTAAAAGCAACGTGAAAGCCTCGTCGGCGGGCGAGCAAGTCAACAGAGTGGGCAGCGCGAAGGTCAGCCTTGAAGGCGCATCAGGAAGCTTGAGCGAAGTTTTTGTCGCCGAACCGCAGGCGGGCAAAATAGACATTGCCTGGATTGTCGACCAATCGGGATCAATGGTTGAAGAGACCGCGAATGTTCAAAAAAACCTGAAAAGCTTCATTGGAAGCGTGAATGCAGCGGTGGATGCTCGCCACGCGCTGATTGGCAGCTCAAGCGGCCAGAACGCACTCAAATTGGATACAATCAACACCACACATAAACAAATCGAATTTCGCGTCGACAGCAATGATGCTCTTCAGATCGCCATCACTGCATTCACAAAAGTGGGAAATCAATTGCCGAAAGGCGCCAAATCCGACTCAAGCAATACTTTGCAAGGAAGCTTGAACTCATTTTTCCGCGAGGGGGTAAAAGCAGCTGTCGTGGTTGTCACTGATGACAATGCAAAAGTAATCAACGAAACCAATTTCCTTACGCTTGCCAAAACGGCACTTGCACGCGAACCAATTGTTTTTGCCTTTCGCGGTGCAAATAAAAACGACCCAAGTAAAAACCCAGCCAACTGTGGCGTTGCTGCGGATGGAGTGGCATACGACAAACTCGCCGAATTCACGAAGGGGCTAACCTTCGATATTTGCGATTCGGACTGGAGCAAAAGTTTCGCAAAACTCACAGAAGGTGTGATTGGAGCCGCGAAGAACACATTTCAACTAAAAAGACTTCCCAGCCAGGTGAGCGAAGTCAGTATCAACGGTGTTAAAATTGAGTCTTCGAAATACTCCGTTATTGGACCGAACGTGACAATTTCTCCGGAAGTTCTCAGCGCCACATCCAAAAGCGAAATTTCGATAAAATACAATGCTGATTGAAATTAAGTGCAAAAAACTGCTAACGAACAAAACTCTAGTCTTCGTTAGACAAACCAACGAAGACTGTTTTTTCACCCTGGAAGTCGCGAATTTCGGTGGGGAACACCTGCAGGGCAACAAAGGCAGGCCCCACCTTGACGCTTCCTCCGCGTGCCACATCAAAAATAGCTCTGTGATAGGGGCAAATCATTTCGTGCGTGTCGGGATTCCAAACACCTCGCTCGAGGGGTTTGTCGGCATGTGAACAATTGTTCTCAAATGCAAAAACCTGCCCTGCCGAGTCAACTGCAAGCAGCAGCGAAAGCCCATCAACAACACAGCGACTGACTTGCTTAGATGTCAACTGAGAAAGCAGCAATGTTGGATGGAATTGAATCATTTCAGAACGCGGTTCAAACCTTGATTTAAAAGTGCTTCTGCCCAAACAAACAGAGGCGATTCTTGTGGGATTTGAGAAAGTCCTTCGAGAACAAACCCACGCACGACCAACTCTTTTGCCGCATGTTCAGAGAATCCACGGGTCATCAAATAGTGAATCTGCTTTGCATCCAATTCGCCCGTAGCACTTCCGTGCTTACAGGCAACTTCGTCTGGCAAAATCCGCAAGCGGGGCATTGAATCAACACGGGCTCGCTTACTGAGGATCAGGTTTTTGTTCACCTGTGAAGCATTGGTTTGAACGGCTTCGCGCTCGACATTGATGAGCCCTTGAAAAATGGCCTTTCCTCGTTGCCCAGCCACTACCTTTGCACGCAAATGGCTTTGCGCATGTGGCGCCAGGTGATCTTGAAGAGGTTCGTAATCTATGACGGCGTTCTCGCAAGCAACGATCGATGTCCCGCACTGAGCAACAGCTGCTTCACCTTCAGGTGTGATATTGCTGATCACTCGCAGGGTTGCCGCAGGCACGAAAACCGATGCATCAAAAAATTGAGCGCGGGCTGATAGCTTTACTTTGCGCTCGAGAAGCATTTTTCCCTGCGCCGCACTTGGGTAGCCTAGATGTCCCCAAAACTGCTTTACGCACGCTTCTCGGCCCAAACGCAGGGTCAGACGATGGTGAGCGAATTCAGACGAGCCATGCAGCACAGCAAGCTCGCTGCTGGCGCCCTCGGCAATATCGACTGTGACGTTTGCATAAGATTGCGCAAAGGCTGAATCGTGTTCAATGGCAATCAACAGCAAAGGTGTGTGCTCAAAGCGAGGGATTCGAATCACTAACTCGCTGGGTGCACAAACCTGCAGTCGCTCGGTCAGCGCCGCAGAGATTGCGCTGTCACGCAGAATTGAGTCAGGACGCGATGGACGTGATGCAATTTCAAGACGACCTACCCATGAGTCGGCTTCTGCACAGGAAACGACCGCGAGACTGCCGTTGTTCAACGACAACATCACAAGCCGATTCACATCCAAAAAATCACCAGAATCGTTTTGCTCAGCAGCGAGTTTGTCGCCAAACAACTTACAAAGAGCTGCGTTCATTTCAGCAGATGAAACAGTTTTGAAGTTAATCTTGTAGGGAGAAGCTGCCAAGTGCGACCCAAGCACGGATTGTCCAAAACTATTCACAACCTCGCCGTCAGGCAAAAAGAACTGCGAAGCATCGGTCCGCCGCCAATTTTCTTCGGGTCGCTGCGGAAGGGTACTTAAAGCAGAAACGCGCTCACCAATCGACATAAGTTGAATTTGCGTGTGAGTGGATGTCATTAGCCCACTCCCCCTTCCATTTCCATCTCGATGAGACGATTCAGCTCGACCGCGTATTCCATCGGAAGCTCTTTAACGAACTCTTCAATGAAACCATTGACGACCATAAGTGTTGCCTGCCGCTCGCTGAAGCCACGGCTTGTGAGATAGTAGATCTGGTCTTCTCCCACTTTGCTCACACTCGCTTCGTGGCCGACTTCAACTCCTTCACGCTCTTCAATCTCGATGGTCGGATAGGTATCCGAGCGAGAATCTCGGTCCATCAACAGTGCATCGCACTGCACTTTACTCTTACATCCAACCATACCTTTGGGAATCTTAACCAAACCGCGATAGGTCGTGACACCGCCACTTTTTGAAATCGACTTGGAAGTCACGACGCTGGTTGTATGAGGTGCAGCATGAATAATTTTTGAACCAGCATCTTGGTGCATCCCATTGCCGGCAAACGCGACAGAAAGAATCTCACCTCGCGCACGCGGACCCATCAAGTAAACTGCTGGATATTTCATCGTCAGCTTGGAACCAATGTTGCCATCGACCCATTCAACCACCGCGTCTTCATATGCATACGCGCGCTTGGTCACCAGGTTGAAAATGTTTTTCGACCAGTTTTGAATCGTCGTATATCGAATTTTTGCACCCTTGAGAGCGATGAGCTCAACAACCGCTGAATGCAAAGAGTCTGAGCGATAGACAGGGGCCGTGCAACCTTCGATATAGTGCACACTTGAACCTTCATCAGCGATAATCAAAGTTCGCTCGAACTGCCCCATATTTTCAGTGTTGATGCGGAAATATGCCTGCAGCGGAATATCGACATGCACACCCTTAGGAACGTAAATGAAGCTACCGCCCGACCAAACCGCAGTGTTAAGCGCCGCAAATTTGTTGTCTTCTGAGGGAATCACAGTGCCAAAATATTTTTCGACAATTTCCGGGTACTGACGCAGTCCAGTATCCATATCGAAGAACAACACACCCTGATCTTCAAGGCGTTTTTGCATACTGTGATAGACAACTTCTGATTCAAATTGTGCGGAAACTCCGGCAAGGAACTTTCGCTCTGCTTCAGGAATACCAAGACGCTCAAAAGTGTCTTTGATTTCTGTGGGAACTTCATCCCAACTGGTACCAACCCGCTCGGTTGGACGAACGAAATAGTGAATATTGGTGAAATCAATTTCATTCAGTGCCGCAGTGTCACCCCAGGTTGGCATCGGTTTGCTTTGAAAAATTTCAAACGCCTTCAGACGACGATCAAGCATCCATTGCGGTTCACGCTTGAATTGCGAGATCTCCATCACCATTTCACGGGTCAGGCCCACTTTAGATTTCGCGGCTTTGAAGACATAGTTTTCAGGCACTGAAAAGCCGTATTTGTAATCGTCGAAATCTGCGTCTCGCTTGGTGTGTGTGAGGATATCGGTCATGTTGAACTCCTTCCTCAAAAATTAGTGCGCACTGTTCGCGATTGAACCGTCGGTTGCTTGCCGCACCCATTCATATCCTTCTCGTTCAAGCGCATGCACAAGCGACATGTCACCGCTGCGGCTCACTTTACCGTCAAGCACCACATGAACTTTATCTGGGTTCACAAAATTCAACAGTCGTTGATAGTGGGTAATAATAACAAATGATGTTCCATCGCTTTCACGGATCTTCTTAATTGCTTCTGCAACCGTTTTCTGCGCATCGACATCGACACCCGAATCAATTTCGTCAAGAATTGCAACTTTGGGTTTAATCAACGACAGCTGCAGCATCTCCAGACGCTTCATTTCGCCACCGGAAAAACCATCGTTCAGGTATCGGCTCAGTGCGGAGCGATCAATGCTCAACATTTCTAATTTGTCGCGAAGAATTTTGCGGAATTCTGCAACGCCCACCTGCACATTGTGACGAAGGCAATATAGATTGCGCAGATATTCGGAAACACGCAAACCTGGAATCGAAACCGGGTATTGAAAGGCCAGAAACAAGCCAGCCTTCGCGCGCTCAGCAGTATCCATTTCAGTGATGTCGGTTCCATCAAGAAGAATTCGACCGGCAGTCCGCTCGTATGATTTATGTCCCATAAGCACATGGCCCAGTGTCGATTTACCCACCCCATTTGGACCCATAATGACGTGAATTTCTCCGGCAGGGACCTCAAGATTGACGCCCTTGAGAATTTCTTTGTCAGCAATCTTTGCTTGCAATTCCTGAACAACCAACATTTCAAAACTCCGTCTTCAAGAGGTTGAAAGCCTCTCTGTTTCAAATTCCAATAAACTATTCCGATGTGATGACTTTCAATTTACGCGCCTTGCTTGTGCAAGGATCAGCCAGTTTGCAAGCTGAAGAATCTGGCCTTTGCAGACCGTTCTCGTCGAAGTGATCATTGAGAAGCAATTCAAGTGTCTTCCAGGCTAAAGCGGCACACTTTATGCGAACGGGAAACTTGCTCACACCATGCAAAGCTTCAACGTCTTCCTCAAGGTCATCTTCTGATTTGATTTCAGAACGGCCGGTATAGATACACTCAACTTTGCTGATGAGTTCGCGCGCCTCAGTAACCGTTTTGTTGCTGACAGATTCGCACATCATGCTTGTGCTTGCTTGGCTGATGCTGCAGCCGCTCCCCTCGAAATTCAAAAGGATGCGCGGATGTTGAGGATCAGATGGAACAGGTTGAACTTGGCAATACAGGGTGATGTTGTCGCCGCACAGAGGGTTTTTTCCCTCCAAGCAAAACTGGCAACCTTCCACGCGCCCCTTGCAACGAGGCCGCTTGGAGTGCTCAACAATAATTTCTTGGTACAACTCACCAAGATTTGGAGTTTCCTTGTTCATTGTGGAGTCCTGCAGCATCTCATCAGACCTTCACAAAAAATCATCCCCGTTTACCCCGAATTTAGTTGAAAATTCAGGGTGATTCGTCTCTCAAATTGGGTCTAACATGGGCAAATCGGCGTGGCGATGAATTTGCTCATGTCTCATGCTGATATAAAAATTTATGAAACTATTTCAACACTAAAATTGCTTTTTTTATAGCTTCCAGGGCCTGCTCGACGTCGTCACGATCAGAATAAGCCGCAAAACTTGCCCGAACGAGCGCATCAACACCCAAGATTTTCACCAGTGGCCAAGCACAATGATGACCCGCCCGCATTGCTACGTTGCTGCCATCAAGAATTGTCGCCAGGTCATGCGCATGGAGCGCGTTATGTCGGAATGAGACGATGGTTTCCGCACCGGTTCCGGGATAAAAAAGCTCGATCCCTGGAATTTTACTGACACCAGAGGCAAATTCACTGGCGAGTTGAGCGGCATGTGCGTGAATGCGAGTTCGCCCGAGCTCCTCCAGCCAATCTAACGCAGCGGACAGGCCAATGGCTTCAGCAATAGGTGGGGTTCCAGCCTCGAATTTTGCTACGCCCGATGCCCAACTGGATTCCTCAAGTGAAACGGAGCTGATCATCCCGCCACCTGTGAGCAATGGCGGGAGTCTGTCAATCAGTTCTCGGCTTGCCACAAGTACGCCTATTCCAGTGGGGCCGTACAGTTTGTGGCCGCTAAAAACGACAGCATCTACACCCCAGTCAAACGGGTTTTCGGCAAAACAGGTCATGCTCTGTGCACAGTCAAGAATGACTGTGGCGCCGACATTTTTCGCAAGCGCAGTCATTTCCTGAACTGGATTCACCTGTCCGAGCACATTGCCAACATGAGCGAGTGAAACGACCGATGTGTTTGTCGTGATCAGCTTGCGAGCAGCCGCGAGATCGAGGCGCAATTCTATCCCGTGGGTTCCAACCAACGGAACGTATGCCAGTTCACAATCCGCCTGCAGGGCAGCTTGTTGCCATGGAACCAAATTTGCATGGTGTTCAATGGCTGGAATCACAATTCGACTTTCAGATTTCAACCCACTCAAAGCAAGACCATGCGCTAAAATATTTAAAGATTCAGTTGTGCCACGAGTAAAAATCACCTGTTCCGGGGCCACTCCGGCGCCAACAAATTTCGCCACGCGTGCACGAGCGGCTTCGTATTTTTCTGAGGCACGCACCGACAACTGATATGCACCGCGATGCACCGAACCATAGTCATGACTCAAAAATTCCACGAGTGCATTGATTACCGATTGAGGTTTGTGAGTTGAAACTGCGGAATCTAGATAACAGAGCGGGCGCAGATGTCCGTCTTCACAACGACGGACGTTGTGAGCAAAGATTGGAAATTCGGCTCGAAGCGCGGCGCCCAGTTGTTTCATTTCTACCCTCACACGCGTTCAGAACGAGCCTGAATTTTTGATAACTCATCCGAACTCAGATAAATCGCGAGCTACCAAATCGAAAACCCCCTCGCAACCTAAGCTTCAGGTCGCGAAGGGGTTCTTCTTACACGAAAGAAGCCATGCAGACTCTTCAGGAACCCTGAACAAGGCTTAACATTGGCCTAAAACCACCTTGCGAGCTGTTTTTAGGCTTTGATTCCATAAGGTCAACGGGATCCAAACCCTTGGCAACGATACGACCTTCAGCGTCAGCAAGCATTTTTGCCAGTGTCGACGTTTTCAATTGCTCGACAATTGCGTTTGAAACAGCGTCCCAGGCTGGTTCGGTAATACATTCTGTCGCGTATGCGAGGTTTTGCTCTGGGTTGTGTCCAGCAACCGTGTAGGGCTCGTCCTCGACCGACATCACCACATCCCACACCGAAATTTCCTCTGGCTCGAGAGCGAGATGGTAGCCACCCTCGCGCCCACGCAAACTCTGGATGAGTCCGCTGTTCCGAAGGTGCATGAGGATTTGATCCATGTAGTCCGTGGGAATCCCCTGGCGCGTGGCGATATGACGGCGCTGAACGGGCCCCACGCGGTGGTGATAGGCAATATCCATCAACGCTTTCAGACCGAACTTTGTCTTCGCCGTAATGTTCATAACAACCCCCTCTTCAACACAATCAACCTGCTCGACTTTGAGGCAGTGTATCATCGAGTACAATTTAGACTTGTACACGGAACCTACTCCCCTTAAATTCGGCCTGCAAGGAAAGATTTAAAGGGTCAAGAAAATCGCATCTTTTGTTGAATTTTTGGGGTTGAAATTTTTACCAAAGAATTCCGGAATCTTATATCCATCGTTTCGCCCGTTCTGACGATTTTTCGTCTAAGCCGTCAAAACCTTTGCTCTGAACCCAGAGCGTAATTGATCCGAATCAACTGAAAGACGGAAAGAAATCAACTTAAGACTCGCAATGGAGCGGCATGACTCAGGCTGGGAGCAAAGCGAAAAGAAAAAAGAGCTCGCGGCGGCTCAGGTCTTGGATGCAATCGGACCTGAGCTGGGTCTCTCCTTTGGCGCATCACGTCTTTGAGCATGCCCCTCTCTTTGCGCGCACTCTATCCTCACTCCTCGTGTCACTCGCGAAAAATCCAAAGGTTCATCTGCATCCAGTTGCTCGGATTCGAAATCACCAACTTGCATCTTCACTTATTTCCATTCTCGGGGGCGAAAATCTTGTCGATGACCTGGAGCGCTCATTACATCTCCTGAGCGAACATTTTTCAGCCAATGAACCTGCATTTTTAGAATCAGAGGAGTTTGTCAAAAACACTCTGGAACCTGCAATACGCACACTTTCTCTTTTAATCGAAAAACATCCGCGCCTGATTCATTTGCTCTTCAATATTGAGCTCCTGCAAGATGAATTCGGGAGCGCCGGAAAAAAACTCGCAGACATTCTCAAATTTTTGCCGATTATTTCTCACCGGGCTGCTGCACTTTTCCCTGAAATTCGCGAACAGTGCTACGACGCTTTATTTCGTCTCACCAGTCACGATCGCGAAGAACTTGGAAAGTTTGCTGACCAATTGATGAGAAACCTGTTTCACGAATTTGCACTGCCACGACTGGCAAGACTCTTGGAACAAGATCCACGCGGCAAGGTGATCTTACCCTTTCTAGAAGACGTGCTTGAGCTCATACCTGCCGAAGCAAGCCTGAATGCAATGGTGGCGACTGTGTGCACACCTCGCGAACAGCTGACTCCAAGTAAATTGCTATCGATTGCGATTCAGGAGCTGGGCGGGCTTTACTTAAAGACAGCACAAGTTCTTGCAGAAATGTGTCCACCGAATTTAGCGCGCGAATTACGAAGCAGCCAAGATGCCGCTGGTGGTGTCTTTCCGAGTGTAGAAAAATCTTTTGCTCACTTGATGACTGTGCTTCAACAACCAGAAATTAATGATCAGTGGAGCGAATATCTAAAGATCCCTAAAGCGCCTGTCCCTCATTTTGCCGCGGCAAGCGTTGGCGCAATTTATGAACTCGAACTGAACGAGCGCGGGCAAAACAGGTGGGGGGTTAGAACACTGCTGGTCAAAATTCAGAGACCCGGCCTTCAGGAGCTGCTTGAGATTCAAGCAGCTCATCTATCTCATATAGCTCGAAAAATTCAGGAAAAACTCGCTGAGGACTATTCCCTGAATGAAAATTTGCGACAAGAATTAAGAGGAATGTGTGACGCACTTTTGCGCGGAATCACGCACTACTTCAGACAATGCTCCGCAGAGTTGGATTTTCGCAGAGAGCAAGAGAACGCTGACATTGTCAGAGAAGCAATCGCAGGCAACGCTCGAATTGTTGTTCCGCGATATTTTCAAACCAGCCCCAAATATTTATTCATGGAACGCATGCCTGGAGGAAAAATCACTCGCAGCGTGCAAACAAAGTATCTGGAAAGAAGAGAGATCGCCGACCGATTAATTAGCACATATCTTGCATTGCTTTTCAAAAGAGGAATTGTCTGGGCCGATCCTCATCCAGGAAATATCCTCCTTGATGATCATTCACTGACTCTTTCAATGATCGATCTCAACCCTTGTTTTATTTGGGAGGAAAAGACCAGAGAACAATTCAAGACGATGCTCTACAGACTTCTCCTAAGGGACGTTGGTGGCGTTCTGGAAACTCTCTATGAACTTGTTTCTAATCCAAACGAGCTCAACAGTAACAAGCTGTTTGATGAAATGAATGAGCTCATGAAAGCTGAAGAATACAACCACAGCACAACTCATTTCATGACCGATTTTATTCGAGTTTTAGCCGAGAATTCAATTGATTTGCGAATTGAAGTGCAAGCGGCATTGCGAGGGCTCACGCAACTTTCCATCACTGCAACATCTATTTCCGCGCGCAACTCTTTTGCGCTAGAACTTCGAAAATATTTTGGTTTGCGCGACATCCTAAACACGGTTTTTGATGTGGGATTGCTCAGAGTCTTTCGAGTTTCAACCGCAATACTCTTTCAACACATTCAACGTTCTCCTGAAACGGAAATTGGCCCCACCTTGGACGAACGGGATCTCCGCACGCTCTCGTCGCGCCTACTGGAATTGCGCAAAGCAGGAGTTTGTGAAATTCGCTTTCGGCGTATTTCGCCAGAAGAACATCCAAATCTCAGACAGTCCGCTGATGGGGTTTCGCTAATAACGTCGTCAGACTTGAAGTTAATGATTCTTGATGGGGTCAGGCCAGCGCGTGTGCGGTATGTAATAGAGCTACCATCCTCACATTGGCTCAGAGAGCGCCAGGAGTTTGTAAAACTTACAACCCTTGCTCGTAATCTTGCCGTTATCGAATGCCTTGAACAACTGAGAAGAAAGTCATTGGATGATTATTGGCGGGCAGTTGAGGCTTGGAGCAAACAGTCGCACCAAAGAACGGTCAACGAACTGAGCTTGATTGGCGAAGTCAAGACAGCTGCCCGCCGCCTTTTTCAGCTGAGATTTTCTTCACTGTGGGACAACCCTTTGTCTGGGCTGGGTTGGACGTCGCGCTGGATGTGGAGACTCCTTCTCTCGCTCGAATTGCGGCGAGAATTTGCCGAGCAAAAATTCATCGGCGTGGCTGCCAAAACGAAAGCCCACCTTCCGGTTGCTGCACTTGCTGTTGGGACGGTGCACAGACTTCGCATTTTGGTTTGGGAGGCACTTCTTTGGCTCACACGCTGGCGTCTGCTCAAGCGCAGGTTCTCTATGAGTCTTCTGCCGATTGGCATTGATGAACTTGAGGCCATTGTACTTCACAATCTTGGCAGACCTAGCTCAGAATTTCGCAACTCACGACGTAGCCTTCGTGACGCCGCACGTTGAAAACACCACAATCCAAAAACAAATATTGCCCTTTGATGCCAAACAACGTTGATTCAACGGTCGGTGATTTATCCAAGTTTACTGCAGCAATTTTCTCAGGAACTGCATTCCAAAGTGGATATTCAATCTCAGCCAAAACTGCCCCATTCAGAAGAAAGATATCCGCCGCTTTTGGCAAACCTTCGGGCAGCGGCGCGCGCAGCTGAAGTGAAGATTCACCCGACAGCGCTTTTTCCAAAATCTGCAGGGCGGTGTTTCGAGTTTCGAGAAACTCATGGGCAGAGGGTCGCGAGTTTGCCGCCTTGAGCATTTTCATCCAGTGGCTCTTGTCTGCAAAGGTCTCAGACAAGCGATGCTCTAGAATCCCTGCCTGATGACGAGAGCCCACCCGCGCCAACAGAATCGCCATGGTAGCACCTTGGTCGAACCAGCGCGTCGGGACCTGCCCTTTTCTTGTAATGCCGACTTTGAATTTGTCGGTGAAGGCCAGGTAGACGTAGTGCGGCTGATAGCAGAATTCTTCGGCCCAAGCCGGTTCACGGCAGGTGCCGCGCGTAAAATGGCAACTGACAGGATTCAAGAGACAGCGGTCTGCCTGCGCGGAGTTTTGAAAACAGGGATAACAGGCTCCATCAAACAACTTCTTGCTAGGCCTGTCGCAAATCGTGCATTTGAAACCGCCGGCATGACTCACTCGAATGCGTGCGCCCGACGAGAGCGTCGCATTTGCCATCTCATAGGTTGCTTTGAGCTGAACCGAAGGTTGAGGACTTGAGCCGTTCCCCTCAAGTGCCATGGGCAACGCATCAATTTGCTCAATCGTATAGCCCTCTGGTCTTACATTCATTTTAGAAAGTGTCAGATTTCCGACCAAAATGGTCCTCCAAATAAAATTTTAACCTATCAAAAACAGTCACTTAAACTGAAAACATATCAACTAAAGCCTGACATTGCCTGACTTTCACCCAGAAGCAAAGTTTCCCGTTGCGCTGAACTCGGTAAAGTGTGAGACGAGGCGTCGGTTTTTCACTCTCTACAGCGTGCTTCATTTTAAGGCAGACACTAAGGTGTGGCTCCTGAGGCATGGAGGAATTCGGTGACAGGCATTCACAAAAAACTTCGCATCTCGTCGCAGCTAGCGAATCTGTCGTTGGCTCTCGGCTTGTTTGGTGCAGTCGCCTGTCAGTCGAACGGCCACTTTCGCGCGTCACCCCGCCTTTCTCTTGATGGCTCGCAGTTGAGCATGCTCGAGAATACGGTCATTCGCGGCCCTATTCCTCGTGCAGGAGCTCAGCCATCAAATTCAGTTCGCTCGCTGACAGACAACTCGGCCGACTCAAAGCTGCGCAATCAGATTGCTTCGCCTATTCCTCGTCCGCTCGTTTCCTCTGAGCACCTGCAGGGCAAAAATTCGGTCGTTCAGGGTGATGCTGCATTTGCTCCCGGTCGAACCAATTCTTTCGCAGCAAATCAGAATGGATTCAGCAACTCGAGCGCAGGAATTGATTTGAAGTCGACGATCGCCCGAGCTGAAGTACAAAAAGACTCTTTCGAAGAAGAAGACGAAGAAAGCACAGCTCTGGTTGATGAAAGCGAAAAGGATGCGGAAAAAGAAGCTCTGGACGCAGATTCAGCGCGCAGCCCTGAAGAAGTTGCCGAACTCCTCCACAGCAATGGAATTGAAGGCCAATTCGCGCTGTGCGAAGGCAGCATCTACATGGATGAATGGCAAAGAATCTTTGACAGCCAGTTCGTTGCCGCCAACAAGCATCGCTTCAAAAAGGCATCGCGCATGCGAAAGGCTTTGGAAGAAGCTCGCTCGGAAGAGTATACAAAATTGCTCTTTCCAACTTTGTCGAATCTAAATTTTGATTATCCGGTTGTCATAAACGAAGACGTCATCAAGTGGATTCAATACTTTCAGACCCGAGGCCGCAAAGCATTCGTGACTTGGCTTCGCCGCGCTGAAGACGTGATTCCCCAAACCATTCCCGTGCTTGAAAAGCATGGGCTTCCGCAAGATCTTATTTACCTGGCTATGATTGAGTCTGGCTTCAATAATCGCGCGCTGTCTTCTGCGCGAGCTGCAGGCCCCTGGCAATTCATGCGAGCCACAGGGCGAAACTTTGGGCTCAAGCTGAACGACTACGTAGATGAACGACGGGACCCTGAAAAATCTACCATCGCAGCAGCGAGATACCTGACCTATCTGTACACTTTATTTGGTGATTGGCATTTAGCGACGGCTAGTTACAATGCGGGTGAAGGTCGGGTTGCGAAGGGAATGAGAGGACAAGCTGATCAATCGTTCTTTGCTCTTTCAGCGGCGCGCAGACTCCCAAATGAAACGCGAAATTATGTCCCCAAATTGATTGCAGCGATGATTATTTCGAAGAACCCAGGCCGCTTCGGATTCGAGGTTTCGGAAGGCAGTCGGGCGCTCAGGACACGCTCGCTAGCCTTAGAAAAATCGATTCGGCTTGCCGATCTTGCAAACGCAATTGAGGTCGATCCTAAGCTTCTTGAGTCTCTAAATCCTGAATTGCGGCTCGGAATCACTCCGCCCGGAACAAGTCAGTCGCCCTACATCGTTCGGGTTCCTGAAAGCGCATACCCAACAGCAATTGCAGCAGTTGATGCTCTGCCCAGGGCTCCACATACATTTCATGTGGCAGCGCGGGTTAAGAAACGCGAGAGTATTGGTCAGTTTGCTGGCCGCTACGGAATTACCCTCGAAACCCTTTTGAAAGCTAATCCTGGGATTCGTTCCAACGCACGCTTGTCAAAAGGCCAAAGTGTGATGATACCTGTTGCCCTTGGAACTGGTCAGTACGAGCGTCTCACGCGCGACGACAAAACCTCACGGCGTAAACACCACGCCACGGCGGGTAAGTCTCGTTCGGTGAAAATGGCGGCTCGCCGATCGCAAAAATCAAGGGAGTGAAAACATGACCGAATTCATTGAACTCACAGACTCCGATTTCTCTTCATCTATTTCAGCAAGTTCAATTGCTCTGGTAGACTATTATGCGAGTTGGTGTGGAGCATGTCGAATGGCTGCCCCCATGTTCCGCAGAGTTGCAGAAGAGCTCAAAATGGATCTCTTTAAGATTGACGCGGAGAAAAATCCTCAATCGCGTGAGATGGTTGAAATTGAAAATCTCCCGACTCTTGCGCTCGTCAAGAATGGGCAAATCATTGCATCCATTTGCACCACACGCGAAGAGAGCTTGCGGACTTTCCTCAAAGACAACGGCGTTCAAGGCGCTTAAGCAAGAGTCAAGAGTCAACACTCGAGGATACCCACTATGGATATCAAAGCGCTGCGCGAACTCGCGCAAACATATTCAGTCGAACAGCTCAATCAGTGTGTGAATGACCTTGAAAATAAAGGTTCGTGCAGCTGTTCTCAGAAAAGTGATCCCTTTGAAATCATGACCGACCTATTGCAGGCCATAGAAGTACGGCAAGCGATGGACAATGGATCGAGCCTTCAAGATGCCGTGCGTGAATTCAGCAAACGAGTTCGTGCAGTGTTGAGTTAATCCTCAAAGCAATCCCAACACAGAGAGGGAAAGCAGACCTTTTTGAGTTGTCTTGGAGCTTGCAGCAAAGGTTAAATCCACATCATATGTGGCAGTTCCGCTCAGAATGAGAAAAGGGAAAAGCGTATACGACACATTGATCGTTTGCCCCTCTTTTCCAGTCCACGCGGTAGAAACTTTTGCCGAAGAAACTCTTTCGATTCCGATCTTCTGGCCAACTTTGAGCGTGATGCGTCGCGATGGCGCAAAAGAGATTGCCGGCGTCACGGTCAAGTCCTGCCGCCGTTCACCCGGATTTTCCTTATCCAACGGCTCCCGCACTCCAAGATCAACAGGTGCTGTGGCTGACCAAGAATTAAGTGTCCAAAATGAAAATTCTCGGAAACCGCGAATGACAAATGCGGAACGATTGCTTTCAGCCGTTTTTTGCAGGTCATTTTCAAATCCTGCGGTCAGTTCCCCTTCGAGAAGATTGGCTTTGAAGTTGACGCTATCGCTGACAGGTTTCGCGCCTGCACGAATATAATTAAGAGTTGATGCCAGTTTCAGAACACCAATTGTCTTATTTATAATTCTCGCCCAGTTAACTTCAGCCTCAACGAAAAGAGTGTTGAAGGCGTTGAATTGTGCTGGATAGGCCTGAATTCCAAGCAACCGCAAGCCAACGCCGTAGGGACCTTCTGCCGGCTTTTTTCCGCCGAGGCCCTCGAAGTTGGCAAAGAGACCAGCAATCAACTTGCTCCCTGCCAGACCAGGATATCCGTCAGGCGCAGAAGTTCCGTTAGGAAGAGCAAGCATATTAGTTTCGTACTGATATGTGATTGGCGAAATCAGATTCCATGGCCGCATCTTTGCGATACGCTGCATAAATGCAAAGGACGATTGCTGAAGTGCCGGATCAAGTGAAGCATTCCAGTTGAGCTGTAAAAAACGACTTCGCGAATCAAACAGCCGACCCGATTCGAATGAAACGACCCCTAAATAATAGGGAAGCATAAGTCGCCGCGGCGGATTCAAACTTTCTTCAACAGCAGAAACGCGCAATAGTATTTCAGCATCGGCCCATTCCTTTCGCTCCATCAAAATAAGTGCGCATTCAAAAAGTGCAGGACCGTAATGCTGGTCTTTGCGAAGGGCTTCTTTGATCAAAGAAAAGGCTTCTTCTGTTCGATAAAGACCTTTGGCAACCATTGCTTTAGCAACGAGTAACCGCGGACTTTGCTTTATTTCTTGAGAGGAAAGACCTGCTAACAGCTTTTCGGCCGCAAAAAAATCTTCTCTTTCTAGCAAAGATTCAACTTCAATAGTTTTTTTAAGAGGATCTACAGGCGCAGCTGCTGGTGCTTGCGGCGCCATGTCGCCGCTTTGCTCGCTTGTATCCTGTGTTTCCAAAGCGGCGGGCTCAGGCAATGTTTTTGCCGTCTGTGCAAGTGCAGCGACACTGCCAGCCGACAACGAGAGAAATACCGCCAAACCCGTGGTTTCAAGCCTTCTGAATAGAGGCCTCTGCATACGATTCACCCGCAAATAACGTCAGAAACTTCTTGAGCTCATCCAATCCTGTCTGACCGAATTCCGGACGGAATTGGCGCTTCTTCAAAGGTAACAGCAAACGACCATCTGGCGTGAGTCGAACGCCCTTCACTTGACGGTTACAGACATCAAAAATGCGTTTTACGGTTGCTTCAGCATCGGCGTCATCGCGGGCCTGGAGAACCTCGGGACTAATTTTCACTTCCGTGAAATCATCACTCACATTGAGTCCAACCCCACCAAAACTCATCAGCCATCGGCGAATTCGGGCTATGTCGGCCAATTGCCGCACGGATTCGGGCAGAGGCCCAAAACGGTCGGCACATTCATGCGTTAAAGCAACCAAATTGTCTTCGTTTCGGGCTCCAAAAAAACGCCGATAGAGGCGAAGCCGTTCGCGTGAATTTTGAATGTAATCTTCCGGAATTTGCGCTTCTATGGGGATTTGAATTTCAGCCTCTGGCAGGATTCGCACCTTGCGACCACCAATGGAACGTATCGCATCATCAAGCATCTGCATGTAGGTTTCCAAGCCAACCTCAGTGACTCGACCGCTTTGATCATCGCCCATAATGTTGCCAGCACCGCGCATCTCCAAATCTTGGCTCGCGATGACAAATCCGCTGCCAAGCTCCTGATGCTCTCGGAGAACCTCGAGACGCTTCACGCCGTCATCCTCTTCACGTGCTCCGGGCGACATTAAAAAATAAGCGTAACCACGAGTTGCACGACGTCCGACTCGACCGCGTAATTGATACAGCTGCGAAAGACCGAAATGGTCCGCGTCTTGGACGAGAATTGTGTTCACGTTTGGCATATCTATGCCGGACTCAATAATGGTCGTACAGAGCAGAATATCGTACTTTTGATCCATAAATTCGATGACAGTTCGGTCAAGATCTTTTTGCGACATTTTTCCATGACCAACACAAATGCGCGCCTGTGGAACCAACTGCCGAAGATAATTCTCAACTGCAGGCAAATCCTCAACCCGATTGTGAACAAAAAAGAGCTGTCCACCGCGGGTAATTTCGTAATTAATGGCGTCACGAATCGTTGTTTCGTCAAACGGACAGACAAAGGTCTTGACCGCAAGGCGAGCCTTTGGGGGGGTTGTCAGCAAACTCAATTCACGCAATCCCACCATTGCCATTTGCAGTGTTCGCGGAATGGGTGTTGCACTCATCGTTAAGACGTCAATGCCATATGAAAGTGTCTTAATCTTTTCTTTCTGAAGCACACCGAAACGTTGCTCTTCATCAACAATCAGCAGGCCAAGATCACGGTATTTAACATCGGGCGAGAGCAGCCGATGAGTCCCAACAAGAATATCGACTCCACCTTCCTGCAATTTCTTGAGAACTTTTGCAGACCCGCCAGCGCCCGATGAGCGATCCAATATTTCAATCTGCACGCCAAAACTATGGAACCGCTCTTTCAAGCTCCGATAATGTTGGTGGGCCAGCACTGTTGTAGGAACGAGCCAAGACACCTGCTTGCCATCTAGAACGGCACGATACGCAGCACGCATCGCAACTTCTGTCTTGCCAAAACCCACATCGCCACACAGCAACCTATCCATAGCTTTGGGTCGGCTCATGTCAGCTTGAATCTCACGCGTTGCTTTGAGCTGATCGGGCGTTTCATCATAAGGAAATTCTGCTTCAAACAAAAGATAATTGTCTTCAACTTGAGAATAGGCATGACCCGGAGTGGTCGCGCGGCGAGCTTGATGCTCCATCAGCTCTTTAGCCAACTTTTGCGCTTCTTCCTTCGCACGTGCCTTACGCTTCTCCCATTGTGCTCCCTTCAAGGAGTCGAGCAAACTTTCATCAGCTTTGCCTGCGCCGATATACCGCTGAACCAGATTCAATTTGTGAACAGGAACATAAACTCGGTCATTTCCTGCATACTCAAGGACTAAAAAGTCGCCTGAGATATCCATTACTTTGATGGTCATTAATCCACGGAACCGGGCGATTCCATGTTGAACATGAACCACCAAATCACCTTCCGAGAAATCGCCAAAATGGCTAGTCAGAAGGGTTTCCGTGGCCTCACGTGACGCTTGCCTTGACTCTTCTTCACTGAAGATTTCAAGACTGTGATCTTTGCTGACTCCGCGTAACCATTCCTCGGGCAAGACCAGCAAATTTGCGCCAGGAAGATAGAATGGATGAGCAAAGCGAGCCAAACGAGGCAACCAAGTGCCACTCCCCATGCTTTTCAGCGGCGCTATAAATTCGGCTACTGAAAATAGAGGGATTTCAATGTCGGGTGCGACAATGTGGTTTGAATCTGAAAAATGCGCACGCAGCAGCGCAGCAAATTCGAGACATGCATCCTTTGAAGGACTTGTGAAGACACAGCCGAGGCTTGAATTCTCGCGCAAGACTCCTTTAACAATCTCCAACCGCTCAGAGAATTTCCTTTTGCTTGCCTGATTAAATTTTTGCTCAATTTGTTCTGGAAGAGCAAAGAAATAATCTGGTTTATTTTTAGAATTTTCTTGCAACCAATTTGCAAAGTTATCTTTGCCAGGAAATATCTTTTCTGGCTTGATGGTCATGTGAGCTTTGCCGTATCCGGATTCCCAAGCGCTTTCGTAGAGGTCGATCACTTCCTTGAGCCCTTGCACAAGCCGTGGCTTGTCGACCAATAAATGCACCTGAGGATCCCGTTTTTCTAGCAAACCCGCTTGCGACAAAAACTCAAGGGGCTCAACAAAATCGGTATCAGAAAATAGCAAACTCAAATCATCGATCCCGGGAAATGGGATTGAGCATCGGAGATTCTCAAGCAGATCATTACGCACGGATCCCTGCAAACCCTGCGCAAGGATCGCTTTATTGAATCTATCTATCCAAGTTACGGCTCGTGTTTCGTTAGGCCACACGAATTCACGCGCGGGTAGCAAGCTCACTGTCTTGAGTGTCTCAAAAGAGCGTTGGTCGGCAGGGCGGAAGAGACGGATTTTTTCGAGGGTGTCAGCAAAAAATTCACAACGCACTGGATGACGTTCGCCAGGTGTCCAGAAGTCGAGAATCCCGCCACGAACGGCGCACTCGCCAACCTCCTCCACCCGCTGAACCGTCTGGTATCCAAGCGACAGGAGCTTATCGAGGAGCTGGTCCTGATCATGCTCTTCACCTTCGCCGAGCTCGAGGGTGTGCTCTTTGAGCCAGCCTGGCGAGGGCACAACCCTCATAAGTGAAGGGGCAGACAAAACCACGCAACGCACACGAGTGGTTCTCAGTTGATGCAATGCGCCGATGCGTCGCGCGAGAAGCCGACGCGCAGACTCGAATCGGTAAACCCCCGATTGAACGAAGTTGGGCAAGCCAATAATTTCTTCTGGAGCAAGAGTGGAACCGGCCATTTGTCGAAGACACTCCTCGGCAAGCAGAGCGTCGTTGTCTGTGGCGGTTACAAGGATGTGGAGCTGTGTTGCTGCGCTTAAGGCAGACTGAACGACATCAGCAATTATGACTTCAAGGCTGTGATTCATCTTCAGATCCAATCGAATTCGCCCTTTTGCTCACGATTGAGCAAGTGGTTCACTGCATCACGCACAGGTCGCGCTTCATGCAAAACTTCATAGGCCATTTTGAAAATAGGTGTATCTAAATTGAGGCGGGCGCTGAGAAGATATGCGCTGCGGGCTGTGGTGTATCCTTCAACCACTTGTCCAATATCCGAAAGAACCTCGTCCAAAGGGCGCGTATGATGCTGGGCAATCATAAGTCCAAAGCGACGATTGCGAGAGAGATCCCCGGTGCAAGTCAAGATCAAATCACCCAAACCGCTGAGTCCCAAGAACGTGAGAGGCTGAGCTCCAAGCGCGACTCCCATCTGAGCCATCTCACCTAATCCACGGGTCACAACCGCAGCCCGCGCGTTGTGGCCAAGTTCAAGTCCGTCCACAACCCCAGCAACGACCGCAATAATATTTTTCAGAGCACCGCCCAATTCAACTCCAACAACATCGTCACTGCCATAAACGCGGAAATGTGGACGGTGAAGAAGCTGTCGCGTCACCCGACGTACATGCTCATCTTTTGATGCGACCACGATTGCAGTCGGCAAGCCCGCATGCAGCTCTTTTGCAAAACTTGGCCCGCTGAGAATTCCGAATCCAACTTCGGGCGGCAATAAATCAGAAAGAATCTCGTGCGGAAGTTTGAGCGTATTGAGTTCGATTCCTTTGGCTGCGCACAAAATAACTGGAGTCTTATCTTTCGCGAGCAAAGGCCACAGCGTTACGCGAAACCAATCCGAGACACTTCTCAACGCCTGACAAGGAACTGCCAAAATAATTAAATCGATGACAGCGCCACTGAGATTTCTCAGACCCGATTCATCCATCGTTTGCAATGCAATTTCTATACTGACACCAGTTTTTTCTTCTCGCGCATCTTTTAAGGTTTCTTCATTGAGCCCCAACAGTGTGACCCGCGCCCCTCCTTCAGACGCACAGGTCGCCAAGGCTCGCCCAAACACGCCAGGTCCAACAACCAAGACATGAGCATTTTTTTTGAAGTTTTGCTGATTTTGCTCGTTGCGCTCCGAGGGGGTCGTCGTAGTCATGACTTCTGTCTCCGCTTCAGCAGTTCGCTCATTTACAGTCAAGTTGCCAGAAAAATTACAGACCAGATGTTTCTAGGGAACTGGAAGGACAGGGTCAATCTTGACGTCCTCTCTGTGATCCCGGACACTTCTTTCATTCAACGCTCGGGGTGGACAATGGATTTGAGCCAATTGCGGGAAAACAC
This sequence comes from bacterium, assembly GCA_009918675.1. Lineage (GTDB taxonomy): Bacteria > Bdellovibrionota_B > Oligoflexia > Silvanigrellales > Silvanigrellaceae > RFOM01. The sequence goes on from RGDM01000001.1 coordinate 71,426, forward strand.
ACACGAACTGCGTCGGCTTCTTGGCTCCAAGGTGCTCGGGCAACCGCAGGTGATCGACCTGGTTGTCCTCACAGTCCTTTGCGGCGGTCATGCTTTGTTAACGGGCGCCCCGGGGGTTGCCAAAACGACCCTCGTGCGCTCGCTCGCCCAGGCTTTGGGCTCCGGCTACAAGCGCATTCAGTTTACCCCTGATCTCACCCCGTTCGACATTTTGGGCGGAGACACCATCCAGTTTGATGAAAAAAATCCTGACCTGAAGCGAATCGCGTTCGCACCGGGACCTATCTTCGCCCCGTTTATCTTGGCTGACGAAATCAACCGAGCCTCTCCACGCACCCAATCAGCACTGCTCGAAGCTATGCAAGAACGGCAGGTCAGTTTGAATGGTCAGAGTCGCCAGTTACCGCGCCCATTCTATGTTTTTGCAACTCAGAACCCGATTGAAAACGAGGGAACATTTCCCCTACCCGAGGCGCAGCTCGACCGTTTCTTAGTCAATATCGACGTCGGTTACCCAAATTTTGAAACCGAATTACAGGTTGCAACGCTTTCAGCGACTGAAAAGGAACTGCCAGCCGTTGCCGGCGCAAGCCTTATTGTGAATGCTCGGCAAGCTATCGAACAAATACCAATGCCGCAGGCACTTCTTGAAGCCTGCGTGCGATTAGTTCGAGACACCCGACCAGGCGAAAGCCGACTCGGTCTTGTGAAATCCTATGTCGATTATGGCGCGAGCCCGCGCGCATCTCAGGGTTTGGTCTTGGCGGCGAAAGCCGCGGCATTCTTAAACAACGCTTCGCAGGTCGGATGGGAGCATGTTGCTCAGGTTGCCCCCGCCGTGCTTCAGCACCGCTTGGTGTTGAATTTTAGGGCAGCAACCGAGCGAATTTCCAGCCTAGAAGTCTGCAGAACCCTTGTCGCAGAAAGCGTTCTTTAAGACGTGTTTTAATTCTTGACAGAGTTCAGTCGTTGTGATGACTTGCGACCCTGGCTCCCGCGCGAAAGACCGCCCTTTGTAGGTGTTTCTTTTTGCGCCGGAGGGAGGGTTTATGAGCAAGATCATCATCGACAGCACTCTGGTCACCCCCAGCCGAATCTCTGAACCTACAATTTCTTCAAACCAGTTTCACCGCACTGAAGAGGCCGCCATTGCGCCAGCAGCCCGGGTTATTGGCCAACCCGAAGGCCCATTCGGGACAGCCGCTGTCTCTCAGAACACCGTCTTAATCCGAAGCCTTGGCGCTGCGCGTTTTGTGAAGTTCATGACTCTTGAAATAGCGCCTCATGGACTTTTCATTGTTGTTCCGCAACCGCAAACTCAGCCCTTTCAAGCAAAAAGCACATTGCTCGAGATCCAACTCTTCCTTGGGGAACCTGCTTCAGCTGGAAATAAAATCATTAAATGTATCGGTCGTATCGAAGAAATCCGTTCGGCCGTTGACGTCCCTCACCCCACGCCAGCGGGCTACATCGTGCGACTTGTGCAACTGAGTGCGGAAGACGTGTTACAGATCGAAAAGCACATCAACGAAAAACTCATCAATACGGCAATTTGAAATAGCACATGTCTGAATTTTTAGACTTCCGTAGCGACACCTTAACGCAACCCACTCTCGCCATGCGAAAAGCAATGGCTGACGCTGTGGTTGGTGATTCTTTTTATGATGAAGATCCGTCGGTGAATGCCCTCGAAACGCGAATTGCAGAGCTTTTTGCACACGAGGCTGCGTTGTTTGTTCCCACCGGAACAATGAGTAATCAAATTGCAATCCAACTCCACTGCCGACATGGTGAATCGGTTTTGGCGTCGCACGACCTCCATATTCTTCGCGCCGAGACGGGTGGAATTTCGGCACTCGCTGGAGTGCAGCCGATTGCTGTGAGAACCACAGACGATTTTCTGCCTCAGCTCGATTCTCTTGAAGAGCTTTTCGTTCCCTCAGCTTCCATCGTTGCCCCGCCAACTCGACTCCTTGCCACTGAAAACACGCACTTGTTTTCGGGCGGACGCATTCACTCATTTGAACATCTGCAACAACTCGCGCATTGGTGCACTGAGAAGAAAATAGCATTCCATTTAGATGGCGCACGCCTGTGGCACGCTCACATTGAAACCAAGATTCCATTAAGCGCTTATGGAGCACTTTTTGATACTCTTTCAGTGTGCTTCTCAAAAGGTCTTGGTGCTCCGGCTGGGAGTTGTTTGATTGGCTCGAAGGAGCATATCAAGCGAGCGAAATTAATTCGCAAAAGACTTGGCGGAAGCATGCGACAGTGCGGAATTCTTGCTGCTGCAGCGAGCTACTCACTTGACCACCACCTCAAAGAATTAAAATTCGACCATGAGAAGGCAAAACTGCTCGCGCAATGGTTGCGAAATAAATTTCCGCAAGCTGAGGTGAGAGAGCCTGAAACAAATATTGTGCTGTTGAGATTCGCGACTCCTGCCGAGCGTCTCATTGAGCAGCTGAAAGCCGAAAATGGCATCATTCTGTCCATGCTCAATCAAAAAACACTGCGAGCCGTGTGTCACCGAGATATTCCACAAGACAAGCTGGATGCATTAACTTCTCGCAGCTGAGACTTTGGTCGAATTGGCAGAACAGTTGCAAAACCACCCGCCGGCGAAGAACTCAGAATTAGAAAAGTGCAGATAAGAAGATTCCTGCCTGTCCCTGCTGATTTTTGCCATAGAAGTGCTTCTAAATGGCTCTTATCCGCGAATTGGTCGACTGGTCGATGGTTTATTTTTGATGATCAGGAATCGCATCGAGACTGGCAAATTCCGAAGAAAACACTTGTCTGACATTTTTATCAAAAAAATCCGCACAATGCGTTGCGAGTTCTTGAGTTGTGCCGCGATATCCCAAGTCAGATGCTGAAGCGAGAAACTCGCGGTGAGATCGACCAGCACGATAATCAGGCTCACGACTTGGATGTTGAAGCAATTTAACAATCAATTCAAAATCGGGATCAACCAACAAACTTCCCTGGTAAACGACAAGATGCTTGCGGCGAAACAAACTTGTGCCAGCAATCTTTTTGTCGCCAAACGCCAAATCGGAATGCCCACGGGTCACAAGCCCAGGCAGTCCGGCGGCAGCAAGTGCATCGGCCCACAACCCATTAATCATCGAGAAATATTTTTGATTTGAAAAGACATCTCTTGCAAAAAAAGCAAACGTTAGAATCAAACACCCAGGTCCAAGTAAAACAGTTCCCCCACCACCCCGCCGTTTCACAATGGGAACATTGTTTTCCTGACATTGCTTTTCAAATGTTTCGCGGTCGGCTGCATTCGAACTTGAAAGCACAACAAGAGTGCGCTGACTTTCAAAAAACCGGAACAATGCCTTCGATTCTGCAGGTCCATTTCTGTTCTGTGACCACAGCCGATAGGGCTGATTCAAGACCCAATTATCCATCCACATGACTGAACTCGATTGCAGCTATATCAAGGTTTAGGAAGTGAAGTCAGCACACTTAATAATTCCCTATGTGTCAACGCTGCGCAACGCGGTTCGCTTGACTGCAGCCCTTCATTGTAGCGAGTCCGCATCCAAACAGCCGAGCAGCCAGCTGCTGCTGCTGCCATCAACCCTCGATTTGAGTCCTCCAAGACGACAGCATGCGCTGGACTGAGAGAGAGCGACTCAAGAGCTTTGAGAAAGATATCGGGCGCAGGCTTCTTTCTGAGCTGCGGGTTCTTGCCAACAATCAAATCTAATTCCGTGAGAGGGAACCCGGCGGTGGCAAGAACTGCACGAATCTCAGCTTCAGAACTGTTGCTTGCGATGGCTACTTTTGCGCCTCGCAAATGCATCAACCGCACAAGTTCGCGTGTTTCTGAAAAGCAAGCCACCGGCCCAGTGCGAATTAATTCTGCATAGAGTTGAGCCTTTAGCGAGGCAATTTCTCCTTCGCTCACCCGCAAGCCATGAGTTGCGATTTCGCGCTGAGTGCCGTCACCCAGATGTGTAAATGACGGATAGTAAGCGTCCTCTTCAATCACATGACCGAAGGCCGCAAAAGCATCGCGATATGCCAAATAATGGAGGCGTTCGGTATCAGCAAAGCAGCCATCGAAGTCCCAAAGGAAACATTCGGCTGCCATAAGAGTCTGGTAAACTTTCTGTGTCATGAGGCCCCCGTTCTTGCGCAGGATTATACCCAAACGTATAGTCCGGCAACGCATTGGCTTGGCTTCTTGCCATCGCCCACGGAAAGGATGATCATGAAACGAGTTGCAGTGACAGGTCTCGGTATTCTCTCTCCCGTTGGAAACAACCTCGAAAGCTGCTGGTCAGCCGTCCTCAATGGCGTGAGTGGCATCAGCAAAGTGACGCAAATAAACCTCGAGAAACAATCCGTACAAATTGGAGGTGAGTGTAAAAATTTCGACCCTGCGCCGTTCTTTTCGAATGAAAAAGAAGCCCGCCGCAACCAGCGTTTTGTGCAATTGTCAGTTGCCGCTGCCAAAATGGCAATGCAAGACGCAAACCTGGAGCTTACGGATGCCCTAAAAAATGAGACTGGCGTTTCGATTGGCGTTGGCGTCGGTGGTCTGTCATACCTAGAAGAGCAAATCGTCACCATGCAGGAAAAAGACCCTAGCCGTGTATCGCCGTTTACGATCCCCGGCTTCATCGCCAATATGGCTGCCGGAATTACCGCCATGGAAACAGGCGCCAAAGGCCCGAATATTTGTGTCACAACTGCTTGTTTGATGACAAAAGAGAAGGATTTGTGATGGGTGAAGGTGCAGGCGTTTTAATTCTTGAGGACCTCGAATTTGCGAAAGCCCGAGGCGCTCGTATTTATGCCGAGCTTTGTGGGTATGGCATGAGCGGCGACGCCTATCACATGACCTCTCCGGCTCCCGGCGGCGAAGGAGCAGTGCGGGCGATGGCTCAAGCTCTCCAAACCGGAGGCCTGCGGCCGGAAGACATTGGCTACATTAATGCTCACGGAACTTCGACCGAGGCAAACGACGCCAATGAAACAGCCGCCATCAAAACTCTGTTCGGAGCGCATGCGCGCAATTTAAACATCAGCTCCACCAAAAGCATGACAGGACACTTGCTTGGAGCCGCGGGCGGAATTGAGGCGGTCTTTAGCGTCATGGCTCTTCACACAGGGCTTATTCCGCCAACGATCAACCTGGAAAATCCTGATCCCGACTGCGATCTCAACTACACTCCCCACAAGGCAGTTGAGCGCCGCCTAAATGGGGTTCTTTCAAATTCATTTGGATTCGGCGGCACCAACGGATGCGTGGCGTTTCGCGCGTTCATCTAAAACTTGACGCGAGTGAAATCAGACACTGCACTTGCCTCTTTCCAAGGGTTCTTTAATCTTTAAAGGACCCTTTTAATTTGAACTGCAACCTAAAAAAGAGAGGTGCACGTATGAGTCAGTCTAAATCGCGTCGCGATGTGATTAAAATGAGTCTTGGAGTGCTTGTTGGATTGCCGGCAATCAGCGCGTTAAATGCCTGCACGCAGTGTTCCAAACCTTCGGAAAGCTCTTCTTCACCTGCAAACGCCCCAACCGCCGGAGCTGCTGAAGCCACCCCTGCTGCCGCAGGCGGTACTTCTGGCTCGGGCGGAGAGGCCCTGACGCTGGTGAGCGAAACCGACCCCATGGCAAGCGGCCTCAACTACAAACACGACAAAGCAAACGTCGCTGCAAATCTCCAGCAAGAGAAAAGCGGCGTTGCCTTCGCGAATCAGAATTGTGCAAGCTGCATTTTCTATAAAGCCGCAGGACAAGTCGATGGTGTGGAAGTGGGTAGCTGCCAAGTGATTCAAAGCGGCAAAGTAAAATCAACGGGCTGGTGTTCTTCCTGGGGTAAGAAGGCCTAAGGCAGAAAGACCTGGTGACCCTTACGGGGTTCGAACCCGTGTTACCTCCGTGAAAGGGAGGTGTCCTGGACCGGCTAGACGAAAGGGTCTCTGCAAAAAAGCGTTCCCGCTGAGGACGCTTTTTTTTTAGTTTAATCGAGAAAGCATCAGGCCAAAACGGCTAAAACCCCAAAAATGCCCAAAAACAAAAAAACCGCAGGATTTAACCTACGGTTTTTTGGTGACCCTTACGGGATTCGAACCCGTGTCGCCTCCGTGAAAGGGAGGTGTCCTAGGCCTCTAGACGAAAGGGCCGTCTCTAGCGCCTCGGGGATTAGCTGATGCGTCCCCTCCTTGTCAAGCCTGATTAAAAAAAAAGAGAAATTTCAATAAAACGCTGAATATTTCAGCCGAATATCATCCACTGGACGCATTCTCGGTATCAAAACCTTCTATGGAGATTTCAAAAGATTCAAGGGTTCGAATTCTTCCGAGAGAGAATCCCTAATGGTAATCTCTTTCCAGCATATTTTTAGGCTTGCTCATCACCTATAGTTATGAACGGAGAGAATATCATGATTCAAGATCTGAATATGATGAAACGAGTTTACGACAACATGTCAGCGCGTCTGCAAACAGCTCGTGGCGTGCTAAATCGCCCGCTCACTCTGACAGAAAAAATTCTTTACTCGCACTTGGCTCCCTCCGCCGAAACACTCAAGGCAGAGAGCGTTCAGAATTTCGGACGGGGAAAGAACTACGTTGATTTCTATCCCGACCGAGTTGCAATGCAAGATGCCACGGCCCAGATGGCATTACTGCAATTCATGTCGGCAGGAATTCCTAAAGTTGCAGTTCCATCAACCGTGCATTGCGACCACCTTATCCAAGCCGAAAATGGTGCAAAGTCGGACCTTGCTGCTGCCAACAAAGACAACGCTGAAGTTTACGAATTTCTGTCTTCAGTCTCGCTTAAATATGGCATCGGTTTCTGGAAACCAGGTGCAGGAATTATTCATCAAGTGGTTCTTGAGAACTATGCATTTCCGGGCGGGATGATGATCGGAACCGACTCCCATACACCAAACGCAGGTGGCTTGGGCATGCTCGCAATCGGCGTTGGTGGCGCGGATGCCGTTGATGTCATGGCTGGCATGGCCTGGGAATTGAAATGGCCAAAGGTCATTGGCGTCAAACTCACAGGTTCGCTCAAGGGATGGACTTCACCCAAAGACGTCATCCTGAAACTCGCGGGCATCCTCACGGTCAAGGGCGGAACAGGCGCTATTGTTGAATATTTCGGCCCTGGCTGCGCCTCACTCTCGTGCACCGGCAAAGGCACAATTTGCAACATGGGTGCTGAAATTGGTGCTACAACCTCAGTGTTTCCGTTCGACTCACGCATGGCTGACTATCTGCGTAAAACCGGCCGCGACTCTGTTGCACAGATGGCAGAGAAAAATGCAGAGCTCCTGCGTGCAGACATTGATGTCGAAAAGAACCCAGAGAAGTATTTCGATCAAGTCATCGAAATCAATCTTGATACTCTGCAACCTCATATCAATGGTCCGTTTACCCCCGACCGCGCATTCCCGATCAGCGAATTCGCGAAAGCCGTCAAGGATAACAATTGGCCAGAGAAACTGACAGTTGCTTTGATTGGTTCGTGTACTAATTCCTCGTACGAAGACATCGACCGCGTTGCAAATATTGCACGTGCTGCGGCAGCTCGGGGCCTCAGAGCAAAGGCCGAATTTACAATCACTCCTGGCTCAGAACAGGTCCGCGCAACGATCGAGCGCGACGGACAGCTCGCAGCGCTCGAAGCGATTGGCGGCAAAGTGCTGGCGAACGCATGCGGACCATGCATTGGTCAGTGGAAGCGTCACGACGTTAAAGATGGCACGGCCAACTCAATCATCACATCTTTCAATCGTAACTTTACTGCACGCAACGATGGCAACCCTCAAACTCACGCATTTGTTGCCTCACCTGAAACAGTTGTTGCGCTTGCTCTTGGAGGGTCACTCAGCTTTGACTTCACTCAAGACACTCTGACGAACGACAAGGGCGAAGCAGTCAAGCTCGAAGCTCCTCAAGGCCTCGACTTGCCCGCAAAAGGATTTGTTCCTGATGAAGTTGGCTTTGTTCCGCCTGCAACAGATGGCTCAGCGGTCAACGTTGCAATCAATCCAGCCTCGGATCGCTTGCAAGCATTGAGCGCATTTAGCAAGCCTGACACAAGCAAAGACTTTAAAGACCTTGCCCTGCTCATTAAGGCAAAAGGAAAGTGCACCACCGACCACATCTCGGCGGCTGGCAAGTGGCTCAAATATCGTGGCCATCTCGACAACATCTCAAACAACTTGCTGATCACTGCAACGAACGCCTTTAATGATAAAATGGATTCAGTTCTGAATGTTTCCAAAAACTCATTCGCAGGCGTGCCGCAGGTTGCTCGTGATTTGAAGGCGCAAAAGATCGGCTGGATTGTTGTTGGTGAAGAAAACTATGGTGAGGGTTCGTCGCGCGAACACGCCGCCATGGAACCTCGCTTCCTCGGTGGGCGCGCCATCATCACCAAGAGCTTTGCTCGCATTCACGAAACCAACTTGAAGAAACAAGGAATGTTGCCACTCACCTTTGCGAACCCTGAAGATTACGCAAAGATTCGAGAAAATGACCGATTCGATTTGGACGTCGAAAACCTTGCTCCCGGCAAGTCACTTACGCTGACTGTAAAGCATGCCGACGATAGCAAAGATATCGTTACCCTCAACCACACCTTCAACGATCAGCAGATCGGTTGGTTTAAAGCAGGAAGCGCGCTCAACCTTATTGCCGCGAGCCAGAAAAAGTAATCATCACTGTCTGGATGCAATTTTACCGGGGCGATCCGCACGAGGATCGCCTCTTTTTTTCAGAGATCTGCGCAAAACGAGGTACTTAATCAGCAATTGCAAACAACATTCTCTGAGGATTCTTATTTAATATTTGCAAAACCGAGTGGAACTCCGACATGGGCATTCACGGTTGCTCGTTGCCACTCCACATTTGCTTTTGGCAAACCTTTACTAGGCCCAGCAAGAACGACGTCCACACTATACGCATTATTCAAAACCGGAATAACCTGCACCTGCTTGGGCTTCAGAGTTCGGATGTCAAGCAACACGCGACCAATGAGATTATCAGGATTAGGCGCAACTTGATTGTGCATGAAGTTGCCTAGACCGTGAAAAACAACTCCAGTGCGCTCCGCATTTGCGGGAATCACTTTTACACCAGCCCAAGTATGCGGACCACTGGCAAAAACAACGTTTCCAGAGTATTCGCGGATAAATTTTTCAGCCCAGTTTTTACCACGCAAGAATGCATCACTCCCCTGCGAGTGAACCGATAAAATCCGCAAATCACCTTGCGCATCTCTCATTGCATTCATCAGCGACTGAACATTTGCTTCACACATTGAATCAACACAATCCCAGTTCTGGAATGCAACGGAAGCAAAAATAACTTTCACCAATCGCCCCTTGATTGTGAAAGTCAGCAGACTGGGGGAACTCACAAAACCTGCACCAGGTCCCACACCATGCCACAAGAATTGTTTACCGTTTGACAGTATCTTCATATTCTTCTGTGTTGAAATTGCGCCGCTCGTTGACTCCCCCGCCGGACCTTCAGCTTTGCTGCAATCTTCAGAATGATTGTTTGCCAAACCGAACAAATTAAAGCCGTGATTAAAAGCTTCGGTTATAGCCACAGGACTCGACAAAAATGCATAATCGACATTGTAGTACCCATTGCATTTTGAACCGACTGCTGACTCCCAATTCACAAAATTCAAATCACCTTTTAAGATTGAGCGCGTGGGATCAAATTTCTTAAGTGCTGCAGCCATCCCAGAAACGGGTGGCGTTGCGGCTTTTAAATTCGACCAAGCTGTATCGCCGACACCGCGAATATCAAGATAATCTGCACCGGCCGCAAACGGCAGTGCTGGGCGAACCGAGGGATCATCATTCAAACGCAGAGAGTAGTCGACATCCTGCTCAGCAACCGCCAGAACATCCGAACCCTCGACCCACTTCGGGTTCTTCTTGCACGCTGGAAAAAAAAAGAAAACGACACAGGATCCAAGCGAAGTCATTGCATGTTTCTTGATTCTCATTGCCTTCGCCTCAGCAAAATACGGTTTCAGTAGAGACCGCAGGATTTTAAATTTGCATAATATCCTACGACATTTCCCGCATACATCCGGGCGTACACGCTGCCATTGTATCGAAACGCGAGATCCCACAACGAGTTTGAATAACCAGTCTTATCAGCAATCACTCGTAATGAATATTGAAGATTTGTAAGTATGTTAAAAGAAATTCCTTCCCACCGAGAGTCGCTACTCGAAAGGACTCGTCCATTTTCATCAATGGCGGTAATGATCTGACCTATTCCAATTCCATTGCAGGTGCGGCCATAACAAGAATCCGGCAGCGAACCCATTTTAGTTTCCTGCTCGGTTTTGGCCATTAATGCTAAGGCAGGATGAATACCGTGAGCCTCAGCCCAACGCTTAAATTTGATCCCGGCGCTCGAGTTGTTTTCCATGACAGCTTTGTCAAAACATTTTTTTAAAAATCTTGCGCGCGCACACAAGGGGCGAATGGCCTGCGACTTGCTACCCAACAATGTTTGCGACTCCGACCGATCTGGTTTCGCATAAGTTCTTTTGTTATAACTGTCATATGTAGTGTAATCTGTCGTTCCCGGTTTTTGTTCCCAACTATTTTCACAAAGACTCAATGGCTCAGACTCCGGCAACGAGGCATCCAATTTCGATTGTGTGGATGTTGAACTTGAGGGTTTGCAACTTTGCAAGAGAGCAAAGAAAAATGCGCAGAAAAAAAATCTTCCGAAAAAACCCATGAATGTCTCCCACACAGCAGAAATGGGTATCGGATTTTTTTTCTAAGACTTGAGATTTTCACTCAATCACATTTATTACAATAAGTTATCTAGTAAGAGCATTTTTAACAAGTGCACATAAAACTCGATCAATGTCATGATCTGCAATAACAGGTGTTTGAGAATTCATGCCCAAGGGAAACGGCTGGCCTCCCATCTTTTTTTGATATGCAGTCCAATATTCAATCTCTGAGCTCGGCAACCGCGATTCAGAAATAGGCGATTGATTGCCTTGTGCATCCAAACCAAAACGCCCAGCAAGGGCTCCATAATTGGCCTTGTCAAGAAGTTTGACAAGTGTTGATGCCAACGGCTTGAGCGAAGCTTTCCCAAAGGCTTCGGCAGATTCAAAAATCGGAGGAATATGCGGAGTCACATCGTCGCCATACAAGGTATTCGAAGCGCGTCCGGCAAAACGTTCGTCAAACGCAGATTTGAATTGAGAATCGCCGGGATTTGGTGCCTGAAAAGCATAGACACGAATGACTTTCATGCCCTCGCTTTCGGCAAGCCATGCAGCGTATTGGCTCAGAACTCCACCCAAGCTGTGAGATGCAAAAACAATGCTTTTACCGGCCTCAGTTGCTTCTTTAAGGGCGTTTCTCACACGTGCCCAACTGAGGTAGAAATTAATCAGAAAGCCTTCGTGAACCCAACCGGGAAGTCCATGCTTGTCACCCTTGGTGGTAAAGAACGTTCCGTTCAAAACATAATCAAGAACATCTTCGGTTCCCCGGTAGAGGACAAGAACTTGATCATCAAATTCGAGAAGCGTTGAGTGCAAACCAAACGGTTTTGCAACAAAATCAAGAACCCGTTGTGGTTTGACCGCTAGACTCTGCCAGGCCTGGTTGCGAAGATCATCTGTGAGTTGAACTGTTCTCGCGAACCACGCAGCGGAAGTCATGTTGACGCGGTCGAATGCACGAGCGTGCTCGCTCATGAAATCCATTGAAGGAACAAATTGGCAGGGTGGCTCTTGGGTTTTGACTTGCGTCTGCAGCGAGCCATCCGCAGAGTCGGCATATATTGCAAGTGGTTGCAACAAAAGCGAGACAAACAAGATTCGACTCGTGAAAAAATATGGACCCTGCTTCATGCATTCTCCCCAATCAAGTTCACTCGGTTTATGAGAGATCATGAATGGAGTGTCTCAAAGCGATTAAGGACTCACAAGGGGACTGTTGCTTCTTTTCAGGCCGCTGATTCTTCATCAAGATTTGGTAATTTGATAAGCTCACCAACGCGTGCTTCAACAAAGATCCTGAACAGATCTGGGTCGAGCTTGCCATCATGCACTTCACCCTGAAGAATATTGAGCGCTCTTTCGTGTGGCAGAGCGAGTTTATATGGCCTATCAACGGCAACAAGAGCATCATAAACATCGGCTATAGCCATAATTTTCGCTTGGATGGGAATCTCATCTGCAACAAGACGTCGAGGATACCCAGTTCCATTCAAACGCTCATGGTGTGCATGAACAATATCTGGAACATTTGCTAAGTCCTGCGTCCAGGGAATGCTTATTAAAAATTTAAACGAGTGGGTCACGTGACTTTCGATTTCTATGCGCTCGGAAACCGACAATGACCCTCTTTTGATTGTCAACTTTTCAACCTCATCGGAAAGAAGAAGTTGCGCATTTTCCTCGTCTTTCAACGCGCGAATTGCAGCAATCTCCAAGATTTTTTGAAAATTCTCGGCGCTCACAACCGAAGGCTCGTTAGCTTCAAGAATACTTTCCCAATAGCCCTTCAACTTTTTGGAAATATTCTGCACGTCCAAATGGATCCTATCGATGTCTTCACGACTGGGCACTTGTCCCCGGCTCATGAGACGTTCCAGATACTCCTCAAGGCACTTCAAATTGAGCTGTTTCTCAAGATTGTGGAAGCGTTCTTGAATAGTCATCAGCTCATGATGGTAAAGCTTCCGCTCTTTACGCAGAATATTCTCGCGAACACCAATTTTACCAAAATCGTGCAGCAATGCGGCATATTTTATTTCGTAGAGTTGACTCGCATTAAACGAAACCGATGCATACTGACCTGAAGAAGTCGAATTGACAGCCTCCGCAAGCCCAACAGTCAGAACAGCAACCCGTTCACTGTGCCCTTTTGTTGACGGATCCCGCGACTCGATAGCAACCACGCTCGCTTGTACAAAGCTCTCAAAAACTCTTTTCAAATCTTGAATCAAGCGCGCGTGATCAAGGGACACACCCACCTGCGCTCCCATGGCTTCAAGCAAATTCAAGTCATGGGTGTTGAAGAATTCAACCCCATTCGTGATGTCATCAATCGAATCAAGAAACACATTCTTTTTCGATTTTTTATTAGCAAGTAAGACGAAACCAACAACTTCGCCGGAAGGAGTTCGCAATGGAAAAAGACAAAAACTTCGAATCGCATAATTGCGCGAATCGAATTCAAACTGCAATTCTGGCAAACATGGATTTACCGAGCCAACCCGAGCGCTTCCATATGGCATTGGCCCCTGCCAGCCTTCTTCCCAAACAACGCCGCACACGTTGTTGAGTATAAAAGAAATTGTCGCATTTCTTTCCGGGTCAAGTGAATCACTTGCTAATTTCAGATGCTGACTCTTACAAATCCGCGCCTTTTGAAAAAAACGATGCCCCGAGGAGCGGAGCAATTTAATTTCATTGACCCCCTCTCTGTAATTGGCACCAAAATTCTCACGCAACAAAACCAATCCCGCATCTGCCGAACACAAATCAATGGCTTTTTCCAAAACCAATCGCACCATGCTGTCGACAGTCGAGTGGTTGGTCATTGCCAAACCAATTTCGTTGATTGCACGTGCCTCACTCTCTCTCAGCGCGAGTAAACCACTCAATGCGTTTTGACTCGCCACCACGACCAGAGTTTGAGCCGCACGCTGAATTTCGGCCATCATAAAATTGAATGAGATGGGCGCTCGGATAATCGCAAGGAGCCAGCTTGGAGCCTCTGCCAATCTAAGTTTTTTCCAGGTTCGAATGGTCATCGGTCGCAAATCTTCAATCAACACGAAGCCGATCCGTCCCGAGGCCGAGGTGCTCTGAAAATACTCAACAATTTCAGTTCTATACTGAGAAAACTGGCTCGGATTTACGACAAATATTGTGCTGACACCTTCCGCAGGACTCTTAAGTTCGGCCAAACCACCCGAAATCTCATCAATTTTTCCATCACGCATCGACAGGACTACTCCGTGCTGGTGTCGTTCACCCACGGGAGCACCTAAAGGTCTGTGAATCCAAACAATTTCGACCTTTTCCTGCAAAGCGCGGCCTTTCTTCGAGCGAAACTGCAAATCAGCCCTAAGTTATTCGGAGAGGCAGGTAAAAAAATGAAGAATGCCGGTATCAAATTCCCAACATCAGCAGAGTTCCTAGCATTTATCGGGAGAAATTCTAAACTTGGGTCTGACCAAGATTATTACTATTCAGGTAGATTTGCGGCCAAGAGAGATAATTTTATTGGAAGCTCCCCAGAGCGCGTGGTAGCGCAGCCCGGCAGGAAAAGCGGAATTTTTTTGCTATCTTTCTGCCTTCAATGCTTTTTAAAATCATGCATGGGACTGAAAGTTTATGATTCTGCCGGGCTGGGTCCTCTTTCATTTGGCTTTCTTGGGTGGATTCATTGTTGCATGGTTTTTCTTCAGTCGTAAAAACGACCTGAAACTCTGGTTTAAGCAAAAAGATCAGCGGCGAGAATTAATCTTCAAAGATCCACGTTTAGCACACTGGAGCGAGGCACTTCCACTCGCTATTTTCATCGCCAGCCCGAAGGGCAAAATTCTCTTTGCGAATTCAACAAGTCAGAAACTTTTTCAACGCGCCAGTGCGCAAGTCTTCGAAGACCTGTGCGAAGGACGTCTGCCAAACTGGGTCTTCCCGGAAGATGCATCCAATGTTCTTGACCTGTTTTCAGCCCTTCGTGGACTTACACAAGGCACTCTTGAATCACGCATCCGCTTGAAAAGTGAATCGGGAGAGATCCTTTGGCTACAAGTGAAACTGACGGCAGTCGCACAAAACGGTTCGGCGTCGCAAATTTACCAACCAATCGGTCAGGAAAACGATCGTCTCATTCTCGGGACCTGCGAGGATGTAACTTTATTCCAAACTGCGATTCATGCCCTTCGTGACCGCGAGGCAAGAACCAAACGACTCTTGAGTGGAGTGCGTGACGCGGCGATTCTCGTGCTTTGTGAAGAAGGTTTCATTCAATTCTGTAACGACGCTGTTGTCTCCGTTTTGGGGTATTCTCAAGAAGAGTTGAAGGGAAGTCATATCTCTGTGCTCAGCCCCCGCACAGAGCTGCTTTCAGGACAGACAATCAATTCACTCGCACAAGCGGACAAGCTGAACTACCATGAAGAAACAACCCGCCGTATCCGTAAATCAGGCGAGGGTTTCTGGGCCAACGTTTTGGTCACGTCACTTCCATCAGAGACCCCGTATTCAAAGAATTTCTGTGTGGTGATTCGCGATGTGAGTGCATACAAGCGCGAAGAAAAAGAACTGCACGAGTGGAAAAAAAGGTTTGAACAACTTGCGGAAAACGTGAAAGAAGCCTTTTGGATTTATGACGTTCGAGCGGCATCGCTTGTCTATATTAGTCCGGTTTTCCAGCCCCTTCTGGGACTTGAACCAGCGGTTGGACAAGCATTCTTTTCAGAGGTTTTGCGTCGAGTGCATCCCACTGACTTAAGCCTCGCGCGTTCGTTTTTGAGCGACCTGACTTTAGGACACGATTCGATTGTTGAGTTCAGAGTTCAAAATAAAACTGGCGAAACGCAGTGGCTCAGCCTCAAATCCTTCGCTGTGCGCGATTCCTCTGGACGTGTCTATCGTGTGGTTGGTGTCGCTGAAGATGTGACAGAAAACAAAATCGCCCAACTCGCACTCAGAGAAGCTAAAGAGGCTGCTGATGCTGCCAATCAGGCTAAAAGTGAATTTTTGGCCAATATGAGCCACGAAATTCGCACTCCGCTCGGTGCGATCATGGGTTTTGCCGAACTCGTCGGAAATTTCCAAAACTCTGAAGAAGAGCGGCAATCAGCGCTGCAGGCAATTCTCCGAAATGGAAAACAGCTCGCCAAAATCATCGACGAAATTCTTGACTTAAGCAAAGTTGAAGCGGGCAAATTGGAAGTTGAAGAAGAAGACCTTGAATTGCTCAGTTTCATTGAGGACGTAACAACTCTTCTTAGCCTGCAAGCGCGAGAAAAAGCTGTTGCGTTGCGTCTGGAAAACCATGGTTTACTTCCCAAGTCCATTCGCGCCGATGGAACAAAGCTTCGGCAAATACTCATCAACATTATCGGCAACGCGGTTAAATTCACCGATCGCGGCGAAGTGAAGATTGAAGTCTCGACTGAACTTCATCCCCGAAAATCAATTTTGAAAGTAAAAGTCATTGATACGGGTTTGGGTCTGACAGAGGAACAAAAAGAAAGACTCTTCCAACCTTTTGTTCAGGCAGATTCTTCGACACGCAGACGTTTCGGCGGAACTGGTTTAGGGCTTGTGCTCTCCCGCCGTTTAGCCAATTTGTTGGGAGGGAACCTCCAACTTCTTTGGAGTGCACAAAACCAAGGAAGCTGTTTTGAAATTTCACTTCCGATTGGCCCAGCAAAATTCCTGAATTTGCATGAAAATAATCTCGCCGAACTGAAGAAGCTCAACCGAACGCATGTCCCCTCGGAAAATATTAGGATCGATGGCAAGCGAGTTTTGGTTGTCGATGACGCACCAGACAATCGCCTTATCGTTCAACGCTTCCTGACCCATGCCGGCGCTGTTGTTGACCATGCCGAGGATGGCAGAAGTGGTGCGCGATTGGCGTTGGAGAATTGCTACGACGTCGTGGTCATGGATATTCAGATGCCAGATTTTGATGGCTATGAGACAATTCGATATTTACGCAGCAAAGGCTTCCGAAAACCTGCAATCGCACTGAGTGCACATGCCATGCGAGAAGATCGCGAAAGAAGCTTAGCTGCCGGATTCGATGAGCATCTCTCCAAACCCATCAATCGGCACGAGCTTCTCTTGCGGATTGATGAAGTGTTGAGGACGGTCAATAGCTTTTTGCCAGATTATGAAATGCAGTAAATTCGCTCTGGAACGCGAGCTTTACTGTATCCGTAGGGCCATGACGGTTCTTGCCAATGATGATTTCAGCAATACCTTTGTCAGGTGAGTCGGTGTGATAGTACTCATCACGATAAATGAACATGATCATGTCGGCATCCTGCTCGATTGAGCCGGACTCACGAAGGTCAGACGAACGAGGCCGTTTGTCGGGGCGCTGTTCGAGGCCGCGGTTCAACTGTGCGAGAGCAATGACCGGGCATGAGAGCTCTTTTGCGAGCGCTTTAAGGCCTTGGCTAATCATACCAACTTCTCGCTCACGAGAGGACTTGGAAGCTAAGTTGGTTCCAACAGTCATGAGCTGAAGATAGTCAATAATCACCATATCAACCGAGCGCTTTTCGCGTTTCATTTGTCGACACCGACTGCGTAAATCGAGCAAACTAATGCTGGGTGTATCGTCGATCATCAAGTGGTCGGTCTGAAAATTCACTGCCTCTGGATACAGACGATGCAATTCCTCGGCACTCATTTTTCCGTCGCGGAAGCGATGCGCCTCGATACGGGCGGCCGTGGAGAGCATACGCTGCATCAACTGATGCTTGCTCATTTCAAGGCTAAAAATTGCAACATTTTTCTTGAAACCAATTGCAGCATTCTGTGCAAAATTGAGCGCAAGCGATGTTTTTCCCATTGCAGGACGAGCCGCGACAATAATGAGGTCGCTTGGTTGGAATCCGGCTGTGATTGTGTCCAAATCGGAAAAACCGCTTGGAACGCCAGTCATCCCGCCTGGGTTATTCATTAGATTGTTGAGCTCTTGAATCGTATCGCGAACAACCACCGAAGCAGGTGTGAGGCCTGTGTGACCTCGCGTGGCTGCCAGCTGCATGAATGTTTCTTCTGCTTCGGCGAGAAACGACTCAACGCTTGCCTCTGCCACTCGACGTCCGCGAGTTGCGAGATCTGAGCATTTTTCAACAACAAGTCGTAGTTCCCAAAAACGTTTTACTACATCGAGCCAATAGCCAACGTTTTCGGAGTTTGCACCATAGTGCATGAATTGACGCAGGCCTTCAAAATCACCGACGGCCTGATGCCGATTGTGAAATCGAAGCTTTTCATGAACATTGACTAGATCAGGGGGAACACTCTCGAAGAGAAGTTCGCGCATGGCGTCGACAATAATTCGGTGAGTTTCGACAAAAAAATAGTCCGCCACGAGCTTTTCAGTCTGCTCAATAGCGGAACTTGGATTGGTGAGGACAGCTCCAATGACTGCAACCTCAGCCTCAAGAGAATGCGGTAGATTCAAAGCGCTCTTGGAACGTCTTTCCTCAAGTTGCGCCATAAATCCAACCTAGACGGTGAGAGAATCAGTCAGCGAGTTCGTTCAAGAGGTCTGCAATGCTGCGACGATTGCGGGTCTTGAGAACCTTGCGCACATCGCGTGGCTGAATGCTGAAGCCTTTCAGCTTGCGATGAAGGGTATTGCGATTACAACCGAGAACATCTGCAGCCTTCGATTGATTTCCGCGAGTCTTCTTCAACACAAGAGCGAAAAGCGGACGCTCAACGTGTGAAAGCACAGTCTTCAAAATGTTGGCCGGGAGCTCGTCTTCAAAGCGTTCGAACAAACCCTGAAGCTTCCAAAACACGAGCTGCTCAAGGCTCGTCTCTTCGAGCATCGCCTTCAAGTGCTCTGGACACGAAGGCATGTTCAGCTGTTCGAGAAGCCCAACGGAGCTGTCGATTTCTGCGATGCTGTTGTCGGACGCTGAAGCGCCCTCCAAAGCACGACCTTCCTGCGCGAGACGAATAGAGTCAAGAGTTCCGGCCTCGGCACCAGCTCTTACTTTGCTAGCTTCCTGAATCGACTGCTGAGTTGTGTTCATTCTATCTACATCCTCGGTAAATACAAAGAGGAACAGCTTGATTTAAGCTGACGAAGAGACCAAAAATACATTTTCAGCAATCTTCGACCTCAAAGTCAGAAACACTCCTTTAGCACGCTCCTGGCGTCTGTCAACGGCAGGAAGAAAGCTTGCCTCAAAGTGGACCCGGAGCTATTGACAACCCACTGAAGAGACGCGGAAACCCCCAGGAGGAAACATGGGCTTTAACTGTGGAATCGTTGGTCTGCCCAACGTAGGAAAGTCAACCCTTTTTAATGCCGTCACTAAAGCTGGGGCACAGGCGGCCAACTACCCCTTCTGTACGATTGACCCAAACGTGGGGCGAGTTGCGGTACCTGACGAGCGCCTTGCAAAGATTGATGCAATCATCAAAAGTAAAAGAGTTCTCCCAACATTTATCGAGTTTGTTGATATTGCAGGACTTGTTCGCGGTGCAAGCCGTGGCGAAGGGCTTGGCAATCAGTTTTTAGGCCACATCCGTCAGGTTGATGCAATTGTTCACGTTGTCCGCTGTTTTGAAGACGGAGACGTTATTCACGTCGACGGCAGCACTGATCCTGCACGTGACATTGACACTATCAATACCGAGTTGGTTTACGCTGATTTTGAAACGGTTTCGAAGAGCGTCGAGCGGCTTTCCAAATCGCTCAAAAGCAACGACAAAAAAGTTCTGTTGAGTCATGACGTCGGAAGTCGATTGAAAGCTCATCTCGAACAATTGAAGCCTGCACGCGCCTTTCTTCCTGGTTGCACCGAAGACGAACTTGAATTCTTGAAGTCGCTGCATCTCATCACTGCAAAACCAATACTCTACGCAACAAATGTGTCTGAGGCTGACTTGGCTGACATGGGTGAATCAAACAAACACGTGCAAACAGTAAAAGAGATCGCATCCAAAGAAGGATCTGGTGTTGTTGTTGTTTCTGCGCGCCTCGAAGAAGAACTCGGCCAACTCGAAGCAGAGGAAGCAAAACAATATCTCGAATCGCTGGGTCAAACCGAACCCGGCTTAAACAGACTCATTCGCGCCGGATATAATCTTCTTGGCTTGCAGACTTATTTCACAGCCGGTATTCAGGAAGTTCGAGCCTGGACGATACCCAAAGACACCAAAGCTCCTCAGGCCGCTGGAGTGATTCACTCTGATTTTGAAAAAGGCTTTATTTGCGCAGAAGTCTATGCGTGCGAAGATCTTTTCAAATTAGGAAGCGAAAGTAAAGTTCGTGAAGCCGGCTTGTACCGCAAGGAAGGAAAAGAGTACGTGTGCAAAGACGGAGACGTCATGCATTTTTTGTTCAATGTTTAAGTTGAACAAAAAATTTCACACTTCATTCCTCACTTAATTTGCATGTTCTTCCAATCAAAGGGACTCGACATATTTAATCAGAGCAGATCGTTTAGGCTCAGGAAGTCCTGCCGGCTCTGGCATCGAACCATTGATCACGGCTGATTTTATTCTTGCTTTGTTATTTCGCCAATCTTGCTCATTATTGAGCGGGACTTCACGAACGCCATCGCTCTTAGAGCCAGATGCATGGCACATCGAGCACTCTGCTTGTGCCGAGACAAAATTGTAGACAGGAGTCACGCTCACTCCTGATGAACCCGTCGAAGAATTTGCCGAAGAATTTGCCGAAGAATTCTTCGAACTTCCAACAGCACTTTCATTTGGTTTCTGGACCTGGTTCGCTGTGCCATTGCCTGGAATTGCGACGTCTGTCTTGTTTCCGGTTGGAGGCGTGATTGTGATTGGGGTCGCAGCAGAACAGGCCGCCAAAAGCCAAAATGCAGCCCAGCTGCCTGAAATAAGCTTCATAACCCGCCCCCTCGATGACAAACCAACTGTAAGTTCTCTCGGAACAAATGAATCAGGACATGAGTGCTTATTTCAATGAGCGGAAACTATGTGGTTTTTTTTATACCTATCTGTCGACAAAAATCGCGAACGGGACATTCCGTGCATCGGGGATTTCGAGCTGTACAATGGTACCGCCCATGAAAAATTAACAAATGATGTGCCTTTACCCCCCATTTCGAGGGCAAAATCTGCAAGATATCACTTTCAATCTGTAGCCTATTTTCACTTGGACGCGCCAACCCCATTCGAACACTCACTCGCGCCACGTGCGTATCCACTGCCATCGTCGGAAGACCTTTCAGAACATTCAAAACAACATTGGCTGTTTTGCGTCCAACACCTGGAAGCTCCTCGAGGGGAGCTCGCTCAAGCGGAACCTCTCCGCCGTGCTCGGCAATCAGTTTTTTTGCAAGAAGGAGAGAGTTTTTAGCTTTCGTCGGAGCCAAACCAATACTTTTAATGGTTTTTAAAAAGTTTTTTTCACCCAATTCAACCAAGTCAAAAGCTGAAAAATCGGGATGACTCTGAAAGAGCGGCGCAAGAGCTTTGTTGACGGCTTTATCGGTCGTCTGTGCACTTAACACAACCGCAAGCAACAATTGAAAGGCATTGTTGTGCTCCAATTCGCACTTTGCGTTTGGCCAAAAGGCATTCAAAGTTTCGAAAATAAGGTCAGCGTCCGAGGCCGCTTGGAGACGCTTCGTTGCAGTCAGCAAATTCGCCTTCTTCTCTTTCGTCTTCAACTTGTTCTTTACAGATTTGATTTTCATCTTCGACCAACCATAACGATACAATTTTACGCCCGTTCTCTCGCAGCCGCTGGACTCGCTCGTGCTCGGGAGGTTCGAGCAAACACACCGACTTTTGCCCTATCGCATTTGTAATTGCCTGCGGGGTAAAAGCGTATGCCTCTGGACATGCAACCAAAACGGCTTTTCCCTGGGATTCCGTAAAACGGAATGAATTCACTCCACCTTTAAGATCAACAATCTGCTCAGCTTTAGCCGTGCCAACAATGCGATGAATTAACGTCGCGGCATCGCTGCGCTTGCTCATGAGCTTCAGCTCTGCAGGCAGTGAGGCTGTGAATTTGGAATCTGCTGTTGCTGTTTCTGCAAAAGTCAAATCGACTGGAGTTTCATCATGAAACTTAAAGCGCAATCGCAATGGGAAACGCCGACCTTGTCGTATGACGCGGCGTGATTCGCGGACGAATCGGCTATTGACCCGACCAATGACGTCTTCTCGTTGCCCACGTTTGGAGACTTGACGGAACTGTTCGCCTGCCGGCAATAGCAACGAGTGCTGAACAGGCCAGCCATAGGCATCGGTAACTCGAATCCGAGCTGGAAGAGGCTGTGAGGTGTATTTTAAAAAACCACCAGCCGAATCTGAGTCAGTGAATAAAACCCCTTCCTGCAACAAACTTCTCACCGGTAAAGAACGTGTTGAAACGTCGCTATCGCTGAGCGAAAAACTCGCTGTTGTGGGTCGCAAAGAAACGACAGTTGATTTCTGCCACAAACGTCGAGACTCCACCGGAAATTTTACATCGCTGATCCCAAAATTTTCCCAGAGACTGCGCGCAAGGTCGATATGTGAGCTGACCACTGAAGTTGCAATAAGTGATTCACCTCGACCATTTCCACTTGAATTTGCGAAGGCAATTCCAAGCGGAACACGCAATGATTCTTCGTTAATAAGTAGGTCTTCCTTGAAGGTGGGCTTGCTTACATCAGAGCGAGATAGATTCAAGCCGAGGTCAAATCCTCGCTCTGCGGTGACAATAAAATCCATCTTCGAAAAAATTTCAGAGCGAAAAAGCTCACCAAAGTGCCATTCAAGTTCCCTATCGAGAGTGCGAAGATGCGAAAACAGCACGGCATCCATTAGACCTCGCTGAATCCCACCAAATAAAAGATCTTTAAATGCAAATTCTGATATCGTTGGACGCCAGGGCGCATGCATTCCATTCAGACGCACTATGAGGAAGATGGGCGCTGAAGATTCCTCTTCTATCACTTTCATAAGTTGCGAGAGTACAAGTCTCGGTTCGTAAGTTTCGTTGCTTACGCGAATGGTTACATCGGGAGTCACTGATTGCAACAACTCTTGAGCGTCTAAATGACCCAACAGAACCACCCGATAACCCTGTGCTCTTAATCGCTCTATAAGCTGATTTTCTTTTTGGTTGGCAGAACCTAAAATAGAGTTCTGTAATCCAATCAGTGTTTTGAACGATTCGCGTTCGCGAGTGTCAAGCGTATGATGCTGAGTAAATTGAAAAGTTCCAGGGCGCCTTAAAAATTCCGAGAGCCAAGGCATAACCTTAACATCACTTGCGACGTCGGCATTGAGAGAGTTGAAAAGCATCAATAACGTCGGCCGTTTATTTGTAAGCATCGGACGAGAATCTGCCTGCGGAAAAGACCACTCGAAGCCATGCAGCAAGACAGCACAGGCATTGGCATCGCCGCTTCCTGCAAGTCTCTCGACTCGAAACCTGAGAAAAGTTTCGCCTGCAGGCAGCGTGAGAGCGAGTGGACTTGAAACAAGATCTGACTGTCGCATTGCAAATTCAGGCATCAATCTTTCTT
This sequence comes from bacterium, assembly GCA_009918675.1. Taxonomy (GTDB): domain Bacteria; phylum Bdellovibrionota_B; class Oligoflexia; order Silvanigrellales; family Silvanigrellaceae; genus RFOM01. The sequence goes on from RGDM01000001.1 coordinate 94,705, forward strand.
GCAAATGCCGCGTCAATGGACTCTTCAACAAACGATTTTTGCCGGCAGTCTTCGTATCAAATGATGTAGCAAAGATGATCTGCCCAACGTCACTCATCACCTGTAGCTTGCATTCGACTTCAGCAAGTTCGCTTGGAATGGGTCGATAGCGCAAACGTAAAACTCTTTGGGAAGTTTGCAGGGGGAATTTAAACAGCAGATCAGCTTCCGCACTGAGCTTCCAGCCCCGTCTCATTTCCTCATGCGCACTCCCTTGTCCCTGCAATAGAACGCCCTCAGCGGAATGCGGATCGAGGGTTCTAAAATCAAAAAACAAGTCGGTGGGAGAGTGAGCTGTTCCGGTCGTCTGCAGCGCAGAGGTGTTTGGGTTTTCCGCCAACTTAAGCACTGAAGGAACAACAGCTTCGGCGGAGAACACGGCTCTCATATTCAAGGCACTCTGCATTTTTGTAATGCGCTGCGGCACAGGGAGATACACACGGACTGCAAAAAACACCAAAAGAGGCAGCGTACAAACAAAAAAGGCAGCCATAAATTTCGCAGAGAGAAGAGTGGGAAACTGCAGCCAGCGTATAAATGAATACAGAGCGTCGAGAGCTCCGCGCAAAAAAAACGGCCCACGGCCAATCCGATATCGCTGCACCTTCAGCTGAGCAACCAGCGCCCTGCGGCGGTAGCGCTCCAAGGTTTGCGTCGAGACAACCGTTTGAGCCCACTCTCCCCAAGGCAAACTTATTCCATGGCAAGCCATCCAAAGTGTAAAACGGCCCATCGACTGTTCAGCAGCTGCGAACAAGGCGCGGAGGAGGAGCAATTTGGATTTTACCGTTCGATTCAAAACAAAGCTCCCTAAAACCCATCAACGCTCAAGAAGGCGGACCCGGCGAAAAGGCTCCGAATACGCTTGACGCCCATTCCCCAAACTTAAAATTTCTACGCCTGTCCCACGAAGAAATTCATCCATTTGCCGATTCAACTCGAGCGCAATTGCCGGGTCACTGACTGCAACTTCTTCTGGAACAAGCATTTGTCTTCCATTTTGAGCAAGTCGGTTTTTATCGAAAACCTTGAAGACTCTGCTCACGGCGCCCTCATGGGTTTCTTGTAATTCGAGTCGGTATCCATCAGCACTCAGCCATCCACGTTTTCGAAAAACAGCCCCTAGCTGCGGAATATCGATTTCTTGATAAACCAAATCGCGCGGAAAAAGTGATGGGCGTTCGCTGAGATCGAAGAGTGCCGCGCCATCGCACTGACTCACAAGCGACGACAGCCTCAAGCGGGCCGCCAAACTAGCACCCAAGTCAATTCCTCTAACAAGGCTTGGAGGTGGTTGAGACAATGAAGTTTCAGCCAAACTTCCTGGCATCCAAACAGAAACGCTTGCAGAGGTTGAACGCAGCGACAACTCAAGGTTGGACGTTCGATCAAGCACCCCAAAAGGCAGCTCAACCAAGACAAAAAGCATATTTTTTAACCAACCTTGCTGCGCCAAAGAATCTAAGAAGGTGGCAAACTCGTTAAAGTCATCTGACGTCTGTTTACGACCATCACGCGACAACAAAGATGCAGTTACAAATGCAGGCTCACCTTTCGAGACTGCAAGCGAAAGAGCTTCGCGAACCTGCGCCATTTGCACACCAGGCGTATAAAAAACTCGCGAAGGTAACAAGAGGCCAAACCTGCGAAATAATTTTATATGCGCATAGCTTCGCGAGAGAATTTTGAGCGCTTCACTGGTTTCGCCTGCGCTTGCAGTGTGCAGCAGGCTGACGGAATAACCCGCCGAATCGAGCGCGGCAGGGACAAAAAATTCATTTATTCCGCGAGCAAGATTTCGCCCGGAATTGGCAGTTTGTCCAATCAAGCGAATGGGGTATCGACATTGTAAAATTTCGTCAAATTTTGCTGAGGTGTCTGGACTCCCAAAGACAACTGAAGAATGAAATATAGGTTCACCTAAGCGCTTTTGCAGTTCTTCTGACTGTATCGGGTGATCGACCGCAAAAAGAATGACTGACGGTCGGAGTTCGCGTCTGTCAGCTGCAGCGATTGCAGGAACGGGGCGAACATTAGCGACTGACCAAAGCAACGATCCGCCTAAAAGAACACAGAGCACAAGCAGCATGGATTGCACGAGCGAGCGATTGGCGAGATCTTCTTCCTCAGGAGCCAGCGCTAATCGATCGAGGTTAAGTCGCTCGTATTGAGCAGTCAGCTGCCTTGCTAAAGCGGCCAGTGACACCGCGGCAGTGAGCATAATAAGTGAAAACTGAAACAAACGTGGAGTATTGACGCCACCCCAAATCAGCCAAACCGATGCGCGCTCAGGGATTGGAAAGCGAGAAAATGCTCCAGCAACGCCTGCGCAGATAAGAGAAATGACAATGGCTAATTCGATCCGCAATGCAATTCCAAGGAGTGTCCACGCTGCGGCGACACACTGAAGAGTGAGAAGCGCCGGAACAGCGGCAGGCCCGAGGTCTTGCAAAAAATTCTTCCAGTGCAACGAAAATCGTGTCCAACTCGCCACAGGATGAGCAGACAAGGCCGGAATTTGATAAAGCTGCGTGCGAAGTTCATGCACAAAAAGCAAAACGATCCATAAAAGGAGCAAAAACACGCTCTGAAGTGCATAGCGTGCAAGCAACCTTCGACCAAATTCTTGCCACGTCTGAACCTTTGCACTCTGATTTAACACATTGTCTGCCCCCGAAACGGTCTCAGCTAAATATCAGCAGAGTTTAAAAAATCACTCGTGAGAGAGCACTAATATGGCCTTTGGATTGAGACTTGACAAATGATGCCACGCTCAAGTAACACCCGTTTCACTTCGAGCGGGAATAGCTCAGTTGGCTAGAGCATCGCCTTGCCATGGCGAGGGTCGGGGGTTCGAGTCCCCTTTCCCGCTCCATCGAAGTGGTTGCCTTTTGCGGGAATAGCTCAGTTGGCTAGAGCATCGCCTTGCCATGGCGAGGGTCGGGGGTTCGAGTCCCCTTTCCCGCTCCAATCTCTCACCCACAAAATTTTCACGATAACAGCGCTGGACCGTCGAAAGATGGAGATATTTGCTCTGCTCTAACGTTGCTGTTTTCATCACAAGCTGCGGAAATGGCCGACAAATTTTATTTTCTTGTTTTATAGTTATACATAAATGACGCGTATCTTTTGAATTTCTCAGCACTATCTTGCAAGTGAGTCACGATAGTTCTCTTTTCCCAGTCACAATTCTCGCGTACCCTCTCGCTCACAAACGCAATCTGTACTGATTGAGAGTTGGAGCACTGCACCCATGGCCTTGAAACACATCGTCGCAAAGCAAATCAAAACGACGCGCCTGCAGATGGGCTTGACCCAAGCGGAGTTGGCCAGACGAGCGGGAATATCAATTCGCTATCTCTCTCGACTCGAAACTGAACCGCAGAATCTATCGCTCGACGTCCTTGAAGAAATTGCCAAAGCGTTGCGAGTCTCGCCATCCGACCTACTGAGCCTTCAGAAGGCCAAGAAAGTGGAAGACAATTCCCCCGAATCGTTGATCATGGAAGCGCAGCGCTTACTTGATTTGGCGGGTCATTCTCTCAAGTCTCGCTGATCAATCAGCGCGCACACCTTTCGTTAAATTTAGACACTGAACAATCCTTAGACGACGTTTCTGCTGGCAGAAAATCGAAAAAACACAAAAAAAGTGAATACTTAATCTTTGGCATGCAACCTGCTTCACAGGGTTCACTGTTTAAATCTGTGTGTTAGGGGGCCGTCATGGTTAATGCTGAGAATTTTCTCGTCAAAACCCTCGTTGCCGCAACAGCTCTTTTCTTTGCTCAATCATGCGGACGCAGCAATGTTGCTCAAGAAGCAGCGACACTCACAACTCAAGGCCCCTTCGTTCCTCAATCTGAAGTCACAAAACATGTGCAGAATGCGGGATTCCAGGGTTGGGAAATTCATGCCGCTGCTGCGATTGCTGAGTGCGAGTCGAGCAATGGACTCCGCTCTTTCGCCTACGGTGCAGGGAATCGACATACGGGTCTGTTTCAAATCTCCGATATCCATCGCTCGTTCTGCGGCTACGGAAATTTAAGCGTCGAAGAGTTCCGCAGCAAAATGACCTCGCCATCACTCAATGCTCAGTGTGCGCGCAAACTTTATGTGCGACGCGGGGATTTCAATGATTGGGATTGTTTCTACTTCGGCAGCTACAAGAAGTACCTGCGTTGAGTTATTTCACGGTTGCTCGTTCGTATTTGCGGGCGAGCAACACGGATGCCTCGCTCTCGGGGTGTGCTATTGCAAGAGTATCGCCTGGCTGGAAGATCTCGTCATGCAAGAACTGGTCAACATAAAAAGTAATGACCGCATCCACTCGTCCCCGGTAGCTGAGAACTCCTGACAGCGGTACGCGACCTCGCCCTTGCCATAATTCGCCAACTGCGGAAGCACTTCGCTCATTCTCTCCTGCCTCATCCAGCAAATTCGTTTTTAATCGAAGTGTAAAAAGCCGCTCAGAGTTGTCCATGCCCCTCTCCAATGATCGCAGTCGGTCAAGCTTAGTGGGCAAAGAACCAGCTGTGGAGTGACGAGGGATGATTCTTTCCTTTCTGTAAGAAAGCATTTGCTCGGTCAGTTTGCCACTTTGCCACATGGAGTTGCGATCACTTGGCTCTCGTGGCATTTCAGGGCTTTAAGACTCGTTTCGGCCGCGTGGTCGGAAGATGAAGAGAGGCAAGGCTTGTTTCAAAAATCACCATTGGCAGATGTCTTGCGACCCGACGTACATTCCCCGAGCGGCCTCATTGGACACGCAAAGAAACTTTGGGAGCGCGACCTCAACCAATGGTCGACGGGGCGCCGAGCTCACCTCGTTTTTTGGGGCCCACCCGGTTGCGGCAAAACGACACTCGCTCTTCTTCTGGGTGCATCGCAGGGCAGAAATGGCTTTCGCCAGTTGTCGGCTGTCCGAGATGGCATGGGCGAAATCAAAAAGGCATTGGAAGTACTCGACGGCGGTGGAATTCTATTCATCGATGAAATTCATCGACTCACGCGCCCTCAGCAAGACTTGCTGCTTCCTACGCTCGAATCGGGTGCCTGCTGGCTGATTGCGGCGACTACCGAAAACCCTTCTGCAGTCCTGAGTCCCGCTCTGCTGAGCCGGGTTCGAACGGTGCGCGTGCATCCTCCAAAAAGCGAGGAAGTTCTCAACTTGCTTGAACGAGCTCTTTCAAGACAATTGGAAAGTTTTCCAGAACTCTTGTCCGAAGAGAAAATTTTGCGACTGCGCGAGCAGTGGCTACCGGTGATTGCCACCCGCTCAGATGGCGACGTTCGCCTTGCACTTAATATCCTAGAGGGACTCACTGAAGCGCAGGCCGAGGAAACCGAACACGATTTAGTGAGCGGACAATTGCGAGCTTGGACCAGCAAGTCGCACTATGACTATGCGAGCGCAATGATTAAAAGTATGCGTGGCTCCGATCCGGATGCCGCATTATTTTATGCACATGCCGCTATTGAATCTGGTGAAGATCCTCTATTTCTTCTCCGCCGCTGCGTTATTTTTGCGAGTGAGGACGTCGGAAACTCGGATCCTGCCGCATTAAGAATTGCGCTCGACTGCTTTGAAGCGTTTCAAAGAGTTGGCATGCCAGAGGGAAAGTATCCACTTGCTCAGGCTGTTTGTTACTTATCAGCGACAACAAAAAGCAATCGACTGTTGCAGGCACTGAACTCAGTTTCAAATTGGTGGTCAGCAGAAAGTACTGACAAAAATCGTGTTGCTCCGCCCGAGCAGCTCGTACTGAAAGGACATGAGCGCTACCGCTACCCACACGATTTTGCAGGCAGCTTTGTGCGTGAGCAGTATCTTCCAGATGCAATTGAACAACGAAGATGCCAGCAAGGGGCAGCATATCAGCCATCAGATTCAGGCTTCGAGGCCAGGCTCAAAGAGCGACTCAAATCACTTTGGAGTAGATAACTCGCGCCAAAGTCATCACAACGCTCTAAATGTATGCAGACTAAATTTAATGCTGCCTTTGACATTTCAGCCGTTTGGGATTTTGATCTTTCTAAGTCTGTCGGAAGATAAATCGCAATGGGGTTGCGCAGTGGTGCAATTGAAGCAGAAGTTGAGATTTGTTGCGTGCGCTGTTGCTGTCGCATTGTCCTGGAATTCCGGTATTTCCACAGCGGCGGGTATCAAGTCCAAGGACACACTCAAACTCGATGACGGAACAGAGCTGTCGCTCACTTGGCTTATTCCAAAATTTGAAAACGCAGCTCCCCGTGCATTGGTTATCCTGCAACATGGAATGATGCGTCGGGCCGAAAAAATGCTCTCGATAGCGCACGGGTTGCTGGCAAAAAATATCGAAGTTGTGTTGCCGGATGTCTCTGATTCACAATTCCTCGATCCACTGTTCCCAGAGAGTTTTGTGCGTGCATTTGGAAAAAAAAGGCTCGACCCTGCAGGACAATCTCTACCGAATCGACTTTTGCTTGCTGGATTCTCAGCAGGCGCGCGCTTCTTGAGTCACGTCGCTGCACTGTTACCAAACGAAGAGCAGTCTTTGCGAGGGGTTCTTTTGCTCGACCCCGTGGTTGGTGAACTCCCCGAACAACAGCTCGGTCCACGTCTTCAGGTCCCTTACTTCACCATCCTCGCGAAACCGAGTCGCTGCAACGCAGAAGGAAATGTCTTTTCACTGCTCGAATCAGGTCGCTTTCAAACCATCGGATTCCGATTGAAAACAGCAAGTCACTGTGACTTTGAAGGGCAAAGTTCAGACATGCTTTGTTACCTTTACTGCGGTCAGTCCTCTCACAAAAACTCAGATGCAATAAAATTCTTTGCAACGGAATGGATCTCAGGACTGATTGATTCTGATAGTCCGCATTCGGATTATTTGCCCGGTGGCAAGGTTTTTGAAAATTGGCAGCAACTCGGAATTTTCGACACGGTCTTTAAGTAAGACACGCTTCGTCTCTGTCAGAGTCCATCCTCGGGATAGCGATGAAAGGGGCCTGCGTAGAGCAATGAAACAAGTTTGCTATTGCAGACACGCTTAGAGCTGACATTTTCCAGTTCTTCGACAAAAGGCTGCATGTCAGACGGCACGACCCCAAAACTCTTCATACAATCGAGCATCTCCGACCAGCGACGATGGCGTCCATCAGAAGCATTGATTCGCTCGCCCGGCAGCTGCGACTCCACCCAAGCCTCAGCGATTTTAACAACGTCACTTTTGTGAACGAGATTGATATACGCGCGTGAATTTTTGACGAGTCCATTCACCAACCATTGCACGGGATCTCGAGAACCCCCATAAAGACCCGCCAAGCACAAAACAGTCGCTCCAAGGCTACGAAGTTTTTCTTCGGCCACGACTCGAGACTGAGTTGAGTCGAGCTCCGCTTTTTCATCCACCAATTCATCTGCAACTGTTGTGCGATAACAAGATGTACTGGCGAGCACGAGAACTGGCTTAATTCGGCCAGATGAATTCCTTTGCACGAACTGAAAAAACTCAACTGCGAGTGGGATATCATCAAAGCTGCGAGCAGCGGGGAAAGTCCAAACAATGCAATCATGTGCATCGACAATTCCCCACGTTTCTCGGCGCATCAACTCGAAACAGCTCGGGTCATCGACAGTGCCCCAACCTTCTTTCCGACCCGCCCGACTTGTCAGCTTCAGCAAATATCGACTTGAGCAGTTTTCAACAATCGCGCGTCCCACGTATCCTGCGCCCAGCACCAAAACAGATTTTCCTTGCGAAGAAACTTCTGGCATTATTGAAGCCTTTCAACCAAACGTCACGGAGGACATCATGCAACGTCGCGACTCACTCAAAATTTTGGCTGCAAGCACAGGTGCGATTATAGCCTCAAAGAATTCTCTGGCATTCGCCGCGGAAAAGAAAGGCGAAGACCACGCAAAAATGCATTCTCAACAGACTGCCACCACAGCAGCAGGTGGAAAACCGACGGGCAAGCCATCTTTTGAAGAACTCAATCACGCGGCTGCACACTGCAATCATGTCGCCCAAATGTGCGTTGGGCACTGCTTCAATCTCATTGCTCAAGGGCAGAAAAACATGCTCGAGTGCGCACAGTCAGCACTTGAAGTCTCAGCAATGGCAGAAGCGCTGAGCCGTCTTGCCGGACTCAAATCGGATTTGTCAGCGGCACAAGCCAAGGCCTGCATTGCCGCATGCGAAAAATGCATGAAATCCTGTGAACCGCATATCAATCACCATGCGCTGTGCAAATCCTGCTATGAAGCTTGCAAAGATTGCATGGCTACTTGCAAATCTTTCACGGCCTAAACAAACCACGTATTTCTTGAGAGCATGTGCCAACAATGCTCTGCAACTCGTCCACCCCCTTGACACAGGGGGTGAGATTCACGGAGCCTTGAGCAGTCACAAGAATGTTGTCTTCAATGCGAATTCCAATCCCGTGCCAGCGAGCATCAACGTTTGCTTGGCTCGGTTGCACATACAGTCCAGGTTCAATTGTCACGCACATTCCTGGCTCGAGTGTGCGCTCGATATTCTTGATTCGATACCTTCCTACATCATGAACATCGAGCCCCAACCAATGACCAAGACTGTGCGGAAAAAAATCCTTGTGCTTCTTCTTTTCAAGAGCTTCATCAAGAGAGCATTGCAGGATCCCGAGCTGAATGAGTCCATCGGCCAGGATACGTCCGGCGAAATCGTTGAGCTCACTCAATTTAGCTCCTGGACGAATCGATTCAATTGATTTCTGCTGCGAGAGCAGCACCAATTCGTAAAGCTCTTTCTGCTCTGATGAAAAACGCCCGGAGACCGGGAAGGTGCGAGTAATGTCGGCTGTATAAAAACTCCATTCACAGCCAGCATCAATCAGAAGCAATTCGCCTTGCGCGATCTGACATGAATTTAAATTATAATGAAGACAACATGCGTTTGCTCCGCCAGCCACGATACTGGGATAGCCGAGCTGGGTTGAACCAGCACCGCGCATGACTGCTTCCAAAACCGCTTGCACTTGATATTCATAATCACCTGGTTGGACAAATCGCATCGCCATTTCGTGGGCTCGCGATGCAATTGCATTAGCCACCCGCAGCGATTCAATTTCGAGTTCATCCTTAAAAAGTCGAAGCTCGTGTACAACGTCTCTAACGTTCAGAATCTCAGCACCGTTTCGACGCAATCTGCTGCCTTGCAGGAGCGGACGAAGCTGCTCGTAAAATTCTTGCTCCGGCGATGTATCCCAATAAATGGTGTCAGCGAATGCCATCCATTCCGGAATCTTCTTTTCGAATTCAGAGAGCGGCAAAACTAGGTCAAAGCCCAATGTATCGCGTGCATCAGCAACGCCGAGCATCGGCCCGTTCCACAGCTCGCTGAAAGAATCGCGTTCGCGCACAAAAAGCACGGTGCGGTGCTGCGGATGCTGGGGAATGAAGACAGCGAGAGAAGGAGTTTCTTGGCATCCTGTCAGGTAGAGAAAGTCGCTGTCCTGTCGAAATGTTGCTCGATCACCCGCAGGCCCCAGATTTGGCTTGGCCGAAGGTAAAAAAGCTATTCCATTCGAAATAGCATCCATGAATGCAGATCGACGTCGTTGCAACACCTCTCGGTGAGCAGCACTGAGTTGGATTCGACTCTCAGGTTTCATAAAAAAACTCCCCGCAAACTCGTCGGTTCAAAAGGGAGTGCTAACAAAAAAACAAACCATCTGAAAGGCTTTAGAGAGCTCCTGAGCGCGATGGGCTGCCCGTGGGAGCTGCGGATGCGGGGGATTCTTTGGTCTCTTTTGCTTCTTTGTTGTCTTTGGCCGGAAGTTTCGCTCCAGACCCATTGCCAACGTCATCAGCGCCCCGCGCGGAAGAATTCACAGGTGCTTGCGCGGCTTCGTCGCTTTCAACCGGAGGCACAGCCCCGACGCTATTCGGCAGGCGTTGCATTTTGGAATTTCCGCCCGAAAATAAAGGGCGGTCGGTTTGCAGAGAAGGTTTTCCAACCTTTGGCACTTCATGTGGGAGAAGCGGCCGATAATGGCTGGACTCTTGAACTTCATAATGGGGTGCTGAGATATGAACATTGCCATTCGAATCGATTCGAACGTTGACTCCTTCAAGCTCCTGCTCACGAACCGAACTGATATTACGGCCATTGAGATAAATCATCCGCGCTGGAAAGTCAGTGGTTAGCTCGCCTATCATGGGCTTCGAACGACGCGCAGCGAAGGTTGGCGTTAATTCCCGGGGGTTCGCTGGCTGAGCTGCAGCAAATCCACCTCGCGCTGAACGAGAGGTTGGCAATGGAATTCCACCCACCCGCTGCAGAGATTTTTGCCCACCGATTCCAAAAAAACCACCGCGATTGGTATTCAGACCTTCTGTGCTTTCATTGGCTTGAGCCTGGCGATCAGCCGAAGAGGCATCGTTTCCCAAGCCAGACTGCGCATCTTGGGCGCGTGCCTGAAGGGTTGCAAAAACCAGACAGCCCATGGAGACAATTTTTACAACCATTTGAGCACGTCTCACTGTCAAGACTTTCAACTGAATTTGCATGAATATATCTCCCGACATGACCTTCTGCGTCATTATACCGCGAGAGAATCAAACGGAGTCGTGCAATTTTTGCAGCACACTTTCACCAATTGAGGGTGCGAATAAAAAACCACTTTTGTGGGCACCAGCGGCAACAACAATCACGCCCTGGATATGCGGATTCTTATGATGGGATGGCTCAATTTTTTCAACAACAAGTTCTTTATGGCCGTATCCAAGCCGCATTCCCCACCTCCACTCGAACGGCAATTTTTCGCTACCGGTATTCAAATAGGAACTTATGGTTTTTACTGCAGCACGCATTTGCTCTTCAACAAGCACTTGCGAAGGCGGTTGTGGAATTTCCAGGTTGCCCGTGTTGGCGCAGCTCACTGACACCGATGAACCAAAAAGCTGTCCGCCTCCACCGCTGAGCGTGAATTTAGGCATCACGCCCGAGGAGCAGATTTCAAGCAAAGCAAGATCTTCGGGCATCTCCCAAGCAGGCAATCCCAACCGCGCAGTACCACCAAACGACCATCTTAGATTTCGCTGCAACGCTGCAGGAAGAACGCGGATATTCCATCGCGCAAGAATCTGCGGGGTCATCCACCCGGTGCACAAGACAAGATGATCAATATTCATGAGCTCATTCGGCCATTTTTCCAGCTCGGTCATGTCAACCGTAAGGAACTGCACTCCACGCTTGCGACACACTTGCTCAAGAAGCTCGAGCAAATGCTGTGCGGAAACCCAACCTTCTTCCTGATACTCGATGACCCGAGGGCTAACGCGATAGATTTTCTGAGGAGACAGCCCACGAATGTGAATCTCATCCGGAGATTGTAAAGCTCTTTGCCATTGCCTGTTTGCCAAATTTTCATTGGAAAAGACGTCGCGACCCACACCCAATTTATATATTTTGCTCAAATCATCTGCTTGTGGCAGTTCAATCTCGCGGCGCATATTGCGCAGCCATTCAGAATACAGATGCCGGCTCGCCAATTTAAGATCAAAATGTGTGTCGCGGGCAAAAACCTGAGATTTCGTAGATAAATTCGCTGCCGCTGAAGCAGACGCTTCAGAATAGTTCGGATGAGAAACGATATAAACCTCAAGCTCCGCTCGCCGAGAGAGTGCCTCCGCCACGCTCAATCCAAGAATTCCCTTGCCAACAACGACGATTTTCATGCTTGCGGCAATGATCCGGTTTGCGCCGCCGGGGCAAACGTGAATTTTTCGGGAACCCGCTTGCTTTCAGACAACCAAATCCGCTCCAAGCGTCCGTCTGAAGCAAGCTTCATAACATTCGGCGCGGTAAACCAATCTGGGCCACTCAAAAACCGAACATCGTTAAAGTGTTCATCGAGATGAACGTGAATATGGCCAAAGACGCAGATTTTTGCGTTTGCCGTTATGTTGGGAAGCTCTGTGCGGAGGAACTGCTCAACACACATCCGCATGAATTCTCCGGAGAGTGTGCGGTATTTATCTTTTGAACGAGATAATCGCGCATAGCGAGAAAAAATAAATGACGTGACAAAGCCCGGGACGGGGCTGAGAAGGGTTTGAAACAGGTTGGATTTAACAAGCCCTCGAAACCAAAGATAACTTGGCGGACACACTACGTCATCGGAATGAAGAAGAATAATGTCGCCTACCGCTGGATGACTCACCTTAGCAACGAAATCACCGCACACCGTAAACGAATTTTTAATTTCCGAGCAAGGATTATGCTCAAAACCATAGTCGTGATTGCCTTCAACAAAAACAACTTTCACGCCGCGACTGAGCAATGCACTGAGTCGGGAAAAAACCTCACTCCATAAGTCATGGTAAAAGCGCTGCCGAGCATTCAAAAAATCAAACACATCGCCAAGCAGTACTAGAGTGTCGCACTCATTTAGAGTCTCGAGAAAGCGACAAAAGATTTGAGTTCTTTCGTCATTGGGCTCGCGCAAATGAATGTCGGAGACAACCACAAGGTTATTTGTTTTGCCGATATCAACAATTCGCGACGGCATACATTATTCTTTCTTTTGCGACCACATATACACTGGCTCTTTTTCACCAACTTTAAAAAACTCATAGCGTTGCTCATTTCGTGTGTAACGGCCGAGCAAAACACCATGAGATTTTTCTGCGAACAGAGTCTTATTCGGAAGCGTCTCGACGTCATAAAGAGAGGCGCCTCCGCCCGCGGAAATAAATTGCTCAACTTGACATTGAGCTGTTGGATACTTTCCATGTAGGTGCTGCAATCCATGATCATGTCCACTGATGTAGACTGAAACACCGCTCTGGCAATAAAGCTCAGGAAGATTGAAGTGAGCCATACCTCGCAGCGAACGATATTTACCCCCGGAGAGAATGGGGTGATGTCCAATTAAAATTTTCCAAGCGGCGGTTGAAGCTTTCAGTTTTTCTATAAGCCAGTCGACACTGCATAAGGCTGACACGCCACAGCGATCAGAGATGGTTGTATCGGCAGCACCAATCTCGACGGTGTTAGCAAACTTGAGCGAGTAATAGCGAGCCGGCATTGTCCAACGCCCAGCCCGCGCGCGTGTGTATGCGATCTGTGCTTCTGGAAATCCTTGGTAATCGTGATTTCCGAGAATGGCATAAAACGACAATTTTTTCAGGCAATCGCCGGCATACATTTTTTCGAACCGCTCAACCCACAGAGGGTCGCGGACAGATTCCACACCCGTGAAATAAAAATTATCTCCAAGCAGAACCACTCCCGCAGGGTCCAGTCCTGCGCATAAAGCTTCGAGTTGTTCGGCAACCTGAGTTTGATTGGAATCACCCGATCCGGTGTCGCCGACGAAAAGCAATCGCACTTCTTGCTCATCATTCATCCGGCCCATGATTTCGTGAGTGATCACCAGATGCGGCACAGATTCCCATGCCTGCCAGCTTCCCGTTGCAACTGCAGCTATAAACAATACCCACCACAACCGAGCGTTCCACAACCAGCGCAAGCGTCGTTTTGCCATGTTTTGCCTTTACTTACAAAGGAGAAACACTGCTGAGTTTCAGCAATGCATCAATGGAATCTGCTAGATGAACATCATGCTCGAGAAAGCGATTCAGTTTTTCAGTACCACATTTTTCGCAGCGATAATGAATCATCCAACCTTTTTTTTTGTTGGCACTATAGGAAATTGGACGCAAAAGGCCGCCACAGTCCGCGGCGCGATCGCCCGGGTTAATGTCGACATGAAGACTCCACAAACAAACTGGGCAGTGATCGCGGCAGGTGGTTTCAGCTAAGGGAACAGTTCGTCCACAATTTTGGCAATCGAAAGATTCGTTGATTCGGGTAAATTTCGGAAGCTCTTGAGTCATAGCTCTCAGCCACCCGAAGTTGAAAGCGCGCGCACCTGGCCAAATCCTTCAATGGCCTGCTGTGGCGTAATCGATGGATTCTTATCAAGCCAGTCGACGAAAGCCAAAATTGTATCTCTGTCGACATCGCCTGCCACCCTGTGACGAACGATTCCCTTGGGATCAACAAAAAACGTTTCGGGCGTCCCGTAAACACCAAAGTCGAGTGAAATTTTTCCACTGCGGTCGGCGACCACCGGAAAGCTTAAACTGAACTCTTTTTGATAATTCAGTATGTCGGAGACCTCGTCTTGGATATTCACGCTCACAAAATAAGGTTGCTGACCCGGCTTTGAGGCAACTTCTCGCCAGAATCGTTCAAGTTCAGGCGCTTCTTTTCGGCACACCACGCAGGTTGTGCTCCAAAAATTAATAACCACCCAACGCCCTTGAGCAACCACCTTTGACAATTCAAAATTCGAACCCTGTGCCGTGCTACCAGCGAAAGTTGGGACAACCTGCCCGACAAGCTGACTTGGAACGTAGTTTGCATCTCGCCTCAATGCATAGACCATGAGGCCAGTAAAAATCAGGAGTCCTGCGATAGCGAGATAAAGTCCAGTTTTATTTTTTTCTTTGAGCACCATTTTATCCCTGCGTCTGGAATGCAGAAAAGCCAATCAAGTAGATAACCCAGCTTTACTGTTTGTTCTCATGTTTGAGAATATCATCAACCAAGCGAGCTTCTCTCATTTTGGAGTGATCATTTTTGGTATCGTAGACTTCGCTATGCTTCACCATCAACAGATTTGCCTGAATGGTGCTGTCCACTTTCAAATCTAAATTCGACAGACGGCCCTCAACAACAACCCCCTGCCCTTCCTTAAAAAGATCAGGTGGAATTCCCTTGTAGACAACTGAAAAATCATGTCCTTTCAGGTCGCTCATTCGGAATTTTAGAACCTTGTTCATGCCATCCCAATCCTTGGTCCCATTGAGCACAAGACCCGAAACACGAAAGGTCCGATCGACAAATTTCTGCGGCGCCGCATAAACTTCCGCCGGTGTGAAAAAAGTCACCGAGCTTTCGGGTTGAAGAGCCTTATAGACAATTGAACCAAGTGCTAATGCAATAACACTGACTGCGATCATTTGAGGTCTTGTGAACTTCATATCGTCCTCTGCTGAAAACTACATCGTCTCTTCGGATGAAAAGCCTTCTTCATTGAGCGCCTGTCGCACACTCGCGACACGCTTCCAGGTTGCAAACGTAAATATAAGTAAAGACAAGAAAACAATCGCGTAAGCGGCAACAACATAGAAGACCCAAGAAAGATTGCCAAATTCAGATGTATTCATGATTGAGTGCGCCCCTCCCGTGCAGCTTCCAGAGTTTCTTCTGCAACAATCGCAGCGCGTCTCAGCTTATAAATAACCAAAGTGAAGAGAATCATCGCAACGAGATTGGCCATCAAAACCAAACCAACATCCGCTGAAGCACTGCCACCTTTCCTCACGAAAGTTTGCGGCTGATGCAGTGAACGCCAGATGTTCACGCTGAAATAGACTATTGGGACATTGACGGCTGCAAGAAGAGCAGTCACCTGTCCTGCGTTGCGTCGCGCTTGAATGTCGGGAGTGAAGCTACGGAGAACATGATAAGCGCAACAAACTAAAAACATAACCAGAGTCGAGGTGAGGCGAGGATCCCAATCCCACCAGACTCCCCAGGTTGGTCTTCCCCAAATACTTCCGGTGGCAAGAGCCAAGGCAGCAAACAAAGTCCCCAGATCGATAGCAGCATGCGCACTTTGGTCGAAATGTTCAAACTTTGTTTTTTTGAAAAAACCTGCTGCTGCAAAAACCGCGGCGAGGATAATCCACATGAACGCACACCACGCGACCGGAACATGAACGAACATAATTCTGAAGACATCGCCTTGGTCTTTGTCGGAACCAATCCAAAACAAGGCCAAACCCCAACCTGCCAACTGCAAAACAACGGCAGGCAACAGCAGCTTAGACCAAAACTGGAAACTCTTCTTGAATTCAATTTGTTGCTGTGATGTTTGCATCACATTTTACTCCTGGAAAAGAACATCGCTCAGTAAAATTCCGAGCGCCAAGAAAATACAAGGCACACTAATTAGAACAGTCCACCACGATTGTGCAGACGTGCCAGCGAGCATCACTACGCCAGGATCCGACATCGTCGCCAAGCTCACGGCGGACAATAATACACTCATCTGCAGCGGGTAAAAAAGCAATGGCATGAGCAAATCACGCGCGGTACTGCGCGCTGTCACACATGCCAACAACGAACCGACGGTGCCAGTTCCCAGATTAAAAAGCAGCAAAAGCGGAAACAACTGCGGAAGCAAAGAAGAAATTGCATTGAAAGGAACATTATAAAAGATGATCCACATCAAGACGAGGGGAATCTGCACGGACAGTAGGTAAGCAACAACGAAGAGAATCTTGCCAAACAACAGCGCAGAGCGTTGCGCTTGCGTGGAGAGAATATACTCGAGAATGCCCGCTTCTGTTTCAAGCGCAAACAATCTACCAACGGTGAGGGCCACGACGAATTCATTAATAGCCCAAAAGGCTCCATGGCGAATCTCGGCTTTTTGAATCAGCTCAGTACCAAACGCGAATGGAAAAAGAATTGCCAAACAGGCAGCAAAGGCGAGCGTTCCCGCCCACGACGCTTTCCGAATGAAGACTGATCGAACGGAATACTCAAAAATTAATCCGCAGGTTTCAAGCCACGTCGCCGACGATCTCATGGCAACCACCGACTCAATTCCCAGCTCGTTCCGCACCATTCGGTCAGTTCGAGGTCGTGTGTCGCAACAAGAATTGCAGCCCCATTCTGACGCAATTCAGTCACGGATTTAAAAAACAATTCTTTTCCAGCCGAATCAAGACCATTTGTTGGTTCATCGAGAAACATCAGATTTGGCTTCACTAATAAAAGAAAAGCAATCGTCAGGCGTCTTTTTTGGCCGGTTGAAAGAGATCGAACAGTTTGCTTAAAACGATCAGCCAAGCCAACCTTCGTGAGCACTTCAGTTGCTTCAAAAAGATTCCAGCTCCGTCCCTTTGCTCGCGCGTAAAATTCGAGATTACTTGCAACAGTGTGCTCTTGAAAAAGCGCCGGTTGGCTCGCGAGATAACAGATATCCGTCGCAA
>RGDM01000002.1 GCA_009918675.1 bacterium
GAACGCGTGAGTCAGAACACGAAAGCACAATTGCAAACGGATGCTGCCCGGTGGAAACCTCTGTGCGGGTCTTTTCATCACGGCGTGGAGCGGTCATTTTGGCATCAATAAATCGCTGGTTGCCTTGGCGAAGAAGCTCTAATGATTCCCGAGGTGGTTTTCCAATGGCGTTAGCAGCTGGAGCTGACGCCGTGTCAGCGGCCCGGCTGACCTCTTTTTCTTTCTGTGCTTCAACTGATTTCGACTGCTCTGCGTCGGTGACAATCGTCAAATCAGGAGAGCGCGAGCTGCCTGCCAAACTCACCTGACTCCACCCCAAAGCCAATGCCAATGCCCAATATGAAATTCGCATATTCATTAACAATCCTCTCATTTAACAATAAATCTAATGTTAGAATCCAGACGTATTTCCAAGCTTAACGTCCGTTGAGCGTTCCGACTCCGTTTCGCCTTCAAAAGGAATCAGCTCGCGCGCACGCGTTTTTCCGCTGCTCGTAGGTTTTTTAGGAAAAGTTTGCGGCGAAATATTCATCCGGCTCAATTTACCTGCACTTTCGCCGGGTGAAGTGTGCGAACCATGAACGTGAGCAGGCAAAACGTTTCGACTTACAATCGTCCGTTCGGACACCCGCGCATCGGAGGCAGCAACAGCTGTTGTTTTCTGCTCCGTTGTTTCGTTCTTATTTTCTGCTGAAGCCTCGAAGGCAGCTGGGTGAACAATAAATTCGCTCCAGGATTTTGCTGCACTCTCGAGAGAGGCGATTTTTTCGAAAAATTCTTGTTGCGTGCTTCCGCTGTGCTGAGCAGACACGTGCGTGTTTTGAGTGGTTGATTCGAGGTGGCTGAGATTCTGGCTGATGCGAGCCAATGCTTCAGTTAATTCAGTTGTCGAATTGGCGATTCGGTGAATGAGATTCTGCGATCGACGCGCCTGTGAGACAGCAGAATTCATATTGGCGGCCCCAGAACGCACGTTTTCAATTGCCTTCTTGGAAACCTCACCACTCTCGCGAATCAACAGCGTAATATTTTTCGCAGACGTTGCGCTCGTTTGTGCCAAATTGCGCACAGCCTCAGCGACAATTGCAAAGCCACGTCCTTGTTCACCAGCACGGGCTGCTTCAACGGCAGCATTTACTGCCAGAATATTCGTCTGGAACGCGATCGAATCAATGACGTTGATAATTTCTTCAAGTCTTCTGCTCTGCGACGCAAGTTCCGTCAGTGAGTTCACTACGGTTGCCAGTTCAACTTCAGAGCGAATCGCGTCCTCTGCGGCCTGTCGGGATGATTTATCAGCCTCAGAAACATCAATTGCGGTGCGGTGTAGGGTTGAAGATAAACTCTCAAGCGAACCAATCGACTGCTCAAGAGCGGCCTTGCTTTGGCTCGAACCAAGAGTCAGGCTCTCTGTCGTTTGAGCAAATCGATCGCCGAGCTGTTGCACCGCTTGTGCTGTGTTGAGCAGATTGAGGCTACTGGCTGTGAGCCAGGCAAAAAATTTGACACACAGAGCCACATGAACTGCAACCATCACACCCAAACAAGCCGCTGGAACAATCACCATCAGCGCTTCCGAGCGGTCATGCACATGGGCCAACATATTTGCGACTTCAATCCCTTTGTCCGCGGGCAGTTCGACGATGGCTTTCTTGGTGACCTCGACGAGGTCAGTGACGGTATTGATTCCAAACCATGCCAACACGCCCAAAGCAGCCACGGGCAGGCTTACGAGAATTGCGAATATCGCTCGCAGTCCTGTTCCCCAGTGCTTGAGATTCATGACGTCCTCCGCCGAATGCAATCGGTCATCAAAATCGATTGCGACGCTCTTACTTCGGCCTAAACAGTTGAAACTGCAGCGAAGGTGTCAAAATACAGCCATGTCATTAATGCCTAAAATTAAAGCGCCACTGACTGAATGCGGAAATCCAGTGTTTTGCTCGCTTGCGAGGACTTGACCCAACCCGGGTTTGAGTCTAGCCCTGATGTGAAGCCGCTAGGAGAGGTGGCTAGAGGACGTCTGATGATGTGTCCATCCAACCCCGCCAGGGCCGGAAGGCAGCAACGGTACTGGTCACAACAGGTAGGCCCATCTTCTAGTCGCCCCTCGTAGCGGTTTTTTCGTGTCTGGACGGGTTGTGATGTTCGAAGGGTTTGCAGAAACACCGCGGCAGAATGGGAGCCCAGAATATCAAGTTCTGGCGAGGCGAACTCGTCCGCAAAATTTCGCACAATTGGTTGGCCAAGAGCCTGCCGTCAAAGCCATCGAAGGAATGATCGAAAGCAATCGGATTCCACATGCGTTCCTTTTCACAGGGACACGCGGTACCGGAAAAACCTCGAGCGCACGAATTCTTGCCAAGTCGCTTTGTTGTGAAAATGGTCCGACCCTGACGCCCTGCCAAACCTGCACGCACTGCGTGCAAATCACCGCTTGTGCGCACGAAGATGTCTTCGAAATCGACGGTGCTTCACACACGGGTGTCGACAACATCCGCGAGCTGAGAGAGTCTGCTCGCTTTTTCCCACAGTCGAGCCGATACAAGATTTTCATTATCGATGAAGTTCATATGTTGAGCATTGGCGCATTCAACGCCTTGCTCAAGACGCTCGAAGAGCCGCCGCCACAGGTTATTTTTATTTTGGCAACCACCGAACTCCACAAAGTTCCGGTGACTGTGCGCTCACGCTGCATGATTTTGTCGTTTCGAAAAATCGATCCTCAATCAATCGCTCAACACCTTGCACACCTCCTTGAAAAAGATCGCATTCCCTGCGCGCCGGATGCACTCCAGCTTGTCGCGCGCGAGGCAAAGGGGAGTTTGCGCGATGCCCTGAGTCTTCTCGAACAGGTTTTGGCTCTGGGGCAGCACAAAACTGTTACCTTGGATGCTGCTCGGGCTGCTCTGAGCGTCATGGGCGAGGGGCTGTGCCAAAATTTATTTGTGGGAATTTTGCGCAAAGACTCGCAGCTCTGCCTCGAGACCCTTGCGGAGATTGACGCATCTAGCCTCGACTATGGACATATCCTTGAGTTGACCGCTCAGCTTTACCGCAGTGCTCTGGTCCTAAAGCAAGCAGGCAATGACGCGAGTCGCCGAAGCCGAGCAAATGAACTTCTCAATTTATTGCCGTCGGAAATCGAATTTGTCAGTCGTGAATCAGAAAATGCATCCGTTGCGGCCCTCATTGAAATCTACCGGACTCTTGCACAGGCTGCGCGCGATGTTCTGCGCACCAATGCTCAGCGAGCATGGGCTGAAGTGGCGGTCATGGACTGCATCAGCCGCACTGAGTGGCTCTCGGCAGAAGAATTGCTCGGACTCGTCAGCCATGGACAAAAGTTTTCCAAGTCGAATGATAAAACACACCAAATAGCTGGGAATTTACTGCAAAACTCGGCCAATAACACTGTCTCATTTGCCCCCGCGACTCCCGCAGGGGCAACGTCGGGCAGTATGCCGAATAACTCGATGCTAAAAGACTTTTCTCAGTTGGTGAGTTTAATTGAAAAGCACAGCGTTCAACTTGCGGTGAAACTTAAACACGCAAAGTTGACGAGTTTTACGGCACAAAAGTTGGTTTTCTCAGATTGCCCCGAAAACAAACTTTTTGCTCAGCTCACCGAAACTGAAGCCAATGTATTTTTTGCGGCCCTTGATGAACTCGGATGTGCTCACTGTCAACTCGAAGGGATCGGGTTGCCTGCAAGCATGGCGAAGCAAAAATTATCTCAACCTGGCCTCGACAATTCCACACAGTCTGAGCGCTCGTCCGGCCTGAACCAAAGGTCCACTGCAACACACCCGAACTCTACGCCCAACACATCTGCGGCAAAATCGCGCACAGCGAGCAGAACTCTTGAAGCCATCCAGAGCTTGAGTCGCGAAGATCCTTTCGGTAACCGAACAAAGAAAAGTGACGATCAAAAAAAAAATGAAACCAACATAAGTTCGACCCCAGTTGGAGTCAGCTTGGCGTCGGTTGAGCAAGCCGACGAAGCACGAAAATGGCAGACAAGGCAAGCAGAACTGCGAAACCGGCCGATTGTCAAAAAGCTCGAATCCCTAGGCGCAGAAATTGAAGTTCTGCCGCTGAAGGTAAAAGACAGAAGTCACTGACCCCCGAGGGGGCGTCCTGTCATCTTAAAAAGATCACCAGCCCCTCTTGCGTTCGTTTTCGAGTTTTGATTACCTGAATGCAGTCATCGAAAGATTAACGCGTCACCTTTGTCTGCATGAGGTTAAGAACACTGCGGCAACAGGCGTTACAGTTTCCGGAGGTAAGAATGTTATTTGAAGTCCGCACCATCGATCAATTCGATCTGTTGGATAAGCTTTTGCCTGGCGTGCTGACGCCATCCAAAGGTCGCGGTAAGAGCGATGACGATGACGATGAAGAGGAAGAAGACGAGGACGAAGACGAAGACCTCGATGAAGAAGACTTAGAAGACCTCGACGACGAAGACTTTGAAGATGAAGACTTTGAAGACGTCGACGATGAAGACTTCGAAGACGATGAAGACTTTGAAGACGAAGACGGAGATCTCGATGAATACGAAGATGACGAAGACTTCGACGACGAAGATGACGATAATGAAGACGACGAAGACGAAGAAGAAGACGAGGATGAATGAGGTTTAATAAACCTCATTTTTTTTGACTCGCATTCATTGCCTCTCTGGCTGTGCCAAATGCCCCTCGGGCTGATTCACTTGAGCAATCGTCTCACTTTGAGTCCCATCAAGAGATTGAATTCTAGCAATCACCCGACGAACCCGGCGGCGGCTGACTTCGACCACCTCAAGGACAACACGCCCAATGGTCAATCGATCGCCGATCCGGGGAATCTGGCCGATGTGGTGCAAAATCAATCCACCAAGGGTGTCATATTCAAGGGCCTGGTTGTCGTCAGTGATTTCACTGCGAGGTAAATCGAAGAAATCACAAAAATCATCGATATGAATCTTACATTCGATCAGATACTGATTGGGCTGCTGAGTTGGTCGGATGGCATCTTCTTCATTGTCGAATTCGTCACGAATTTCGCCAACTATTTCCTCAAGGATATCTTCCATCGTTACGACGCCACTTGTTCCACCATACTCATCTAAAACGATGGCCATATGTTGTCGATTTTTTCGCATTTCCTGAAAAAGCTGATCAACGGGCTTAGACTCGGGAACAAACATCGCGTCGCGCTTGAGGTCACTTACAGGTGCTTCCCAATACGAATCGTCGCTTGCATGTTTTTTGATGAAAAACAGAATATCTTTCGAATGCAGGATGCCAATAATGTTGTCGACCCTGCCCTCGAAAACCGGGATGCGGGAGAGGCCGCGTTCGCGAAAGAGTTCTGCCGCATCGTGAATTGAGGCATTGATTGTAAGTGCGGTCATGTCGGTGCGATGAACCATGACTTCACGCACCACCGTATCGCCAAGTTCAAAGATTCCGCTCAACATTTCATGCTTCTGCTCAGCAATCACACCTTCTTCTTCACCAACATCGATCAAAAACTCGAGTTCCTCTTCGGTGATCTGCGGCGCGGTTTTTGTATTTTTACGCCGCACAGCGCGACTCACTAAATCAGAGAGGCCAGAAAGTAACCAAGTAAATGGACTAAGGATGACATAAAAAATTCGGAAGATTGCCATCAGCGGCAAGGCTATCTGAGTCGAATATGTTTTGGCCAAAGTCTTTGGGACAATTTCAGCGAAAAGCACAATAACCAGGGTCATGACCGCAGCCACCAATTCGACGGACGCATGACCAAACGCATTTGCAATCAGATTATCGGCGTAGATGGATGCAAAAATATTGACCATGTTGTTGCCGATCAAAACAGCCGCCAGCACTTTGTGCGGAGAGTGCAGCCAAAGATCAAGCACGCGCCCAGCACGCCCATGGTTTTCGCGGAGATGCTTCGTTTTCAGCGAAGATAAGCTCGTCAGTGCCGTTTCAGTTGCGGAAAAAAATGCACTGAGTGCAAGGCAAACCAAAATGACAAACAAACCCCAAAGTAGACCTTCGTTTCTCAACGACGAACTCCCCGTGTTGCGCGTGCTGGACTCGAAATCGACTCCTGACAGAACCGCGGTTCGCCAAAGGCTGCCATAAGCTGCGCACGGATGGCCTTTTCAAGTGATGCCATAACCGCATATGCCGCATCGCCACGCTCGTGATCGAAACCTTTCAGATGGACAACACCATGAACAATCATTCTTTCCAATTCCTGAGCAAGAGTGCAGCGATGTTTGCGAGCCTGAAGCCGACAAAGCGGCACACAAATGGCTAATTCACCCAGGTCGGAGAGTCCCGCTTCCGCAGAACTGTGTTCATGGTGCATTGCCAAGTGACGATTCGGCGGAAAGCTCAAGACATCGGTTGCTGAATCTTTTCCGCGAAATTGCCAATTGAGGGCGCCCATGTCGAGTTCATCTAAAAACTCAACATGCATTGAAACAGGCTCCTCGCAAAACAATTTCAATACGAATGAAATGCGCTGCAACAACTCACGCCGATCCCATTGCAAGCGCTGGCTCTTTCCTTCGGTGTTTACAAAAGAGCGCGGAAAACCTGAAAAACTGATTTTGTGCGAGAGTTTATTTGGCATTGTAGGAGAATCTCGATGTAGGCAGCCATGTCCAGCAGGCGAAGCCAGGAGTGCGATAACTCAAACACACTTCGTTTAGGTCTGTTCGCCCAGCGAAAAAATCACCAACAACCGCACCAAATGAACTTGTATCACTCGAACCTTCCCACTCTCCACTCGACAACCGAACTGCAAAAAGCGAGCCATTCGACGACGCTGCGATTGCCATATCCTGCTTTTTAAGAAGTGTGAGCGCAATCAGAGGGTTATTTGTTGGCAAAGAACGACTCCAGCGCAATTGCCCGGTGCGGGAGTCTACTTTGTGAATAGCGCCATCTGAGCCTGCGATAAAAACCGCACCCTCATCATACTTTGGTTGCGCAACAGAACCCACTCCAAACGACCACTCCACAGCCTTTGATTCCCAATTTATTTTCTGGGTCAAGCTCTCTGCATTCGAAACAACAACTCCATCTGCCATCGCGAGCGCAGGTGCAGCAATTGCAGGGAAACGATCGGAAGAGGCTGAAGCTAATGGCAGGCGTATCTGCGGTTGGCCGTTCTTAGGGTCAAGAACCATAAGGTAGCCATCACTCGTGCCAGCAATCACTCCTTTTTCATGCAAGACAAGAGAGGTACTTGCGAGGCGCAATTGCGCATCGGGTGCCAAACGTACACCCCAATTCAATTTACCGGTAATTAAGTCATATGCATTCAGGGATTGATTCGCTGTCAGAACAAACACCTGTCCGAAGCCAAATTGCGGTGTTCCAATGAATTCAGCGTTGGCTGTTGCATACCATTGCCAAGCGCCTCGAAAGCGAAAACGCATCGATTGAATCGAAGTGTCAGGTCGATCAATGGGTCCCAGAGACGCAGATGAAGCCAAGGATTTCATGACCACACGAGCATCAGGGCCATGCAATAGTTGACTGTCGATTCCAAAACTCGGCGTTAAGAAAGGGCCGTTTGCATCGATTCGAACAAAAAAGCCCCGTGACGTTCCTACGTACCACGAGCCATCGTGAAATTGCGGAACCGTGGTGACTTGGCCCGGGATCGGAATATCCGCCAAGGATTCGCCGGATACAAGATTATAGCAACCAAGCGTGCTGAGATCTGCGGCTTGCCCGCAAACGGGAAGCACAACGCTCGCTGCCTCGGTATCATTCGACCATATGCGATGTCGAATTGTTTGCAGTGCCGCACCGCCTTTCACCGCGGGCAATAAGGCAAAACCCGCAGGTGCCTGTTCGGCCAAGGGCGACAATCTTGCTTGCCGAGGGAGTTGATTTTTACTCACCGGAAATGTCGCAGTCGTTTGCTGAATTTGACCAGAGTAAGCCGCTGCCGGGACTGTTGCCAAAACAATTGCAAAGGTTGCGAGAGCGCATTTAAGTGCGCTTGATGTTCTTCCTGCAGAGCAATAACTCATTATTATAGTCCCCAGTATCCAAGCCAGAGAGAAGCTTCAGTTGCAACAGAACGGGCACCGCCTTCACCCACAGCGGCCTTCGTATCCGCGGCAAGCTCTTTGAGAATTTTTCCAGCCTCTTCCTTCTGTCCTTTTTTGTAGAGAAGTTGCGCTCGCAACAAGCGACCTTCTGCCACCATCGGATTGTCGGGAAGTTTTTCAAGAAAACTCAACTGCTCGAGTGCAGGGTCGAATTGGCCTTGCTCAGCCAGCAAACTTGCAAGCGTCTTTCGAGCGCGAACCTGAAAGACGACGTGCTTGAGAGTTTTGATAAGGAGTGGCTCGAGGAGTGCTTGTGCTTCAGCGAATTTTTGCTCCTCAATGTAGAGATTTGCTGCCCGCAATGAAGCTTGCCAAGCAATCGCGGATTTTGCGTTTGCTTTAGCAAAATCCGCGAATTTTTTCGCGCTCTGCGAGTGGTCGGCGCGCGCGTCAGGAGTATTGAGTTTGGGATCTGCGCGCAGCTTATCCTCAAAAACCTGGTTCTCGGCCAAATACGCGGCATCAATTTCAAGGTACTGTTGCGTCAATTCGCGTTCAGACTTGCTACTGCGCCATGAATAAATCAGCAATCCAGCACCAATCGCAACAATCAATGTGACGGTTCCAACCAGCGTCCATTTGCGCCGATGCGCGGCACGGATCGCCTTTGCTGAAGTCTCTTCAAAAATAGGACGCTGAACGCTTCCACCGGCAACTCCTGCCGACTGAACGGAGTCAAACGCGACCGATGCTTGCGAAAAACGGATTGACTGAAACACGGTGGGGTCCTCACGCTGTGGAACTCAAAATGCTGGTTTGGACTCGAAAGTCAGGGTCGTTGTTAGCACATTTGCTGTGCTTTGTAATGTTTCGCCAGAGATCCTGAAATTTGCCCAAGTGGTTGCCATTTTGACATACAACGATTGAAAGAAAGCATTAGAAAACAACAATAGAGGATGTGCTTCAAAGGAGGAAGCTCACGCGGGCGGACGCTTGCTTGACTAATATCACCAGAGTGATATGGCAAGCGCGTTCGAGTAATCCATGACAGTCCTCATCATCTTGAGTTTTCTGGAGTGGAACTGTTTATCGCCCTGTGTCGCTGGCCATGGAGGGTCTGCAAGATGCTCGTTCTGACGAGAAAAGTAGGAGATGTCATTGCGATTGGTGACAACATCAAGATCGTAGTGATGGCTATTAAGGGTAAACAGGTCAGGCTCGGAGTCCAAGCGGACCGTAACACAGTGGTGCACCGCGAGGAAATTTACCAAAAAATTCAGCAAGAAATTAAGGCCGCGATGCAATCCGACATGGGTTCAACTAAGGTTGCAGGCGAAATGCTTAAAAATGCTCAAGTGAGCAACGATTCAAAGACAGCAAGCCAATCGCCAAGCGAGAATTCACCCAATAAAAAAGCGGCTCCAAGCAAGCTGAGCAGCAGTGGTGCGAGTGGCACAACGGGGGTTTTCCGCCGGGTTGAGATCCGCCGCGCCGCGCAAAACTCACAAGATGACGAATCCTTCGAATCAGACAGCTCAGAGACCACAGACAAAAAGGGCTGACTCAGTTCAAAAAGCATCTATCCCTCCTAAACAGTGGGCTGCGCCTTGGCCTGACACCCCCAACTCAAGGGATTCTTCTTTTTAGCCGATCCCAAGGAAAGGTTTGAGGAAGAAGTTATGCATAATTTTCGCAGCAATGCGCTTGAATTTCAGAAACTTAAGTCTGCATATCAGCGTTACTTGCAGACTTATCGTCTACTCAGCGGTGGCTCGCTTGCCGGGGCTAAAGATTTCTTCTCGTTTTATTATTTCATGAACTACACTTCGCGCTATTCAGACCCTCGCTCATGCGTGCCACTCGGATATCGCTGAAAGTTCTTATTAGAATTTAATGAGCCGGCAGTGTTGAATCGCAGGGAACGTGATTGCCTATTTAAGAATCTAGCAAGCAGCCTTTCAAGGCGCTGTTGCCTCTGCACCGCCGAGATTAACTCGGACAAGCGAGTTCGCTGAGGCACCTTTGAAGAGTGAGAATACCCCGCCTGCGTAGATAACATCCAACGGATTTGAATTGACCGTTTCACTCGCACGCAGCAGTGAATAGATCCCAAAAGTATTTGTTGCGCTTGACAATGCACCGAGCGAAGTTTGTGTTGAAACGAAACCGTTCGACAACGTATCATTTTCATCCAACATCACGAGCGGACCGCTGCTGGTGCCATCAACGGCTGAGAAGGAACCTGCAACCCAAGTCCGCGTGCTGGAGCCATTTTGTCCGCTGTACGTTTCGCTCACAATTGCACGAACAGAATCGTTGATATTGAAAGTCTTGGTCACTGCTGCGCTCGCCGCATTGAGACGCACAAGCCGCGCAGCATTTTGGCCTGCCGAAGCGGTGAATGCGCCACCCACATAAAGGGCGGAGTTATTCAAAGATAGCGAGAATAGCGGCGCGTTAAAAAGAGTACCCGCATTAAATGCTGAATCAGGTGCTCCTGTTGAATCGAGCTTAACAATCCGCTGGTAGAAATCTCCAGAGTATTGGTCGAATTCTCCCGCGGCGTAGACAACATCCTGCCCACCTGAAGAACTCACAACCAACGCGTTCACTGTCGGAGAGCCCGCTCCGGCCACCGAGGCAAAACCATTACCAACTTCGAAATCTGAATCGAGGCTTCCTGGCAACTTTTCAGGGGAGCCTGCGACCGCTGTTAATCTCAATCTAACCAACCGCGGCGCACTGTTTCCAGCATAGCTAGTAAATGAGCCAGCGACGTAGAGGCCAGAGGCTCCTTTACTCAATGCTTTTACCGTTCCATCTGCGAAACCGGTGGATACATCAAAACTCGTATCCTCGGAACCATTGGCATTGAGCTTCACAATTCTGTTTTTGGGTGCGCCTTTGAATTGAGTGAATTGCCCCCCGACAAAGAGGTCTGTACCGTCTGCAAGAAATGCTTCGACATCGCCATTGAATCCTGAGCCAATACCGCTCGCAAAGGTTTGATCGAATGCTCCAGTAGCAGCGAAGCGCGCGAGTCGGTTTGCCGATGTTCCATCAAACGCGGAAAACTCTCCGGCGACAAGAATTTTGCTTCCCGATGCATAAGCGGCGAGGGCAAGAACGGGAGCATTGAAACCCACGCTCGTATTGAACGTCTTTAAAGATCCATTCGTCGCATTTAATGCCAGAAGTTGTGCACGTGACGCAGCACTCGCGCTGGTGAACTGACCACCCACAATGACTTGGCTATTGACACTATCAAACAACAGCGCATTCACCGGCTTGTCGAGAGTAGGAATGGAGAAACCCGTGTCGCGATCACCGCCGTTGGAAACGCCTGGCAAATTCACCTTCACAAGATACCTCGCAGACACTCCGCGATAGCTAAAGAAGCTTCCGCCCACAAAAAGGCTGCCACCTCCCGAGACGATACTCGAAACGTTTCCGCCGGCAAATCCACTTGAGACATCGAATGAATTGTTATCAAGAGAACCATCGTCTTTAATGAAAGCAATTCGTTTTGCTGCAACACCTCGGTAAGAAGAGAAGCTACCACCTGCAACCACTCCACCACTGACAACCGAGAGCGCAGACACAGCACTATTCACACCAGAATTTGCGCCAACAAATTGAGCATCACCAGCAAAATTAATTCTCACTAGATTCGCACGTCCAGCCGCAGTTGCGTCGGAACCATAGGAACTAAATGAACCACCCACCCAGAGAGAGGGCGGACTCGTTGATGTCGTCACTGCAAGTGCATTCACGGATCCCAACGCATTGGTTCCACTAAAATCATACGATGTCTGCAGAACGCCATTGCCATTTAGACGCACCAGTCCTTTGGCACTTGACGTTCCATAATTTCGGAACGAGCCGCCGATGAAAACACTTCCGTCGGCGGCAAGTGCAATTGCATTCACACTGCCGTCGAAGCCTTTATTCGGGAACCAGCGGACAATTTCACCGGCACAGGACAAACGAATAATCCGCTTCGCCTCGTAACCGCGATACTCTGTGAAATCTCCACCCAACCAGAAGGAATCGGAACCCGAATCGTATGCAACGGCCTTCACTCTGCCATTGAACCCTTCCGTAAAATTGCAAGACGTGTCCCTTGAGCCATCGTTTGCGTTAACGGCCGCCCATCCCTGCGCGGCATAGGGATCCACAGCAGAGAAAGATCCACCGAGCAGAACATTCCCGGAACTATCTTTTGCAATCGCTTTCACTGAGCCATTGGTCGAGAATTTTCTTGGAATGACATCGAGAGTTTGATTAAGTACTGTCGTCACGCCCAGAGTGTTTGTGCCGCTTGCAAGGATATTCGTTTGGCATGCTTCGCTTGGACCCGCTGGACTCGCACCGCCAACCTTCCCGCTGATTGTTCCAATATTTGTGTTATCGCCCGAGCCATCATCCCAGCTTGCGCCGCATGAACTCGCTCCTGAAATTGAAATTGCTTTGCTCTGTGCAAAGCCATCGCTAAAGCGCACATCACAAAGCACTTTTGAATAAGTGCTCCCCAACGGAAGCGTGAGCCGTTTTGGACAATGAAGCTCGGGTTTGCGCCAAAACGCAATTGGAACGGAGAGTTCCGTTTTGGAAGTGAGGGAACCGAGTGCGGTGGTTGAGGTTCCTTTCAATCCCAAATTCACATTTCCTGCAGCATTGCTTGCTGGAACAAGTGTCACTCCGCAGGTCAAAACACTTCCAACATAACCTTTGTTAGAAAGGCTAATGCCGGCGTCTGGAAGAACATCCGCATTGTCATTTGCCGAGATCTTCAGGCCGACTGCAGAGCCTGTACTCTTGGTGCAGGTTGTGGTTTTCGTTGCGTCCGTGATCTTGATATCGAATTGTAGACCATTCTGACCAGCAATCTCTGTATCCGCGTGCAACTTCATTCCCGGAGACAACGGATTCGCCAAAACAAGCTTGGGCGCAGAAACGACCTCAAATGTGAGAGTCTTAAAGACTGTGAAGGTTTTACTTGACCTGGAATTGATTCCGAAAACGGTAAACACGTACTTATTCTGCATATTGATATCAAACACTTTGCCAGCAGCAACTCGCAATTGCGTCTCCAATCGCGTTCCACCCGACGGCTGAGCTGTTGCAGTTGGCGAAGTGACGGTGAAGGCTTCGTAATCCTTTGTGCCGGTTTGTGGATTGTTTTCAGCCAAAATACCCCAGGTCATCGTCTCATTGCCATCTTGATCAAGTGAACTTAAATTTCCGAGCAACTCATTACCAAGATTTTCATCCTGAACAAAAAACACTGCATCAAAATTGATTTCACCGGGCTGATCATTCTCATCCTGAATGAGTATTGTGAACTTCTGCACTAATGCGTTTGCGCCGCCAGGGTTCTGGCTCTTAATGGTTAGCTCATATGAATTCTTAACTTCGTAGTCGAAGCTCTTGATTGCATAAACGATGTCACCAATGACTTTAAAATAATTTCCGGAGGGTTGGCTTGCGAGCGAATATTCTCTTGCCCCTGTGACTCCCGGAATCAGAGTACTTAATTGGCCAACAACTTTGCGCTGACCATCGATATCCGCAGCGGCTTCATTCTCCTTCACTGGAAGTGCGGTAAGTACAACGGCAGAGAGCGAAAGAGTGAACGTGTTACTTACGGATAGTCCTCCAATGTCAGTCGATGTTATTTTTATTGAATAACTCAAATCAGCTGGATTCGATGAAAGAAGAACTCGCTTTGGACGCAGAGTTCGTCCGACAATTTCAAACGGGAAATTTACGGAATCATTCGCATTGTATGCAAAATTATTTATAGAATCGATCACGTAAGAGAAGCGACCCGCTTGATCATTAAAATCAGCTGTGTCTGGATCATCGGTTGTCAACACGATTTGCACTTCAGCAAGTTCTGCCGGAACTGCAGGATCACGCTTTTCCTGAATTGTTAATTTTGAAAGCTGTATATTCAGCGGAGCATCATTCACGTTCAAAACGTTAATGGTAAATGCCTTGGTGAATTGATTCCCACCCAGGTCTGTTGAAGTCACCATGATTTGGTAACTCGGCGTGGTTTCATAATCGATTGGCTTTGTTGATACAATTTTATTTCCGGCAATAGCCAAATCAGTCGTTCCACTCAATGTGTAAGTAAACACATCACCAGCATCAATGTCTGTGGTGCTTAGAGTTCCAACCTCAGTGCCCATCAACTGGTTTTCAGTAACCGCGTTATTTGACAAGATGATATCCGTAGGAGTTTCGTAGACATTACCTACTGTCACTGTAATTGTCTTGTCGAAAAATCCCCCTTGCGGATCAGTCGCTCGTACGATCAATGTATAAACTTGCCCATGCAAAGTTCCATCTTGTTTCTTCTGCTCGTAATCGAGCGGTTGTTTCGACTTCAAACTGCGTCCAGATATGGAGAAGTAGCTTGAATCTTGCTCAGCACCTTGTGCACCAATAGTGACGAACGAATAACTATAATTCGCTTGGCATGTGGCAGCCAAAGTGCAATCTTGGTCGTCGGCGCTCAAAAGTGCAATTTGATTCGCCGCATTGTTGTTTTCCTGAATTGAAATGCTTGAAGGGGTTGTCTTGATATCGGTGATAGGGTCATTTCGATCTGTGACATTGATAGTGATCTTTTTGCAATAAGATCCAGCTGCCGAGTCTGATGCAATAATGTAAAAGTCGTAACTCGGTTTGCTTTCAAAATCAAAGGCCGCCTTCTGCATCAAGTCAGCTGTTTTGTTTGCTTGTTGAAGATTTGCAATGCCGAAATATGCACTCGATGACAACGCACATGGCTCATCAGACAACGCACTCACAACAGCCGTTTCACCGGGGT
This sequence comes from bacterium, assembly GCA_009918675.1. GTDB lineage: Bacteria > Bdellovibrionota_B > Oligoflexia > Silvanigrellales > Silvanigrellaceae > RFOM01. The sequence goes on from RGDM01000002.1 coordinate 14,895, forward strand.
CATCATCGACAATCGTCACAGTCGCAATTTTGCGCGGATACGTTTGTACAGGATCGCCACTCACAAATTCGTTGTATGAAGTTGCATCAACGGGAGTCACAATGATGTCAGACGGAACCGAGTTGGCGGCAACCAGCGCCGCAGAATCTCGCGCTGCACTTGACATCAAACCATTGGCCGCAACCGCACGCACCTTACACGAGAGTCGATCTCCAGTTCCAAGATTATTTAACTTGAGGCGTCCAGGCTTACTTGCATCCGCAGCAAGCAAGGTTGGATTTCCTCCGGCCGCAGGTTGAAAATACCATTCGAAGTAAGATGTCAGAGTTGCACTTTCGAGCGTCGACTCGCAAATCACCTCACGCCCACGCGCAAATGACTCGCCCGAGACGGTTCTAAGTGTCACTGCTGAAGGAGTCGCGGGCCGCGCAACAACAACAACAAATGTTTCTGTGCAGAAACTTGCAACTGCTTTCTGGCAAGCACGAAATGAGTAGCGATCAAGACTTCCAAATGTGTTTGCTGGCACAAACACGGGCGGATTTTTTGTGAGATCCACAGATCCCTGCGTTGGTTTTTCAGCCAACGTGAAATTCCAGTCCAACGAACCGTCTGGGAGAGCTCCTGTCTTTGAGTCCAATTTCGGTACGGTTTCTGGAATTGTCACGAGCACAGGTGGAGTCTCGCCAGCCGCAACAGCTGTGGATGCAATTTTGACGTCTCCACTCCACGTTCGCAATGCATTTGCGAAAGATGTTTTGTCTATCAGACCTGAGTCCTTTTGGGTTTGCAGGGCAGTTGCCAATGAGAGTCCATTAGTCACGGCGGAGATAGTAAACTCGCTTTGTTCAAAGCTGGTGTTTTTCGCAGGATCCAGCTTGCTTTCTAAATTTACAGCTTGAAACAGAAACGGCTGTGCGACCAGAAATGTTTCGATTTTAGTTTTGACTAATTTCAATTCAAGTTCTTTGCCTTTCGCAAGGGTCTCTGGTTGTATTTCTGCAAAGGTGCCGTCAACCAAGGGCACGCCACTTCTCTCAACAATCGCAGCAAGGGTAAACAGACTCCGCGCAAGGTTGTTGTTCACAGAACCCAAGTCACCCGCAAGCTGCAGTGATGCCTGGAATGTACTTCTGCCGATATCTTGCAAAAAGCGCAGGGTTGAAAGGTCGAACAACTGAATCGTTCGACGCAACGCCGTAATCGCAGCTGTCACAGTAGGAGCTTCGACGCGCGATGATTTCAAATCAACGATGATTTCGAGTCCGGTTTTAATTAAATCGACCTGCTCTTTGGGGTCTTTCTTCTTCGCGGCTCCCTCGAGAACAAACAGGTCGACTGCTTTTTGCCCATTTTCGTCAAGACCACGAGTGACTGATCCATAGAGGATTTCGATAGTCGCATTGACAGTGCTCAGCGACGAAAGAATTTGTTGAACGGGTTTTGGTTTTTCTTCGCCTGTTCCGTTAAGCTCTCGTTTAGGAAACAGAGAACAAGATACGCAGGCCAACGCAATGAACGTGACCAGCATCATTCGCAGTCGGGACACACAGGCCCAATTTTCAGCCGCTCCGACAATCCATCGTCGCGATTGGACAGGCTGCAAAGCATCCACCTCCGTATTTGGAATATCGGCGGAAAATGCGCAAACTTATGGCCCGCGTCAGAAAGCGTTGATTTTTTTCCCCTGCGTCGTCCGGACCTTGCAGGTCGTTCTTTGTCTTTTTGTTGGATTTTTCCAAACAGCTCGTGCGGATGAAACTCGGGCAATTGACCTAAGAATCGAAATTGAGCCGAGTCTTTATTCGAGCGAACTGTGTCAAAAACTTGTCGCTCTGCACGCCGAACGGAACCTCGCCCCATGGGGGATGGTGTTTACCCGCCCGTCTCACCTTTGTTCTTACCCCGGCGATATCTCAAGAGCGTATTCCATGGCGATGTGGCGTCTTTTGGTTCGTGAGACTTCAGAATTACTGCGTTTTTCGATCTGCCGGCCACTCAAACTGAAGCGCGGAGTTCAGGAAAAATGTTCATGGGAAGTGGCCGTCGAAAAGCCTCTATCGTGGCGGCAAAAACTTGTGAACGACAACTTTCTTTTCTTGGTGACTGCAGCCCTTCACGAGCAAATTCCCCTGCGCGATTTTAATGCGCGAGGCGAAAATCTTTCACGTCCAGAGCCTCGTCTCAGGTCAACTCGAATTGAGAATCCTCCCGCCATGTCGCGTGGATTGCTGCAGTTGGATAGAGCGTCTGGACAAATGTTCTTGATGCCGCAAGCGGCTCCTGCATCGCCGCGCGCGATCGGCGACAAGGCGGTCTGGTGGATTCAAACCGAAGCACCACAGGCGAGGCTCGAAGCTATCGAAGGCCTGATGAAAGAAGAAGGTTATCCGCTCGTCAAACTGAAGCCGACGAGTCGAAGGCCTACCGACATGAGCCCGCAAGCCGCCACCCGCAAGGCTTTGCGAAGGCGTGAGCTCGATTTGCCACCACTCGCAGCTCCACTGGCGAATTCGCCTGAAACCCTGACAAGCCGCACAATCGAGGGTGACAAAAGCGACCTATCCTCAGGCGAAGCAGAACTCGAGTGGGAAAAGCTGATTGATTTGATTTGGAACGGCCGCTGGGCAATGCGCTTCTCCGTGGGCGGATTGCCTATTTCGGAAGAACTTCAATCACGGGTGCCCGCAACACTTTCTATCTCGTTTGAAGCCAATCACCCCATCTGGAATGCGTTCTCTGTTGGGGGCTTTTTGCGATGGAGCAACGATCGAGACGTCTCGGAGCTGCGAATCAACACTTTTGGCAACGGAAACATTCAGCTCGCGAACGGTCGACGGAGCGTCGCAATTGCTGCCTTATCAGGCCATGCTGATGTAACAACGAATTGGTTCAATTCCCGATTGGGTGTGGCAGGGGGATTTTCCTCGATATCTTCGGATTGGTCTTATGACCGCGCAAAAACGACCCTCGACGTTTGGACGCCCAAGGGGCAGGGACGGGTCCTCGAACCTTGGATGGAAATTCTTCCCATTCGCTCTGCAGAAAATGGTTTTGTTGCTCGAATGGCCCCACATTTTGCTTCTTATTCAGATGCAAAAATCTCCTCATTGACCACAGAACTTGGCTGGCAATGGAAGAACCCATGGACAAAAGCCCAATTGGGAAGCGTTGGCTTCGATGGAATTCATACACTGCTTGGGTATCGGGCAGGAAAATTGGAAAAGACCTCGGAAAATAGCAGCAATCAAACAAGCCCGACCATATTGCTTAATGCAATTTGGCTAAATTTGATCGTGATGATGAACGAAGCAGATTAAGAAAAAAAGGCGAGTCGAAACGCCGGTGGTGACAGGAGGCGGAATTGAACCGCCGACCTGAGGATTATGAGACCTCCGCTCTAACCAACTGAGCTACCCTGCCACACAGCGGAGTCGGGAATAACGCGATGCTGAGGGTTTCGTCAAGCGCAACGCGCGAAGCAGCCCTAAACACTTAAGCGACGGGAATCACTCGGCCGCAGCGGATTCTCCCTTGGTAGACTTCTTCACCACCTTTGCCTTGGTGATCGGCTTTTTGCTCCGAGCCTTTGGTTTTTCGTCCTCACCAAGCAGCTTCTTCCGGGATTCGAACTTAAACTCAAAATTACCATTTGGCTTCAAATGCAGCGTGGCCGCAAATGGACGACCCTTTTTCGATTTGAAATCAGTGATTGCTGAAGTCGATCCGGTAATAACGAATGAACGGAATTCATCTCGCGAAACTGGGTGACCACAGAGCGTCTTAGGCATGCGCGCCATCAGTTTCTTGGGTTTCTTGGCAGAAACTTTGCGGGCGGTTGTTGGAGTCTTTGTTGACTTCTTGCGGGTCGTTTTCTTTTCTTTACCAGCGTCTTCAGACACTGGTGGCGCATCTTCAATCGAGCCGAATTCGCACATGTAGGCGGTTTCGGTTTCAATCAATCGACCAGGGAGTGCAAGGAAAGTCTGTGGAAGATTCTCTTCATGCAGGACCTTAATCTCAGCACCGGGAAGAGCTTCCATAGGGTTGCCATTTTCATCGGAAAAAACAACTCCCTTTTCAGTCGCAGTCAGAAAACTTGAATAGGAAGATCCGCTGAGAGTGGAAAACTCAACAGGTCCAACAATTTTGTGACTGAGAAGATCAGCAACTAAACTACGGTCCAAATAGCGCTGATTTTTTTCTTTCCAGATAATGAAATTACAATCTTCTTTTTGATTGCATTTGTAGCCCCAGAACGACTCATAGACCGTTCCCTTTTTGCACGCTGGGCACTGTCCCAAAGCAGGCTCTTTTGCATAGAGCTCTTCGTAATCAAAGCCTCGCGTCTTTTCGACGATCTCACTTGTGTATTTGGCCATTTCCTTCATGAAATCGCGACGGCTCTTGGCTCCGCGTTCCATCTGTTTCAAAGAAAATTCCATCTCACCTGTGAGCTCGACACTTGCCAATCCATCCACCGGAACGCGGTTCAGAACATCGAGCAAACGCATCCCTTTGCTCGTTGCGCGTAGCGCTTTACCATTGCGAGCAACGTATTCTTTGCCAATCAAGTTTTCGATAATATCAGCGCGTGTCGCAGGTGTGCCAATTCCTTTATCGCGCAGAGCATCGGCAATATCTTCGTCTTCCACGGTTCGGCCGCAGTGCTCCATCAAACTCAACAACTTCGCTTCTGATAGCCGCGGTGGCGGCTTGGTCGCATTTTCTTGAGAATCGAGACCTTCTGTTTTCACACGCACCGTGGCGTTGGGATCCGTTGGGTGTAACTTCGGCAGGCTCGATTCATCTTCAGTATCTTTGCCGTACACTTCTCGCCAGCCTTGCTCTTGCAGGTCAGAGACGCGAGTGCGGAAATGATTGTCGGAAATTTTCGTAATTCGTTCTACTTTTGCCCAAACTGCCGGAGGCATGAAGGCCGCAAGAAAACGTTTTACGACGAGATCAAAAATCCGCTGATCATCTCCCTCGAGTGCCGACGACGGAATTTCCCCGGTCGGAATAATCGCAAAGTGATCAGAGATTCCCTTGTTGTTAAACACGCGATCTTTGTTCAACAAACCGCGCGCTAAAATGCGCCGACTCACACCCGCGACATCAAGCTTTGAATCGCCGTATTTGCGCATGATTCCGAGCACATTTTCAACGTAGTCCTCAGGAAGATTCTTTGAGTCGGTACGCGGGTAGGTGAGAATCTTGTGTTTTTCATAAAGCCGCTGAGCGGCTTGCAACGTTCGACTCGCGGGCATACCAAAACGGCGATTGGCCTCGCGCTGAAGCGTGGTCAAATCAAACATTTGTGGGGCGATTTCTTTTGATTCTTTGCGTATTTCTGACGCGCTTGCATTGTTCTTGTTACTTTGCAGATCAGCCAAAATCTTATCGAGCTGTGCGCGAGAAAAAATGCGATCATCTTTTTCACGGATAGCTGCATCTTCCTCATCTGCCACTGGCTTTTTGAATGTTGGGTCGAACCATTGCCCGGAGTACTCGTGAGTGTCCGTGGAAAAGCGACCTTCAATAGTCCAAAAGGGTTCAGGGCGGTGTTTGAGAATTTCTGCTTCACGCCTCACAACCAAGGCAAGGGTCGGCGTTTGCACGCGGCCAACACTCCAGCTCACACCTTTTTGTGCCTTTGGCTTCAATCGACGTGTCACGGCGCGGGTCGCATTCATGCCAATGAGCCAATCACTCTCTGCGCGGCAGCGCGCCGCATCGCTCAGATGGTCAAAGTCTTTACCCTCTCGGAGCCCTTTGAACTCCTTGCGAATTGCATCGTGGGTCATACTTTGCAACCAAAGACGACGGATGGGTTTCTTCACGCCGGAGAAATCGTAAAGCTCGCGAAAGATAAGTTCACCTTCACGGCCAGCATCGCATGCGTTGATAAGACCAACAACACCCTGCCGATTTGCCAATGACTTGATGACATCAAGACGCTCCTTTTGACCATCTTTAGGCTTGTATTCAAATCGCTCAGGAAGGATTGGCAAATCTTGGAGCAACCAACGCTTGTATTTTGGATCCAGATCCTCTGGAGACAGCAATTCCAGCAAATGACCAACTGCCCACGTCATGTAATAGGAATCGCTCTCGTAGAAATCTGCCTTTTTTTCAAAGCCACCGAGAGCTTTCGCGATATCACCCGCAACGCTGGGCTTTTCTGTAATAACGAGCCATTTGCTGGATCCGCTCATTCGTTGGTTCCTCGTTGAGAGCTGTTGCTCATGCGACTCCTCAAAACCTCACCAAGAGGGAGGACGTCGGCCCGACCGCTGAGTTTAAGAGACTCGGCCGTCATGGCAAGGACGTCGTCAAAAGGGAGCTGCTTGAGACGTAACAAAACGTATACGCTATAGCTTGAGCGCGGGCCATCGGGGGTCAGTTTCCGGATGGATTCCCAATAGATATCCTTAAGCTCAAGCTCGGGACAGGTGCGACTGTCGGACCACTTCCGGACGATGTCTTCAATCGTTTGCAACCCCTCAGGGCTCAAACCGGAGTGGTCAGGTTTTTCAGTCGTGCTCTTTCTTTGAACTTCAATCAAAGCCGTGTTCAATTCGTAACGCACCCGCTCAGCAATCAGCTGGCAATGCGAGGCAAGGGCAGCCGCTTGTGTTTGCCGGATTCCGAGATCGAGCCGGGTGAGCTCTGTTTTCTGATAAACAAACCATTTCTCGACAACAGGCTCAACATCGAGATGCTTGTCCACCCATTGAGGACGGCCGAGCTCACTGCGTTCTAGGACAATCGAGTCAGGGGCAACGGGCGTGCTCACACAGCCCAGACAGGCTGCGGACAATACGAGAACCCATGCAAAACTTCGAGCAACACTCATCATCCGCCAACACTTCCCTTCAGAATCATCAGCACATCCTCCGCAGCCAACGGTTGACCTTGCGCATTGAGCGCATAGGCCACACTGCTCCCTCGTTCAAGCACGGCAGTTGCTGCGGTGCGGCTCCACGAGTGAATCGCGAACCCGGCCTCCGGGAGAATCACATGAAACGGTGCAACGTCCCAAATTTCAACCTTTGGATCGACAAAGGCACGCACCGACCCACGTAACAACATGTAGTAACCCAAAGCGTCGGGATATGTCCTGGCCTTAATCGAACCTGTATAAAAACTGTTCACAAGCTGACCAACATTTTCCATTGCAAACCGATAGGGATCAGCAGTTGCAACAAGTTCAATGGCATCTTGCCCAATACGCTCAGGCTGCGTGTAAGCGACATCGTTGATCCAAACACCCCGCCCGCGTTCGGCAGACATAACGATCCCAAGATCTGGCAAAGCGGCAAAACCAATGTGTGGAACTCCGTTTTTTAAAACGGCTAAAAGAGAAGAATAAAACGGAACACCATGAACAAAACTGAACGTTCCATCGATGGGGTCAAGGATCCAAGTCCACTCGTCAGCGCCGGATTGCGTGGCTCGAGGTAACTCTTCGCCTTCCTCCTCACCAATGATGCGATGATCAGGAAATACGCCACGAATCATCCGGCGAAGCTCTTTCTCGATGAAGAGGTCGGCTTCGGTCACCCAAGTTTTATCGCCCTTGCGGATGCGCCCAACCGGTCGACTGCTGAAGTCCTGACAAAGAGCGACTGCACGCTGCATGCACTTTTTGGCAATTTCAAACACTTGAGCTTGGCTGGACATCGCTGGTTTCCCCGATTAGGTTCACACCAACTTGCACGAACCCATAGACTCTCTGCAACTCCGGGACAGCAAACATGGATCTGACACTCCCTTTAGAAAGCCTTCGCTATCTGCAAACAAACCAAGCATTCTTGGGGCGAGAGTTTTTAACTTGGCTTTGGTACCACACAGAATCTGGACGCCATGAAATCAATCTGGGCGAACTAGGAATCTACAAATTGTACGTTGATGACAGGCTTGTCTTGAGTTCTAGCTCCGGTTCGGCTCACGAGCAGGCTCTCAAGGGAGGCACCCCTGCCTATGCGGCCGAGGCGTTAGTTGCACTCCAATCAGGCAAACTTGTTCACGAAGCAAAATTCATTTTGCAGGACAATGAGCGGCAGTGGATGTGGAGCATGCGCGCCGACGATCTCGCCTTGCGCAGCGTTCGACTCCCAACGGTACAAGCTCCCGACGCATCGACTCACATGCAAGCGCGTATCGCCAATACTCAACTTCTCGTGGATGTGGTGGAGACACTCTTCAAGATGTATCTTGACATCCGTATGTCATCCAACTTCACCGAAGAACTGCGCAAGATCCAGGACTGGATGACGAGCAAGCACACTCATGTTGGCTAACACCCATTGAGACGAGGGAGAGTCCAAACGTGTCTCGTCAACCAACACTTGTATTTCTTTTGGCCATTCATTTTCTCGCAATCTGCGCAACCGCTCTGCCAAGTCTATCATTTGCATACCCAGTCATTTTGAATTCAAGTCAATTTGCGACACTTCTGGGAACTCCACGCAATCAGCTGATCGCCCTCAAGATGGAAGCATCGGTTGCGAAACGAGTCGCACTCCAGATCGACGAAGTTGAAGATGATGCAGCTCTCGTGCTGAGATATCCTTATGAAGTGAGAAAAATTCGGGAAAACCTGCCACACCCGCAAAAAAACGACCCATTTGCAGGACGACTGCAAAATGTTCACCGCCTTGTTGTCGATGATCGCGACTTCTCAGCATGCACCGACGATTGTCAAAAAAACTTTTTGAGCTCGATGAAAAGTGTTTGCGAATCAGGAGCAGCAACTCCGCTGATAAAAATTTCGCTTGCAGACAGCCAAAAGTCTTTATTCCTCGCGAACTGTCCTGCTCCGGTTTCCGAGCTTCCTGCGCGCAATATCAAATACGATTCAGCCACCCTCAAAATCACGACTCCGAGCTACGAATACAGCCAGCGTTCGGACAAAAACATTTTCTTCAACGAAATTAGAGTTGCGAATCAGACAAGGCCATTACTTTCGAAAAGTGAGTTAAAAGCTTATCTAAAGCCAAAATATTTATTCAACATGAAGTTCAAAGATGATGACCTTATTTCGCAAATCACCAGCCTCTCGCGCGGACAGCAAAGCCTTGGCGTCGAGATCGCCGTTGCCCTGAACTTGCTCGCGATGAAAATCAACACACAGATTTGTTGCGATGTTTCGTTCTATGAGGATGCACTTTATTTTCCGGTTGTCCTTGATCTTCCCTTTTCAGGAAACTCATTTGCCAAAGGCAGTGGCCTTTTCTTCGGTTTCACTACGGACACTGAGTCCAATGTTCAAACCGAATTCATTCCTGCGAAATCAGCAGACGCAAGCGATGCGATTTTAATCAAACAGGATAAGAATCTTGTCGCATTGGGAATGCGCAACCCAAACCGCAAGCTTCCCGCAGTGGTTCGCCCAAAGGTTGTTTCTGCAAAAGAGATGGAAGACATCAAGTTCATGCCTGTTCAGAGCCGGGCGGGAATATATTATGACATTCAAAACGCCAAAGAGGGCTTTCAGCACTTCATGGTGTGGATGCTCTTTGGCAACGAGCAAGATCGCGCGAAACTGATCGACTATGCGCAAAATGGTCCGCGCATCAAAATTGAACGCATCACCAATCCAAGCGAACACTAAGACCACGCTTGGACATTTGATTTTTCAATTCACAGATCGTCACCTCTCCTGAATGAACAATACTTGCAACCAATGCGGCATCAGCACCTGACACACATGCATCGATGATATGTTCAGCACATCCAGCGCCACCGGACATAATGACCGGAATTTGCGCATGCGCCTTGATTAATTTGAGTATTTCAAGATCGTATCCCGAACGCTTGCCATCTTGATCGATACTATTCACGCACAATTCACCAACTCCAAAAGGAATTGCAAAATCTAGCCAATTCATCATGTCCCATTCAGTCGCCGAGCGACCCCCATGAATAAACAAGCGGTAGCCACTTGGACAAGATGCATCTTTGAGAACATCAAGACTCAAGACAACCGCTTGAACACCAAAATGGTCGGCAATCTCGCGAATGAGCTGCGGCTTCTTCGGAGCAATTGAGTTCAGTGAAATCTTTTCAGCACCGCTCAAAATGCAGCGCGCCGCGTCAGTGAATTCGCGCACACCACCACCAATGCAAATCGGCACAAAACTCTTCGCCGCAATGGCCTCAATCGTTGCATAATCAGGAGGTCGTCCCTGCGCACTTGCGCTAATGTCGTAAATTACGATTTCATCAGCACCGTTGTCACTATAATAACAAGACAGTTCAACTGGGTCGCCGACATCGACATTATTCTTAAATTCAATTCCCTTGGTCACACGTCCTTCATTGATATCAAGACAAGGAATGATTCTCTTTTTGAGCATTAGACATTCCTCCAACGCAAGAAATTTTCAATGAACTGCAAACCAACACGCCCACTTTTCTCGATATGACACTGCGCTCCCCAGATATTCTGACGAGACACGAGGGCCGCAAAATTTTGTCCGCCGTAAGATGTTTCGCCAAGAACAAATTCAGGGAGAGTGGGCATTTCTTTTCCAACAAATGCCGCGTATGAGTGAACAAAGTAGAAATTGGCATCTTGTGACAAATTTCTTTGTGCACAAACGAAATTGTCATGTGAAGAATTCCATACGATTGAATTCCAACCCATGTGCGGAACAGGCTCTTTGCATCTGAACTTTTCAACTCGAAAAGGAAGCAAACCTAGGCACTCAGTATCTCCCTCTTCAGACCATTCACCCAAGACCTGCATGCCAACGCAAATTCCCAACAACGGACGTCCATTCTTGGCAAATTCTTTAAGTGGCTCCGCGAGATTTCGCGTTGTCAGTTCGCGCATTGCCTGCTTCGCAGTTCCAACTCCGGGAAAAATGAGGCGCGAAACATGAAAAAGCTCTTCGGCAGTTCGGATCGCTTTTGCTTCTACATTTAGAGCAGCAATGGCACGCTGAACAGAGCCAAAATTACCCGCTCCATAATCAAGAATTCCAACGATTTCAGAACTCATAAATAATCTTTCAGAGTAGGCATTGAAAAATGCAGCTGAGAACTTCAATTACGAATGCGGCCCAAGATAAACAGTGACTTCTTCGCGATCATGATAAAGGTGTTTCATGACGAGTCGGTGCGGACGACCCATTTTCTTGAGTTCCTCTTCCATCACAAGGCGAATTTCTTGAACTTCCGCCCAACGTTTTTTCATCGGCAATTTCAGATTAAAAATCATCCGACGTGCAGATTGGCTTTGCCACCAGCGCAGCGCGAGTTCTGCAATCCGTTTGGGTTGCTCGACCATGTCGCACACCATCCAATCGACCGGTCGCTGTGGTGCGAACTTGAAACCATCAACGCGCAGGTGTTCGACAAGCCCACTGTCCATCAGACGCTCATCCATAGATCCATTGTCAACCGCAGACGTGCGAATGCCGCGCCGGACAAACTGATACGTCCATCCCCCCGGGCATGCACCTAGGTCGACAGCCCGGCGTGAAGGTGCAAGCGCTGATGCCCGTTCGTCTTCACTCAAAAAACTCAGGAACGCTTCCTCAAGCTTGAGAGTCGAGCGGCTTGGCGCATCGGAAGGAAAGCGCAAGCGTGCGATGCCACGCGGCCAAGGGCTATTGTAGCGACGTAATGAAACACCAACATAAACTTGCGCATAATCCACAAAAAAGACGTGCAAGCAGCGTGCTTGAGGCTCAACAGCCTGAGAGTCTTCCCAGAGTTCCACAGGGATTTGCGATTTGCTCAGAGCAGAGCGGAGGGGTTTCGAAAATGACTTGCAGAATGCCGACAATTCGCGCCCAGATTCACCATCCGAGGACTCGACTAGCATAAAGTTTGGTTTAAGAGATTTTGGCCACGACTTGATGTGTTCAAGAATGGGTGAAACCCGATCGGTTTCCGGAACCTGCATCACTCCAGCGGGCAGAAAAAACACACTGCGAGCGAAAATGAGCGCGCTCCACTGAAATTTTTCAAAGCCGTTCTCTGACACAGATTCATTGAAATGAAAGACGCAAAATCCGCTTTCAGGCTTTGTTTGCGGGTAGCCGGTGAGTCCCAGCTGAGTTGCGCGTTCGCTTAATTCTGCGGCACATTCTTTTTCAAATCCGGGACGGCAAGTCGCCAGCAGTGCGCGCAGCATTCGGGTTTCCTCCAGGGCGTCAAAAGCATGACGCTTCCCCCGCAAAAGTCATCAAATTCTCGTCAGTTGCGCCCTCCAGAGGCGGCAAATTCTGCCGTTCTGCGGCAGACTGTTGGTGCGAGTGAAATCGCGTTCGAATTCCACGCCAACCTGTTGGATAGGAGTCACCCATGGCGACAGCCTCCAAGCCCTCTCGGTCCGGCGCAGCAGCCAAGCCGGCCCGCAGCGCAAAACCCGCAACCCCGGGTTTGAAAATCAAACCCGTCGAGAGCCCCAAAACATCACGAATTATTGCCATTTGCAATCAGAAAGGTGGTTGCGGCAAAACCACCTCGGTCATCAATGTGGCCGCCAGTTTGGCTGCTATGGGCCAGCGCGTCCTGGTGATCGACCTCGACTCCCAGTGCAATGCAACTCAAGGACTTGGTCTGTCGCTCGATGACGTTGAGGAATCCATTTGCGACGTGCTGCTCGACCCGAAAGCTCACACCCTGGCTGACGTGATTCTTGAGTCACCTTATGCGAATCTCCATGTCGCCCCAGGCTCAATCGAACTCTCCGAGTACGAGAGTCGTGCTGCGACTGAAATTGGTCGAGAGAACCGTTTGAAGAAGGCCATTGCGCAGGTTCGTGATCACTACGATTATGTTCTAATCGACACACCCCCGTCGCTTGGACTGCTGTCTGTCAATGCACTGAATGCAGCAACTGAAGTACAAATCGCAATGCAATCGCATCCGTTTGCCCTTGATGGTCTTCATTTGCTTCTCGAGACTATTGAACTTGTTCAAGAAGAGCTCAATCCTGACCTCAAGATCTCGGGCGTGATCGTCACCATGTTTGATCCGCGCACAAAAATTTCGCGCGAGATTGTTGATGAGGTTTGCGCAATTGCGTCGCTCAAGGGCAAGGTTCACAAAACGGTTGTCCGGCAGAATGTTAAGCTGACAGAGGCATCGCGCCTACGCAAACCTGTCATGTACTACGACACACTGTGCAGCGGCAGCGAAGATTACCTGCAACTCTCTAAAGAGATCGCAGCGCAATCGCGCTCACAGCCTGTCAGCAAGACCCCTGCAGCTCCAGCCAAGAAGCCAAGCAAAACCAACACAAGTTCAACCCGCGCTTGAGGAAAAATGCGATGACAAAACCAAGAAAACCACTGCGTGGACTTTTTGCCAGTACCGAAGCACCTGTGAGCACACCACCCAGACCCGCGGCTGTTCCTGTTCCTCCCCCGCGCAAGGAAACACCGACGCGGCCACAAGCTCCTTTGAAACCCAAAACTCCTCCCGAGCGCCTCGCTCCACCACCACGCATCAAGCCTGCTGTTCCTCTGATGATGAAGGAAATGGAACAGCCATCGGTAGCCGTTGCGGCCATCGAACCTGAAGTGGTTGTCGCAGTCTCGGTTGCTCCTCTGCAGGTTGCCGAACCCGTTTCGATTCCCCTTGAGAACCCAACTTCGCCAATTGCGGACGATCGCATTATGACACTTCAGTATAATTTTGAGGCGATGCGTTCCATGCGCGATGCATGGGCCGAAGCCGACTACGCTCGCTTTCTAAAGCGCCTTGACGCGGTTCAAACAGAAGCATTTCTTCTCCGCGGCAAACTCCTCAGTGAAGCGAAAACCCGATTCTTTGAAACCAACAAAATCGGCTGGGCCGAGTTCTGCGAGATGCGCCTTGGCATGAACTACACCACGGCAAACCAATACATTCGAGTTGCCAGCGAATTTGATGTGACGTCACATCAACGCCCTGACTTTGGCTTTGAGCACTTCAAAGCGCTCCTCCCTCTGCCTGTCGAGGAGCGCGCTGCGCTCATTGAAACCATTGATTCGATCAGTGTGAAGTCTCTTCGACAGATGGTTAAAATGCATCTCATCAGCAAGACACCAAGCCCGGTGGAAGTAACGCCCCGAGAAACATTGCGGCATTCCAGCAGGCTGATTAAAATGCTCCAGCAGGTGAAAGGCGAGATTGCGGCTCATGGTGGGTCTTTCCAAGCGCTGAATCAGAACCAGCGCTGGCAAATGTCTGCGGCGTGCCAAAATATTGCAGCTCACCTAAATCAACTGGCGCGAGCCTTAAACGAAGAACCAAACCTTGATGACGGACGGCGCGGAAGCCATCTGCGCGCAGGCGCCTTTGCAACTGCCGAAGGAGTTGCCGCGATGCAGGAAATTCTCCCGATTCAGGAATCAACAGACAGCAGCAACTAAAAAAGGAAACAGCTAAAATGCCAGCGCGTGATCAGTTTTTAAGCAACGCAGCACCTGGCACCGCGCAAACGACGAGGCGAGGGTTGATAGCCCTCGCCCTACTTATTGGAGGTGCTTCAGGACAATCGGGCTTTGCCCTGAATGCCTCCACACCTGTAACGAACGATGCTGCTCAATGCCGAAACATCGGCTTAACACTTCAGTCCGGCAAGGGTCAGAATCAAGATCTCAATCTGCTCGGCAAGAGTCTTGAAGAGTTCGAAAATGCCTTCGCAACAAACAACTCCGAGCAATTCGCTGCTGCCGTGAGTCCGTTATTGCAAAAGAAAAAAGATGAATTGGAGAAAATCTTTGAAGGCACTGTGCTTGAATACGATCTGAAAAAAGCCCGTCTTCAGCGCAATAGCATTTGGGAATTGAATGCAGGTTTAGCTCCACAGCCAGGTCGAACTCTGCAATGCGGAGAAATGGCAATTCAACCTGTCTATGGGCCCAGCAAACAAGTTGCAGTTATCTACTCTGCATTCATGGGGCAAAATCAAACCAAAATTCTTGCTCTTTTTGCATTGCCCGGACAGTCGACGAAAGAACAGAAGCCTGGTCTGGTTCTTTTTCAAGTTCAACGCTGGACGTACGATGGTCGGAGTCCTGAAAAACTGATTTCCGAGGCGAAACAAACATCAAGTGCAGGATTCCCAATCGCCGCTCAGCTGTTGTCAGAAGCTGCTGCACGAATCACAGAAAGCAATCCCTATTTAATTTTTCCTCTGCAGAAAGAAGCTCGCGAACTCGCAACTCTTTTAAGTAAATCAGGAGAGCCCCAGCAGGAAACGATTCTCAAGTCGGCACAGGCAGATCCCCTTTGGCGCGCAGAGAAGTTTGCCGCCGTGTTCAAGGATAGTTCTCTTGCTGTGGGGCTAAAAATCCGCATGAGGAAAGATTTCCCGCTCAATGAACAAACACAGAAGTGTCTCGAAACGGGTAAAAAGATATTCTCAGTCAACTCGATTTGGAAAACATCTTTTTCAGGAATGGAATGTCTGCCCTACAAAGAAAATGAGGACATGGTGAAGCCACCAAAAGGAGGAAGCCAGTATTTCCCCTGGGCGCAAATTGATCCTCTGCCAACGAAATAACTTTGTTTCCCTGCAAGCAAAACAAGACGGTTTCTAGAAAAAATCATGATTCACTGAAAGCCCGTTGTCGCCAATCCGTAGGAACCCTCTTCTTCCCGCCTGACGTTTGCAAAGGCTCCCTCGGCCAAGATTCTTAATTCGCGACTCGCCTGCGAGTGCCCGACAACAAATTGAAACTGGCTCTTGGCATCGCTGTAGCGCCTGAGTCCATAGTGGTAGGCAAGACCAAGGTTGTAATGAGCCAAGAGATCACCTTGGGAGCGAGAGATTATTTTCTTATATTTTTCGATTGCAACATTATATTTTCGAGCCGTATACGCAGTTTCAGCAAGGAGATGAGTCAGCCGAGAGTTGTTTGGTTCCGCCGCCTCTGCTTGTCGGAACATCTCGAGTGCTTCCAGAACCGCTCCTTGTCGCAAAGCGATCAGGCCCAAATTGGCGCGCGCCGAAGCTGAAAATCCTGGAAAACCAGTTGCCTCAGTTAAAAGTCTACGGGCCTGAGTTGTGTCCCCGAGAAGACCAGCCGCGATCCCAAGCAGCTGTGAATCTTCCGCTTGCGTCTTCGCAAGTCGCTTGCGTGAGTTTTTGGTTTTCAGAAGATAACCTTCAACCAGTTCGGGCTGCCCCAAAACCAGTGCTTCAACCGCCAGAATGCGCAAAGAATCTTGATCTGCAGATCTCTGCGACTTGATCCGTTCACGCGCTTGATCAGCTCGTTTGGACAAGTTTTTGAGCAACGAGTTGGGCAGATAAAAGTCTTTGCGAACAGTGTTTTGAACTGCTGATTCGCTGTTCGACTCGCCGAGCGAGCGGAGTGTGACGTCGGTTTCATCCCGTTCTTGATCATAGCTCACCCGAGTAAAGGTGCCATCCTGCAAACCAACAGGCTCGGGGGTTGTTGTCGTGCATGCAGCCAGACCTGTGACGAGGAGAAAGAGCGAAGACAATTTCCCCAAACGGTTAAACGCTCGATTCAAACGTTGGGATGTCGAGTTGAATGGGCTCATGACAGCTCCTCAAGGCGGCCGGCCTGGGCACAGGCGGAACGCTTTGGCCGAAAACCAGCAAGTTGAGTGCCATGAAGTTTTTCTACAAAGATGAGGACTTGTATCCACATTTGGGTCATTTTCTAGTCAGTATGCTTGGTTCTGACCAATGTTTAGACATCTTTCTCAGATTGAGTGCTCCATCGAGATCGGGTATGCGCGCATTGGGATCGCCCCGGGAGGATTCACATGGCATTCAAAAATCACCGCTTCAGCCGACTTGAACTGCTTGTTGGACGTGAGGGCATCAATCGGTTCAGAAATAAACACGTGATTATTTTCGGTGTCGGTGGCGTCGGAAGTTTTGTTGCTGAGGCATTGGCGCGGGCCGCGGTGGGCAAAATCACTCTCGTGGATCACGATGAAGTCTGCGTCACAAATGTGAACCGGCAGCTTCACGCATTCACAGACACCGTTGGCAAAAAGAAAGTTGATTTGATGGCGGAACGCATCCGCAAAATCAACCCACTTCTTGATGTCTACCCAATGCCCGAGCACCATCATCCTGACAAAGAAGACACGATTATCCACGAGGCCGCGCGGGTTGCCGGCGCCCCGGTCGACATGGTGTTCGACTGCATTGACACTCTGGCGCCAAAGGTTGATCTCCTTGAGCGTTGTGTGAAGTCCGGAATCCCTGTGGTGAGTTCAATGGGGGCAGCTAGCCGATTGGACCCGAGTCAAATTCAAGCCGCAGACATTTCAGAAACCAAAATTGATCCATTTGCCAAGCAGGTCAGAACCAAACTCCGCGAAAAAGGCATCACTTCAGGCGTCACATGCATCTTTAGCACCGAGGCTCCTGTAGACCCTGAACAGGCGGTTCCCGGCACCGAGTGGCACTGCATTTGTCCAACCATTGAAAAGCAATTTGGCGCATGTCAGCACAAGCGAGTTATGCTTGGAACAATTTCTTATTTGCCGGCGATGTTTGGATTGTGGATGGTGAGTGTTGCAACACGTCAGTGGCTTGAAGGAATCGACATGAGCAAACGCGACACCTTTGAACACACACCAACGTTCGAAGAAATGCAACGGGCAATGTCATTGGGCCTGCAAAAATAGCAAGGCGCGTGCAAGCTGCAACGCACCTCTGCCATTTTCTAAAACCTCAGCAGATACGATTTAGAAGCGCATACCGTTGTCATTGCGATGGACCCGAGGCCGTCCTGCATCGAATTCTCGAGGTCGGGCTTCGTTCACAGTCAAAGGTCGCCCCATATACTGTTTTCCGTTCAGCACCTGAGCTGCGCGCAGCGCTTCGTCATCACTTCCCATCTCAACAAAAGCAAAACCTTTGCTACGTCCGGTTTCTCGATCGATAACAACCCGAGCGCTCGTCACATTTCCGTGTTCACTAAAGATACTGAAAAGATCATTATCTGTGCTGCTGAACGGAAGATTTCCAACATACAATTTACGCCCCATGAAAAAACCTCCTGGAATCCGACTGCACCAGCCATTAAATCGACAGAACGAACTCAAAAAGTTCTGTCGCTGGTTCAACCGACATTCGCACAGAGATTTCACAGTGTATGCAGGACAAATGGTATGTTGCCGGCAGTTTTTGGCCGACTCTTACTTATTAATCAACAATTTCTTCGCTCAATTTCTTACGAATGTCGACTACAAGAGGACGAATCGCATCACTCAGTTCCGCCTCAGGAGCTGTACGAACCGTCTCGCCAATGGGAGCCTTGGCAGGCAAGGTGTCAGATAATTGACGCAGTGTTTTCGCGATCGCAATCGAGCGCCGAATGGCGATGTGAAAAGCATCTAACTCAAAAGGTTTACGCACCACATCCACAACCACGACATGCGGGAATTGATCAGCAGAGATATCTTCATGATCTTCGCCCTCGGTCAACACCACAGGCACCTGTCGCCAATGGCCTGCAATTTTCTTTAAGAAATCCGCATTGCTCTTCTTAGCGGGTGCTGCGTCGGCGATGATCACCTGAATGGTCTTCTGCTTGAGGTGGGCAAGAGCATCAGCAACACTGCGTGCGGCATGCACGTGTGAAAAATAGCGATTGAGATGAATCTTCACAAATCGAAGCACTTCGTCGGATTCATCAACAACCAAAACATTGCTATCTCGATCATAAACCTTGGTAGGTGGCCGACTCATGGGCGGAATGGATTGAAATCCACTTCCCCGCGGTCCAGGATCCATTGTCTGTTTAAATCCAAACATTCTCACTCCCCATCGGCTTCGCGAACAAGCCGCTCAGCCTGAACTCGAAGAGGATCCGAAGCTTCAGCAGCTGCAAGATAGTCCAAGCCATTCCTGCGCGCGTCTTCCATTCGACCTTCCAACCGAGCAATTTCGCCACCCAATAAAAGCCAAGCTCGCTCCGATGGCAAAACCGATCTCGCCTTGGCAAGAACCAATGTCGCCTGCGCAGAATCCTTCCGCTGAACAAGGCAATGGCCCCAATTGTAGAGTACAGCAACCTGCTGATTTTCTTTCGCATAGAGACGCTCAAGAAGATCGCATCCTTGCGTCAAATTTTTCTCACTCAGCGCAAGCAGAGCAGATTCAATTTGTAGAAGTTCCGCATTTGGGCTCTCAACAAGTGCAATGCGCAAAGCTTCGCGCGCATCATCGGGTCTTGCATCGAGGCGCAAACACTTGCTCTCCAATGCGCGTAGTTCAGTATGAACATCAGCAGGCACCCACTGGAGTCCTTGATGTGCAAGCTGAGCACACAGCCGAGAGGCTCCAAAATCCGCAAAAACTCCTGCAACCAGGAGTGCGTCCGTTGAATTCACAGAGCGCTGTGAAAGTGCATCATAGACACCCAAACTTGCACGCAGATCTTTCAGCTTTGCAAAAGAAAGAATGCGTGCGTGTGCGATTTGCCGACACGTTTCGCTCGATGGGCCGGAAGAGGTGCTACAGTTCTGCCAAGCGTCATGCGTTTCGTTGAGAATATCTGCCCAACGCTGTGAACGAACAAAAAGTGGAACCCCAGAGACAACAGAATTCGAACTCTGCGAACGACTCTCAGCATTCACACTTCTCGAAAGTACAGGGCTTAAAGCGCCTGGAGCGGCCTCATCGCCCTGTGAAAGCAGCTCCTTCAGACGCACTGAAAACGAAGACTTGACTTCATAGCTTGCTTGTTCAGCGGCATCTTTACCATTCGCTTGAGCCGAACGAGCGGACGCTTCAACCGCCTTCACCTTTTCAGGCGCAATGCGTGTGGACGTGCAAGCAATGCACTGAACCGCCGCAACAAAAGCGCAAATGCTCTTCAACGTCATGCGGGTTGGAAAAACTACCATGATTGACTCCCTGGCAAAGCAGGAGAAACCTTTAGGCTGTCGGAAGCCAACCCGCCAAGAAACAAATGATTCCGCTCAAGCAGAGGCGATAACTGAGCGGCAAACGAGCCACTAATATTAACTTTTAAACCTGCATTCGAACGCGCCTGCGACTCGATCAATGAGACTTGGCTCGAAATTCTCAGCAATTGATTTTGCTCGCCACCGACGGTGCGAGCAGCCCATTCACGAATTCGCGACGCATACAAAACAAAATTTTCACCAACAGCTTTTCGACACGGAGCAGATTTTCTTTTCAGAAACACAACTCCATCAAGAGCTTCACAACCTTTTAACAGATCTGCGTATGACTTCCTGAAATTCACAATCGAATTTTCAATTTTCTCAGCCACACCCTGCTTCGAAAAAATATCGCTGTCGCGCAGAAGCGAATTCTGCCAGTAGTCAAACGCCTCTTGAACAATAATTTGCGCAAGCTTTGTTTGCTTACGGCTTCCCGCAAAACGTTCAGCATCAAAGGCGCGCGCAGCCTTGAGAAAGTCTGCAACAGTTTTTTGCAGCATGTGTCCTGGCTCTCCGCGCACACGAAGCAATGAATATTTCTCAACCAACTCGCTCAGCGCAGCAATAGACGAAATCTGATTTTTCTTATTCCTGAAAACTTGCTTCGACATTTCGCTGATATCTTCGCTCAACCGCGCGGCAATATCGTATGAACCCACCACGAGTGCTTGAACAGACCAATCGAGAAATGCAGATTGAACAGAGGAAAACTCACGCGTCTTACTAGCCAATTTCAAAAGCAATTCGCGAGTTTGAAGCGCCTCTGGCCACTGTTTAATTTCGCTGTAAACCCCTCCTGAGCGAATGACATCTTTTTGTGCCGCTGCAATGAGCTCTAATCTCTCCGACTGAAGAGCCGCTTCACCAGCCTCTTGCCAGTGTTTGGCTGCACTGAAAAATCGACCTTTGTTCCAATCAACTTCACCTGCCCAATGAGCGGCCAAAAACCGGTCATGCTGAGAGTAAACAACACTCGCAAGTATCTTTTTTGCAAGCGTTAAACATTCATCCTCAAATTGCGCTGAACATGCAGTCCTCGCAGCAACAAACCTCAGATCCCGACCAATCTCCGAGTCGATTGAGAATTTTTCCGACTCAGTCATCAGCACCTTGAGAGAATCTGACAAGCGTCCTTCCGAACGGTACATGAGCGACTGCCGCATGATGGCCGAAGCAAGTGCAAGCTCATATTGCCTTCTCATGCCATCAATAACCGACAACTCGCGGGCAAGCCTTGACAAAAACACCCAGGCCAAAGAATCCGCCTTTCTTGACATGGGGCGCGCCGAAATCAACCGAATCAGCGAATTTGAAATGCCATTGCGCTCCATTTGCGCACTGTCCCCATCACTCCCAGAAGAGACGATGAGAAGTTGCAAAAGACCCTCGGCATCAGCAAATCTGCTCCGTTCGAGGCTATCATCAACCGCCTCAAGAACGAGTCGGCGGAGCTCTGGATTCTGGGAATCCTTTGCAATTGCGGAATCGATCTCTGAGCGAAAGCGAACCCACGCAGTGTCGTCACGGACATTGGCTTTCCAAGTCGAGCGAAGCATCTCAACCCTCACCAGTGCGGCATCTCGCAACTTTACTTTTAAGTTCCTGCAGTCTTTAACCCAGTTGAAAACCTTGTCCGCAAGCGAATCCATACGACCACTCGCCAAGACCTGATGGGCCATCAAAAAAGATTCGCCCTGTGAACAGAGATCCCCGTGCTCTTCTGACAAAACCTCAGCCACACGATACAGTTCAGTCAGCGGCTTTGTACCAAGCGCCACGCCTGACTGTTGTCCGCGCGCAGAAATGACATCATTCGCCCATTGTGTCAGTAACTGTCTTCGTCGCTTATCTTCTTCGGGCCTAAATTGTGTCGTCTTCGCAAAAGTTTGCTTCGAATTTAGCGCCAGCACGGCACGTGTTTTGAGAGCAACCACCTTTTCAAGAAATCCTGCACGCTCTGCTGCTCCAATAGCCTCGACGTAGAAGATATCAGCAACGGGGCTGACTTGAAGAATATCTTCAAGTATTTCCGACCAAGAGAGAGCAAGTTGATAGAGCTCTTTTTGATTCAAATATTTAATAGCAAGCGCGAGCCCAGAGGACACCCAATTATTGCCTGCTGCCGCGTGCATCCAAAGAGACGCTGGAGTTGTGGTTGATTTTTCACTCAGTGCCACGCCCAACATCATAGCCAAATCCAATTGAACCGCACGATCACTCAAAAGACTCTGCGCGGAAGAGTCGTACAAGATCAGCGCGAGCGCTGAAAGAACATCGTCATAGTCTGCAAGCCGAAATGCAGTCCACGCTTGTCGCACGGAGAGAATTGGCTTATTAATGATGGCCACCGAATCTGAATTCCTGAGGCATTCGTCGGCCTTCTTATAACTCGAAGACGCCTTCAGGTATTCACCCAGTTGAAATGCAACATCTCCTGAAAGCAATTTTTCAACACACGATAAGGACGTGTTGGAGTGAACTGCAGTATCGGCTATCTCAGCTAATTTTTCCGATATTTTTTTTGCTTCAACTTTCTCACCGTCAGCAAGTAGCACAGCTAAATAAATGAGACCGACTCGAAGTGTGGCCCGCGCGCCAGGCGCAACCGTTTGGGCAGCTTTCAAAGTCTTCTTCAAGACATCACGCCGTTCTTGACCCCGACTTAGACTTGCGAGGAGCAAACCAGCGCGAACTGAGGACTGATCAACAATCGTTGACTGCATGAGATCGCGCAATTTCTGTGACACGTCATCCGACAGTGCAGACTCCTTGCCAGCCAAAACAGCAAGCTCAGATTCGATGGGAGAAATAGATTTAACGTTTTCAAGAAGCAGATCTCGCGCCCATTCCGTCGCCCAAGCATCGTAGTTGTCTCGTAGTAATGAAAGAGAGAGATCAACAGCTGTCGAAGGATCCAATGGCTTTGTTTGTCGCTGTGCCGACAAGCCAACGCCACTGGTGAGCAAACTCAGGCAAAGTGTAACTAAAACCCAGGCACGCAACCTCATTTTGCAACCCGCCACTCAAGATTTTCAGTTCGGATACGGCGCAAGTCATTGAGTCGATCCCTCGTCCACTTGAGCTGAGCGGCATCAGAAGCGACCTTTTGCCTAATCTCGTTTTGTGCGATCTGCTCAAGAAGTCGATTCTCACGAATCTTTCCCAAAATCCGCAGATCAATTCCAAGCAATACTGTGCGCAATTTGGGGCGCAGCTCAGACGCGGAATCGGTGAGAAAATTTCTCAGTGAATCGCGAAGCGAGTCAACCTGCTTTGAAAGATCAATAACAACCGAAGCCATGGTATTATTTTGCCTGGCTCTGGCTGTCATTCTGCTAAGCAAAGCACTCTCGAGACGCTGAAGAAGGATTGATGATTCAGTAAAAAACTGATCCGCCTGAGATGAATTCAGTTGAGCAGGGTTCAAACCAGCAAGATTGACTTTGTAGTCGGATATGGTCATCCGCAGCAGTTTTATTTTATTCAAGGCATCCTGAGCAGCGGCCTGTGTCCTTGGATTCAAGACTATGTTTGTCTTCATGAAGTCTAAAATAAGAGCACGTTTTTCTTGCTGAAGGCTGCGCAAATCCAAAGCCAAGGCCTTCATGTTTCCTGCGGTTTTCAGAGCATCTTCCTGGTCGAGGTCAAAAGAGGCCAAGAGCGCTTGCGCACGGCGCAGCCGACTTTCGATTGCGACTAAAGATTCCTGCAAGGTCATGACTTTCTGAACTTCAGGATTGAAAATTTGCGCGTTCAATGCCAATCCCAAACTGGAATTTAACCCCTCAAGCCGTTCGACGAGATTTGCAACAACTTTCCGAGAGGCGTCGTTTTTCAATTCATCCGCGCTTGCTAGGAGGTGTGCAAGTTGCCTTGCATATTCAAGAACAATCATCTGTGATCGCGAAACAAAATTGTCTTCATCAAAATGCATTGCGGTTAATCCACGCGTCGACTTTGCTAACCAAAATTCTATTGGCAGAAGCAAGGCTTCGTTCCGATTTAGGAAGTCGACTTTTGCGGCGATGGAGCCAATGGTATTCGCCACCGCTTGCCATTCGTTGCTTGCAGAATCATAGGAATCAGCAATTGCGTCTATTCTGCTGATCACCTCGAGCTCTATGCTCGGCTTGCGAATGGCTGATAGCAGTGACTGAATTTCTTCACGATCCTGCTCATACCTCCAATTTTCCCGTTTCAAGTGATCAATCTTCTGCTCGGGCGCAACTGTCAGGGATGTGTTTTTAAAGTCAGATCCGCTTTTCTTCAAAATCTCAAACATCCGTGAACGAATGAGTTGGGACTGGGGATCTGTGACACGTATTTCCGCAAGCCTCTGCTGCAATTTTTTTTCGGAGTCTTTTTTCTCGCAAAGGGCTCGGATTCCTATGGAAAAGAGTTCTATTCGCTCAGCAAGCCAGGGATCAAATTTTCCAGCCGAATTGAAAGACTTTTTGGCTCTATCAAATGCTGCTTCAGCTAGATCATTTTGCTTCAAAAGAAGATGTGCAGCCGAAATTTTTAACCATGCCGTTGGGTTTTCCGAGTCAGAACTTTCAACGAAATTTGCAGCAATTATGGCTATTCTATCGTTGAATTCGCCTTCCCGTGCGCCTGATGTTAAATGTTTTTTGGTTTTTTCAAGAATACTTTGCGCACATCTAGAAAATGCAGTTGAGATGTATTTTTGCTTGAGTGCGCACTGCTCGAAACTCGTCGATTCAGACTCTGAAGCCCATCGATTCCCGGCAGCATCGATTTCGTCGGGCGCCAAGGTGAGTGCCATTAAATTCTGAACACGGCCGCGCGCCACAGTCCATAAATCCGTCTGCGTCGATATTATCTGAGCCGCGGCGCTGCCAACAGCAGTCCATGAAAACAAACAAATCCCCAAAAACTGGAAATTTGTTTTTATAAGTTGTGCTTTGCGGGAGGTTCTCACAGCGCCTCCTTCGCTTTCTCCAATATTCGTGGTGTAACTTCCGAACGCTGCTCATTCGAAGACGATGTTCGTATCGCTGCGTCTACATCCTGGGTTGGATCTTTAATTTCGATGAAGTGATTTTGTTTGCGACCTGCTTTGGCATTAATTTCTAACGCCAGTGTTTTATCAACCGTCCGCCAGGGTGCTTCGCTCACGCGCGAAAGCGCTGCAGGCAAGGGAGACATCTGAAATTGCAAACGGACAAGGTGCTGCCCTTCGCGCATTCGTCCAAGGAAAAGTGGAAGCGGATTTTTTTCACTGACAACAACTGCGCTTTGGGTATAGATAAACGGGCGTCCATCCAGCGAGACGCGAACGTGACTCACAGCAAACGAATTTTTGTCTGATGCACTGTTGTTCGTAGTAGATGGCTTTAATTCAAGTCTGTATTCAACTGTCTCCGCAGAGGGATCCCCTATCAGGTTCATCTGCGCTTCTGAGATACGCTGCTCGAGTTCTTTGACACGAGAATCAAGTGCGGCCGCGCGGCTGGCAAGTTGGCGCAATTCAGAAGGGGTTCCATCGACAGTGCTTTCAATTGCAAGATCAGCACAAAATCCTGGTTTTGCGATAAAAAAGCAAACAATAATTGTGAGTGTGACGCCAGCACTGCGATCGTTTGAAAATAAACAACGAAAGAAATTTGCAAGCCGATTTTTCATCTCGAGTCCGCCCTGCCTCTAGAGAACCTGCACGATCTCACTCGATCGTTGCATGTGCCGACAGAACTGAGCAGAGCAGACTTTTCCCAGCCCTAGAGGAATTTGACCCGATTGAAAGATGGATTACTGAAACGCATTCCGAAATCCTCAATAGATTCGGTAAGCTCTGAGACACTCTTTGCTTTTGTAGACATCTTCCAAAAAGCATGACCGAATTGATACCAACGCGAACCAGTCGCGGCAAAAAATCTGAACTTTTCGAGAATATAGTCCTCTTGTGGAAAATAAATCTTCATGAAACCAATCAGAGTGAGGCACGCCCGAATATATTCTCGACCTTCATCTTCACTCGACGTAGGGCAGGTCTCGTGTTCGCGACCCGCAGGCGCGTGCGGGTAATTGAGCGCTTGTGCGATTTGCCACATGATCCAGGGTCGTGCGGTTGCAGCGCGCGCGATCATCGCTCCATCGGCCTGATATTCGCCAATAACTCGCAACGCGTCCTCGGCAGTTTGAATATCACCATTGGCAACAACAGGGATGCGGCGTGCTCTTGAAACCTCTTTGACGAGCTGCCAATTGGCAGATCCTTTGTGCTGTTGCGCTCGCGGACGGGGATGAATTGTCAGCCAATCAGCGCCCGCGGACTCCAATGCAGCGGTAAATTCTAAAAGGTCATCCAAGCTTTCATGCTCGCCATTTCCACCACGCAATTTCACGCTCACAGGCCTTTGTGCGTGTTGCTTTGTCCAATGAACCACCTGCGCAGCATAGCTTTTGTCGCCCATGAGGCGAACGCCCCAGTTGTGTCGCAGGGTGTGTGAGACCGGACAGCCCATATTGATGTCGAAGCCCCACGGATTCACGCTGAGGAGCTTTTGAACGCTTGCAGAAATATACTTTTCTTCATTGCCCAGCAGCTGAGGAATAAAAAAAGTCTCCCTAGGTGCTGTCTTAAGCTCATTCGTTGTCGCAAGTTTCTCGTCGGGAAGTCGGCGCGTTGAAAGCATTTCAGTAAAAGTCAGAGGATTGAGTCCTACAGGTGTGTAGGAACGGATGAGTGCTCGGAAAGCAACATTGCTGAGGCCTACCATCGGCGCAACGAGAAAGGGAAATTCAAGCCCAAGACTCAAGAGTCGAGTTTGCGGCAATGTTTTTTGAGTGCGTTGCGTTCCGCCAGGCCATTCCAGGCTCTGACTCGTGAGCGGGTCCATGCTATGCATCCCATCAAAAATTTGCGCCAATTCCAATATGATAGGCACCAGGCAGAGGGAATAACCCAAAAAGCTTTGATGTGGAACTTCTTTTAACGCAGCGAGGAGCTGCCGATGTGGTGCCAACATCCGCAGGTAAAATGCAATCATCCTTGCGTGCTGCATCACCTGGTTCGCGCAATGGAAAGCCCAAATCTATGTTGAGTGAAGCAAAATTTGAGATGATATAGCGCACACCTAATCCGGCAGAAATATAACTATTCTGCAAATAACGGTTGAAGATCGAGGTTTCCAATCGATCAATCGCATCGTCTCCAACAACCCGGGCCGACCGAAGCGCACATTGATCCGACGCTCCTGGATCCAAGCCTGTCGAACCTCCGCTCAGGCTTGCTTGCAGAGCTTGTTGCTCTTGGCCTGTGAAAAAGGCTGCACCCGTATCCAGAAAACTCACCAGACCTAAACTCTCTCCCAGCCACGGCGTTCGTACACGAAGCTCGCTTTTAGCATAAAGAACATTCGTCGCTCCTATCGCTCGGAGCGTTGGCTGGCATTGGAGAGAAGGGTTGGCTTCAGGCGACTGGAAATTGAGCCAAAGAAGGGGACCTGGGGTCACAGCGCTGCTTGCTTCCGGAAATCCTCGAACAAGCGAACGCCCGGCAAGTGTCGCGCGACGCGAGCTTGGTGCCGTCACTGCTTCTTTCTGTGAGTTAACCACGTCTGAGATCTTCACACCACCAGCGTTGATTGCTCCCGAAAGCCTCTCCCAGATTTGAATAAAGAAAGCAGCATCTGCACTGTAGCGATCATATCGAACGTCGGAAAGTAATCCGAATCTCGCATGATAAGACGCCAAATCTAGGGTCAAACCACGGGTGGGCCACTCAAGATTATTTCTCGTATCCAGCGATGCCGAAAGAACAACTTCGTGGATTTTGACAGTTGGTCTCTCGAGAGCCTCGAGCGGCTGAATACTTTGACCAATCGCTTTCGACCATTCGTGCGAAAATTTAAGCTGCAATGTCCAAATACGTTCAACAATACTCGGACGCCAGGCCAAACCGGTTTCAACCGTCTCAAAATACCTGTCGGAGAGAGACTGCGCCGAGACTTCAACACCAGTAACCGCATTCCAATCAAAAGGAAACACAGTTTCCCGTATTCTCAATAGCGGTTCCATGACTCCAAGTGTGAGCTTCCGACCCATGATCCGCTGATTCGACAGAACTGCGTTTTGCAATTTTTCTTGAGAGACTGTCAAAGTGGACGTGAGACGCAGCCCATCGCTGGTCAAATTGTTTTTCGCATAGTCAACATTGAAACGATAACCGCTGCGAGTCCCGTAGCCCGGACTCAAACCAAGTGTGTAACTCTTCTTGGCTTGCGAACGAATGACCAAGTCCAAAACCGAGTCTTTCCGCTCGAGGCTCTCGGTTGACAATGGTTCAATCAGGACACTCTCAAAAAGGTCGTGTTTGAGAAGCCTAAGTCTTGCTTGCTCCAGTGCCTCGGGCGTAAATAGATCGCCACTTTTCAGACCACTTTCTTGAATAATTCGCTTTTGCTTTCCGAAAACGTCACCCTCTGCATAGACACGGCCAATCCGAACCAGCGGACCAGGATCTAAATCAACGGTCACCTGCACAGGACGAATTGAACCGGCGGCAGGCAGACTCCGGGTTGTCACCTGAGCCCGCGAATAGGCATAACCCGCATTCATCAATTCAAGTCTGACTTCATCTTCAATCGCCTTAAGCCGACCTGCATTAACAGGCTGGCCCGGCAGAAGAACTTTCTCCTCAAAGTTTTTTGTCAAATTGAAATCAAATGGACGACCGAGAATTGTAACATCACGAAGAACCGATCGATAGCCTGGCACAGATTCGAAAATCATTCGGACCGTGTGCGCATCTTGTGAAAAGATCACCTTGGGATCTTTCACCTGAACATCAGCATATCCCTCTTCAAGATAGAGAGCAGTTAAGCGATCACGGTACTTAGTCAAGAGCTCTTCTACAAAAGGAACAGAACCTTCAAAAAGGCCGGGAGACAGCTCCAACTTATCTAATATTTCCTGCTTCGACTGAGGCAATTCTCCAATAAAAATAACATCACCAACAACAACAACTGGTCCGGTTTGAACATAGAACCTAACCACAGAGTCACCGTTGGGATCAGTGAGCCGGTTTGGGCCAGTCACAACTGCTGTTGCAAAACCTCGCTTCACGTATGTTCGCCGCACTTCACCACGCAGTTCGTCATCTGAAAGTGAAAGAACATCATAGGCGGAAATCTTTTCGCGAAAATCCGAGAGCGCATCCGTAATCACTCCGGTCTGTCGGTTGATAACCTCAAGGCGAGTTTTTGGTCCACGCACATAGCGCAAGCGCACAGAGGCTCGCTCATTGTCTTGCGAAACGTTTAAAGCAATAAGCGAAAGCTCAACGTTCAAAAAACCTTCTGACAAAAGCCGAGATTTCTGTCGTTCTAAAACCTCTTCGATAGCTGCTCTATCACAAAGAGAACCTAACTCGATTGGAGTGCTAAAATAGTCGAACAAACTCTCATCCGGCTCGGTTTGTAATTCCGCAATTCTGCAAGGTGTCCCGAGATTAACCGGAAAAACGACTCTTAATTCTCCTGTCGGACCTGAACTCACCTCTGGAGTGGCAAGCGAAGATTTCAGATAACCACGCTCAGCGAGTTTTTTCCTAATTGATTCGCGATCTCTTTCACTCTCCTCAAGAATGAAAGGCAAACCAACACGTGTTCTTATGCTTGCGCGGACCTGCTGAGCTTGAGCAGAGGTAAGACCACGGAATCCTACCTCACCGATGCGAGCAACACGGTTCGCTGAAACTCTGAATAACAATTTACCATCTTTTTCCTCACGCCTGACAAAAATGTTTTGCAAGCCGAAACGCTCAAAGAGTACGTGAATGACTTCGCCGGAAATATCTCCCGTTGGAAGTGCATTGAGAGTCTGAACAAGCTCCAAGTTCGGCTGCCACGACTGATCATCAATCTGAAAATCGAACTCAGCATTCGACTTACGCTCCGAAGCCTGCTCAATTTGGGCAGCAAAAGCTGACGATAATTTCAAGTTCGCAGGTATTACACCTAAGACAATTGCAATAACGCAACCGACCACGAGGAGCGCGAACTTAATAGTGCGCACGTTCATTTCCCTCCAAATTGGAATCTGAACCCACCTGAGAGTTCTGAATAAGTTCCAATCTGCGAAGAACGCCTATCAAAGCCGCCAATCACGTTCACACTTTCATTGATAAAAATTGTTCCAGTTAGAGATTGGCTGTTAGGTTCGAAATCTAAACCTAGATTAAATTTCTCACCAAGATCTCTGCTCACGCGCGCACGCCAGCTGCTTTGTCCGCCTTCGAGAATCGGCTGAAGCTCAAATCGATCAACGAAACCACGAGTGATTTTCGAAACTGCCTGACTCAATGGGTCATCGAAGAGCCCGACAACACCATTGGCAATGGCTTGAGTCACCGCTGTTTGCGTGGTTTCACCTGGCCCACGGCCGGTTGAAATCATCCGAATGAGTGTCGGACGGGAAAGCGGATTTCCATCTGGACCAACAGACGGATCGCTCCAAATATTCAACCGTGGTCGAGAGAGAGGGCCCTCAGCCCCAACGAAGACGCTGTATTTATCGACCTTGGCAACCATTTGTGCGTCCAAGCGCGGCTCGATGCGCACAAGATTATCAAAAATTGCGTCAGCTCGCGTAACCTCAAAACGAGTCTTTAAGAGATTCAGCACGCCATTGTCCAGACGAATCTGGCCAGCCACAACTGGTTCAGTATCGCTTCCGGTGATCTTCAATGCAGATGAGACACGACCGCGGATGCATGATGTTTGCAGAGTAAAACTGTTATCCGCCTCTAAACCAATGCTCAGCTGAGCAAATGGCTTTGCAGGATTCGAAATACTGCTCTCAGATGAACTTGCCGAAGGGCGCAACATTTCCTGACACGTTGCGTCGCGATATGCGCGTCCCTTTACAATCCGAACATCTCCACTCAAAGCATAAGGTCGCTTTGTTCCAACAAGTTCAACCTGACCATCAAGACTCGTTTCAACAGTTTCGAAGATGTCCTGAGGCCAACGAAATTGAGCTGATCGCAAATTCGCTCGAATGGCCACGGATGGATCTTGCGGCTGAGATTCATCACCAGATGTCAAATCTATGGTCCCAACGACGTCAATTTGTCCGGTTCCTTTCGCCCCCGTGAGATTTGGGATCTCGATTCTTGAGTCCTGAAAAAGCACTCGACCGTTCAGTGCTGTGATGGGCGGCGAGAGATACTTTCCACCAACGGTGACATTTTCAACACGCGCTTCCCCACGCAGAGAGAAGCCAGTATCGGCGCTTTGAATTTGCCCTCTGAGTGCAATCTTTCCGCTCGCTTGATTGATGATTTCTCCAAACCGCGTGAGCACGTTTGCATCCACTTGACCTTCGACTCGCGCGCTCAATTTGTTCTCTTCAAAAGAGTAAGAACCGCTGCTGATAATTTCGCCTGCGGCACTTTTCAGAATCACAGGAGAAAATTTAAGTTCGCCTTCAACAAGTGAAATCCCTACAGTTTCACGCAGAGAGAACATCTCTTTTCCAGATTGAAAAAGGAGTTTGCTTACCTGTCCTTGACCAGAAAATTCAGAGGCAACTGCCGAACCAGTTGAAGCAATTCGACGCAACCCAGGACCTTCCAAGCTTACATCTGCAGAGACATCGCCTGTGGCACGAATCTGGCCAGAGTTGAATGCCGGTATATATTTAAACAACTCAAATGCGCGCAAACTCGCAAAAAGAGTCGTTGACTCTTCGAGCCTATGATCAAATACCACACGTCCCTGAACTTGATCGAAAAGTCCTGAGAAAAAAACGTTGAGCGGCCCACCACCATGCGACGATGCTGTTAAAACAACGCTGCCGAGTGGATTGCTGCGCAAACTTAGACCATCGAGTCGTCCCGTGGCAGACAACTCCCAATCTTTCCAGCCGCCCTGTGCCGAGCCACGCAAATCAAATGCTCCTGCAAGGACGTCTTTTGATTCGCCCACAAATGCAAAAGGAACAGACTGAATATCGGCTCTCAATGACAACGACTTTTCTGAAATACTCTCAATTTCAACGATAGCTTTAGACTGCAATATCTCGAGATTTTTGCCTGTTTTCTTTTTATTATTATTAAATAAAAGATGCCCTTTTCCTAGAACCAAGTCCTCTGCGAAAAGTCGACTCCCAGAGCACCATCCCTGCTGGCACACAAGACCGGCTTTAATCTCGCGAGCCGAGATATTGGGTGACGAAAAGTCTGTCAGCTTCAAATTAAGGTCAACCGATGCTTTTCTCAGGTCACGCATGTTTCCAACAACTCGCAACCTCGGAACTTGCAGATGACCGCGAATCTCCTTTGCCATTTCAACATACTTGCCACCAAATGCTGACAATATATGTGAAACGCGTCCATCAAACATTCCATCGATTTCGATACGGTGTGAATTAAAATCAATCTTAACGCCATTCGCTTTGAGGTTTGCAGATTGAGCCTCATCATCTAGCCATGCCTCAACTCCCCGCGCACGGAAGCCAAGCGTATCCAATTCAACTTCTCCAGAGACGCGCGAAAACCTGAGTCCATGAACAGAACCATCGCTGACCTGAGCAGCAGCTTTAAAAAGAAGAGGCTGTTTTGCCGACGAGGAAATTTCCCCGCGCAGAGCCAAAGCCCCTTGAATCGGTTCGTCAACAAAATAAGAGATGAGCTCTGCTGCCGCGTTTGTCGTCGTGAACTTGAATTCGGTTGAATCTCGCTGATAGTCAATCTTTCCTTTTTGCAAACTGAGCTGCATCCGAGGCTCTTGTCCATTCTCAGTGCGCGGGTCACAGCGCGCAGAAGTCCCCTCAAAGGTCATTCGCTTGCCGTTCGATTCAAGCCTGAGTTGGACATCACAGCTCGGTAACTTGCGCTTATTAGGCTCAAACTCGGGTACGACGAATTGTGTCACTCGCACAGGACCCGCCACCACAAGCGTGTAACCGTTTACCGTACCCGAATTAAGTTCCCCATATACATTGAGTTCGTTGGTGGTCATTTGAAAGTCGACTGCATTGGTTGGAGCCGTCAGGCCAGCCATCAGTTCCGTAAACGGCATGTTCTTGATCCTGGCGGAATTGCTAAATGGTATCCGTCCATGCAGATAGTATTCTCCACGCGACTCGATCACTGCCCCGCGTGGCGTTTGAATTTGCGCATTCCGGTATTGAATAAGCTGACGCGAGAATTGAACATCAGCTGTTCCTGAGTAGATGTCATAGCCAGACAAAGTCAAATTTTTCCAATCAACTTTTCCACTGATCGACGGTTCAATTGAAAGCAGATCCTCACCCTTGCTGGATGCTTCCGATTTGAGCGGTCGAACCATCAATTTCGCATTGAGCTGGCCACTTCCACTCATTCGGCCGAGAGCGAACCAGGGCGTGGCTTGAGTAATTCCTTCGATGTTCAGATTGTATTGAGCAATCGAATAATTTCTCGCTAATTCGATATCTCCGGATGCACTCCAAGCCCCATATAATCCTTGCACTTCGAGTTTCTCGACACGCAGAAGTCGGTCTGCATTAATCACCAGAGTTAATAGTGCATGATCTATTGGAAAAAGAGTTGCACAAGGCTCAGTTGTATTTGCACAAAATGATGACTTATCAAGCTCAATCAGACCTGTGATTTGCTCGTTACTTTTTTCTCCGTCGAATTTTGCAAATAGACTTTTGACTTTGATATCGAGTCTCGGCCCCGAGCCTACTGACCGTACAAGTTGACCGTCGGCAAATTCGATCTGCCGACCAACCATCAACCTGATTGATTTCAGGATTTCTCGGAAGTCTGCACTCTTTTCTGTGGACTCACTTTTTTCCCTACTAAAAAAATCGACTATTGAAAGGTCAACCATCCACTTCCCGACTTCAATATATTTTATCGCAGGGTGCCACGAACCTGAGAGAGTTAATGGATCAAAGCCAATCGTCAGTTGGTCGACGCGTGCAAGCGAGTTATTCGGTCGAGCAACTTTGTGAATATCAAGCTCGCGGAAATTTAATTTTGTTTCGAGAAAGTTTACGTAAATTGGCCCTATGGCAATTTCAAGGCCACGGTCCTGAAACACTCTCTGGTTCAATTCTTTGCGAAACCATTCGTGAACAAATGTATTATTTAATATGACATAGGCGATAGTATTTGAGGCAATAACCAGCGTAACAAAGAGGAAAATCAATCGTCGCAAAAGTCTCCAGATCATAGCCATTTTTACGCATCCCCTTTTTTCGAAAGCGAATGCACAAAAAGCCGATCGTAGAGTTCCTGAGCTCCAGAACCGTCATCTTTTTCTTTAATCATTTTTTGCAACAGACTCTTTGCAAGCGGTAGTTCAGCTTCGCTCAAAAGTGAAAGGCTATTGAGGAGACTTACAAATGCAACCAAACCAGCGTTTGTCTTGCTAAAGCCATCGCTGTATCGTTCCCACTCAAGTTGAAATCCACAGCGGGTGAGAAATTCACTCACCCGACTCTGCTCCGCTTTGATTGTTGGCGAAGGCACCTCTCTTGTCGGCGGAACAACTGTTTTCATCGAATCAACGACCCGCTCAATGGTCTTATCGCTGCGCATCAGGGCATCGGACTTTGCGAATCCAGCTGGCGGCACTGTCGTTGCTGTGGTTTGAGTCAAAGTAGCCAGCAATTCAACAACACGCTGCTCGGAAGCCCAGCGGCCACGGCGCTTAAAAATCTCACGCGCAAAAATTAGAGCGATTTCGTTTCTCGGCGCGAGCTGTAAAGCCAATTCGAGTAATTTAATTGCAAGGAGCGGTTGTGTTGGCAAAATGATCTGCGCGCAGGTCACCAAAGCGGTTCCCTGCTCCATTGGATTTTGAATTGTTCTGCAAATGCTGAGCAGTCCGGCGACCACATCGACGCGGCCAGGGTTCTGCTCAAGCCCCGCAAGAATCTGTTTCCATTGGCGAGTATTCAAAAAAACCACCCCCGGAGTGATTTTACCACTAGCCCCCGGAACAGAGCTGCCCAGCGCAAAATTTTGACCTCATGCTGTGGGTTTGTTAAGGGTCGCTGGAATTTCACGTTTAAGGAGAGCGTCATGGGATGGCTGTCGCGAGAACCCACCCGGCTGCAGGATGCATCGGAAAAGAAATCGATTCCAAGTGGCATTTGGGAAAAATGCGCTGCATGCAACGAAATTGTTCTCACAACAGACTTCGAAGAAAATCATCGGGTCTGCCCAAGCTGTGGTTTCCATGCTCGTTTGCCCGGAGAAGAACGCGTCGAGCTTTTAATTGATCGTGAAACCTTCTACGAATGGGACCACGATCTCTCCAGCAAAGACCCACTCGAGTTTAACGATGGACGCTCTTACCTTGAGCGTTTGAAAACGCTCTGGAAAAGGACAAAACGCTACGATGCCATCATCACCGGAGCCGGACTGCTGGAAGGGCGCGCCGTTGCACTGGGCGTTCTCGACTTCACCTGGATGGGCGGCAGCATGGGGACCGTGGTTGGTGAGCGCATTCGTCGCCTGTTCGCTCGTGCTCGCAGTCATCGTATGCCGGTCATTATGGTGAGCTCGAGTGGCGGCGCACGCATGCACGAAGGTTTGCTCTCGCTGATGCAAATGGCTAAAACATGCGCTGCAGTGGCCCAACATCGTGATGTTGGTTTGCCATTCATTTCGGTCTTGTGCGATCCAACCACAGGCGGCGTAGCAGCAAGCTATGCGATGCTTGGAGACATAAATCTGGCAGAGCCTAAAGCAACAATCGGCTTCGCTGGTCGCCGCGTCATTGAGACAACCATTCGACAAAAATTGCCCGACGACTTTCAAACGGCAGAGTTTCTTCTCAATCACGGAATGGTTGACCGCATTGTAAAGCGCTCGGAGATGAAAGATGAGATCAATCGACTTTTATCAATTCTCTGCGCGCAAGAGGATCTCACAAAATCGACATGAGCCTGTCTCAACCCGATTTTAATTCATTCGAAGCGACCATAGCGAGTCTGTTTTCAAGAGTCAGAGGGCATATCGAACCCGGCGCACATCGTCTCCAACAGCTCTTGGACCCTGCAAAGCTCAATCATCTACAAACCATACCAACTGTGCTTGTCAGCGGCACAAATGGCAAAGGAACCACTTGTGCTTTGCTTGAAAAAGCATTCCGCAACACAGGTTATCGCACCGCCCTCTACACTTCGCCGCATTTGATTTGCCCAACAGAAAGAATTCGCATTGATGGCAAGCCCATCAGCAGAGATTTATTTCTCGCTGCGGCCCGCCAAGCCTTTGAATCTGCAAGGGTGAAACTTCCCGATGCAACTTTTTTTGAGCTGATGACGGCACTCGCATTTGAAATCATCTGTACTCATGGGGTCGAAATGCTTGTCTGCGAGGTTGGGCTCGGCGGGCGTTTAGATTCCACCAATGTCCTGGCTCCGCTTGTTTCTATCTTGACGAGTGTCAGTCTCGATCACACCGAATGGCTTGGCGAAACTCAAGAGCTTATAGCCTTTGAGAAGAGCTTTATATCAAGAAGAAATAGACCATTTATTGTTGGTCAAATCGAACCAGAAGCGCAACGTGGTGTCATGAGGGCAACACAAATTACCGGCGCGCGAGTCTGTTTTCTCAAGAGAGATTTTTCCTCTGAAAACCTCACTGCACATGCGGATATAGCTTTTGAAATATGCTCAATAGCGCTCACTGAATTCAACAATTTGAAAAAAGGTCCTCTCGTCTCACAAGAGGCTCTAAAGCAGGCGCAAAAGAACTTTCGCTGGCCAGGACGCATGGATCACCGGATTGTCGATTCAACCCGCGTCATTCTCGATGCTGCACACAACGCGCATGGTGTCGAGTATTTTCTGCAAAAATGTGAATTGCCAGAAAACAGCGCGCAAATGCCCCGACCTTGGATTTTAGTTTACGCAAGTTTGGCCGACAAAGACTGGCAAAAATGCCTCAGCAAGCTTGCTCCCGTAGCAAACGCAATTCACCTAACGCAAACCCAAAGTTCGCGTGCAGTTCCAGTCAAGGACTTGTTACAATATACTCTCACGGTACCAGAGGCACCTGCCGCTCGCAGTCATGCGTGTTCAAGCGAGGCACTGAAGAACGCTTTGCAAGACGCTAAAGAGCGAAGTGGAACAGTCTTGGTCTTGGGATCAATTACACTGGTTGGCGAAGCTATGGAATCCTTTTCGCTGCCCGTGTTTACTGAGGATGAGTTGGAATTCTGATGCCGAACTTGCGCCATACTCATTGCAAAAAGACCAAATTGCGGGTTGGCGCTTTGCTGGCATTGGCTCCATTCGTTTCAACTGCCGAAGTCAAAGCTCAAAGTTTTTCTGCGAGCCAGTCAACGGTTTACTATGACGCAGACGAAATTAATTTAGACAAAGAAACAGGCAATCTAAAAGCGAAAGGTCATGCATTTTTCCTTCTTGGAAATGTCTTCGTGAGTGCGGATCACGTCGAGTACAATCAAAAGCAAAAAATCATGATTGCCGAGGGTGGGGTGCGTATTGTCCGCAGCCGTGAGCGAATTACGGCTTCTCGCATTTTACTCAATGAACAGTCGAACGAAGCACGCATGGACGATGTTGAGATTTACGCCGATCCTAAAGACACCGACGCTCAAATCAATGAAGAAGTCCTCGGCTTCTCGAGAGCTGAGCTCGCCTTTGAGTTGGCGCGTCAAGAGCGCAGCAAAGAAATTAAGCAAGAATTACAGGAGATCAGAACAAATTACGCAAATCTCCTGAAGACCCAAGGGACGAAATCTAAAGCTGAAACAGAGCGAATATTTGGGCGCTATGCGCAATTGCTCGAACGTCTAGTTAGAACTCAATATCAGCCCAGCGATGTCCTGCGCGATCTGCCTGAGGAAGCTCGCAAGCGCATCGAGAATCGCCGCGAGGCTGTCAGAACATTCGCAACCCGTGATCCAGGGTTGGCAAAAAAACTCGCTGGCCTTCAGAAAGTTCCCGGCTATCTGAGTATGCGGGCGCGGAGAGTTTTTCAAAATTCAAATCAGAATCTTGATGTTGAGTCGGCGTCCATCACAACATGTCGTTGCCAAGCAGATGAAAATCCGGTTTGGGGACTCAGTGCATCGCGCGCTCTCGTTGAACCAAACGAATATATCACCCTCTACGGAAGTACACTTGAAGTTGGGCATTTTCCTTTTCTGTATAGCCCTTGGTTCAAGATGCCCATCAAGACGAAGCGACAAAGTGGTTTCTTATTGCCTTCGTTTTACCTCAGTCGCGCTGGCGATGCGGCAACGTTCCCATATTACGTAACACTCGGTGAATCTGCTGATGCAACTGCCACGTTCACTTACTTCAGCAAACGCGGACCCCGTGGAGAAATGGAGCTCAGAACAGCACTTTCTGAAGAAAGTCATGCCAACTTCCACGGCGAAATTCTCGATCAAAAAGCAACTGAAAATATCACGGCTTCAACCAGGTGGGCATGGAATGCGGATTCAAACCTGCCTCTTGATCCAAGAACCTCATTCAAATTCGATTTGGAACAAGCGAGCGACCAACGATATTTTTCGGACCTGACCAAAGAACCCGGCACGACTCAGGATCTCTTTACACCGCAACTCATCATCAAGCGTTATCTGTGGCAAGAGGTAGGACTTGAACACTTGGGTGAGCATCTCGCAATTTCAGCGCGCCTACAAAAGCCACAAGATGTTTTTGAAGAGAATTCCAACCATACGCCGGCACGCCTGCCAAGACTTGATTTAACTCTTTTTCCTCGCAACATTGGCGAGAGTGGAGTTTCATATGAGGCAAATGGTCTTTTTGAAAACATCGCGGAAAAAGAAAATCCTGACGGCTCAAAAACACGTGGACCTCTTGATGGAACTCGGTCGTCTGGTCGCCTTCGAGTCAATTATCCTGTTGCTCCTAACAGAATCTTTAACATGCGCATTGGCAACGAGTTTGGCCACATCAACTATGAAACGTTTGCCAATCGTGGCAACCTCAATTTTGCTCAATTGGACATCTCGGCCGATCTTCCTTTTGTTGGCGAATTTGCTTTAAGCTCCTCGCCATCTGCCGAGCGAAGCCTCAAACATGGGATAACTCCCTTCGCGTCTCTACGTTGGGTTCCATTAGTAGAAAAAACTGCACAATATCCCGATATATATTCAACCTATTATGCCGCCGACAATATTGCGCGAAGCCAAATTATTGAATTTGGAATTCAGACAGACCTCAATTTTGTCAAAGATGAATTCCAGCCCGTAGAACGTACAGACACACAAATTGGCGCAGCTGGCCAACAGCTTCAACCTCCTGGGCGTGAAAATATCGTCCTTGCCCTAACAAACTATCAGCCCACCGCGGGCGGACCAGACACGGGTCAGTTTCTTTATTCTCTCACAAGGCAAGGCTCACGATCTGAGATGATTTTCAAAAAATGGGCAAGGCAGGAACTCAGCGAATATCTTAGCGAGCTAAAGAAACAAGAGTTGACCGGAGAAACTTTCTTTATCAATTCAAAGCCGAAATCTTGGCGCCGAACCAACGTTATTGCCGCTCATCCTGCGGGTTTTTCACTGCGTAGCAGCTACAATTTTGAAGCGGTTAGAACTGCCGCCGAACAAAATCGAAATCTGCAGCCAGGCCAAACACCAATCAGTCCAGATCCATGGGGTGACATCGCAGGGACACTGACACTCTCAAGCCACCCCTGGGTTCCTCTTTCAGGGTCAATGACTCGAGTCTGGCGACCCGCGTGGAGACTTTTCAAGGATCAATCCGCTTCATTGGATTACGCAAGCAGTTTTGGATTTTACGTCAATCTTGTCCGCTCAGTCTCCCTCTCAGAGTCGGTCGATTCAGTTGGAAATAAATCTTATCCAGAAGAACAATTATGGGGAATAGACACCAGTTATCTGCCTAAACCTTGGCTAAAATTCCAAATACAATATCGTCGGAATCTGAAACCACAACCAGCAATTTCGCGGGAATTGGAATACAGCTCTCTGCAGAAAATAACCTTTTTAGGCGTACAAGATTGCGTCGATATTACCCTGCAAAGATTCAAAGATAGGGAAATCGCTGAAAGGCTCGCGACTTGGACAATAGGACTCAATTTGACCTTTTTAGGACAGCAGCGTCAAATCGAATCATTGGGCAAAGTGGTTGATAGGGCAATCAAGAGCCAGCTCAACAAAGGCCAGAACCTCAACCTTCAATAAGATCAACATCGGCTCCCATCAGACGCAATTTTGGGACCAGATGATCATATTTTCTCTGAAGTTCCTGAATATTTGAAAGTCGAGTCTCTCCGGATGCAACCAATCCTGCAACCACTAAACACATCCCTGCGCGGATGTCAGTGGGCAATCGGAATTGTCCACCCCTGAGCGGCGTTGGTCCCTGTATGATTGCAGAGTGAACAAAATTTCGGTTCTTAAATCTGCAGGGAGCTTCTCCAAGACAGCATGAAAAAAGTGAAATGTTTGCGCCCATTTGATTTAGGAAATTTGTGTAACCCAGACGGTCTTCAAAAATAGTTTCATGGAGAACGCTGGTGCCTTCAGCCTGAGTGAAAAGAACCATAAAAGGCTGTTGCCAGTCGGTCATGAAACCTGGATGTACTTCGACCTCAATGTGCGATGCTTTCAGCCGGCTCGTTTTTGGAGCTGAAACCATAACTCCTTCAGAGTTCACTTTGAATTCTGCACCCATGCGCTGAATATAGTTTAAGAAGCTATAAACAGGGTCATGCGGCATTTTTTCAATAAGAACATCACCACCCGTCGCAAGTGCGGCAACCGCAAACGAAACCGCTTGATTGCGATCCGGCATCACGCGAAGCTCGCAACCGCGCAGCTGAGAAACACCTTGAATGATGAAGGTTCGATTCGCATTGACAACAATATCTGCGCCCATTTTCTGAAGCATTTTTACCAGCTCAAGAATTTCTGGTTCAATTGCTGCATTTTCAATGATTGTTCGACCCCGCGCCCGCACTGCGGTGATGATCAAATTTTCAGTCGTCATCACACTCGGAAACGGCATCACGATATGCGCACCATGAAGACCTTCATCGCCGACACTCATGTGATAGTAGCCGTTGTCAAAGATCACGTTGACGCCCATATCTTGCAAACCTTTGATATGGAAATCCACAGGCCGTTTGCCGATTTTGTCGCCACCCAACATGGCAGCCAAAGTAACTTTTTTAAATCGATGCAAAAGTGGACCAGCAGCTAGAATTGCGATTCGATTTTTTTCACAAAGCTCACGCGAGAGATTGTTTTTATCAATGGTTCGAGCAGTCAATCGAACCGTGCGCTCGTCGAGGTATTCAACCTGCCCACCCAGTGCAGAGAATAAGTCTTCAACCATGCGGCGTTCATTGACTTCGGGTGCGCCTTTAATCAGCACAGGCTCATCTGTAAGAAGGGCTGCCATGATACATTTGGTGACTTGATTCGAACTTCCCGCAATGGCAACACGTCCACCAGAAAGTTTGGTACCGCCCTTAATGCGAATCATCGGTTCTTTTTGCACGCTCATTCTCCCCGCAAAAGCAAGGAAAGCATAGTGCTAACATTGAAGAAATCACAAGTTTTTAATGGGTGGGAAGAAAAATGGTGGGTGCTTAGGGACTCGAACCCCAGACCCTCGCCTTGTAAGGGCGACGCTCTAACCAACTGAGCTAAGCACCCTGGAGCTGGGGTGTGAGTTAGCCGCTAACCCCATATCGAGTCAAGGCCAATTTGATTATTCCTCGTGCGCGTAGGGATTTCTCACAAATATCCAGAACAAAGCGAAAAAAGTGAGCAAAAGTGCAAGCCCCTCCCATCCCTGCAGCTCGAGAACTGTTTGACTCACAACCAACGCCAAGGTGAAGGCAAGAATTGAAATCAGCCATGAGCCCAAAACGACCCATTTGCAGCCCATGAATCGCTGAAAGTCACTGAGATAGAATTGGGCTGAGGGAGTCTTGCGAAATCGCATTCGGAAAACTCGGAACTTTGCATGCCAAAAACGTGCAAAAAGAATTGTCCCGAGAACTTTCCCTGTCGCCAAAAATACAAGTGGTTGAATAAGCGATTGACGTGGAATTGAGGCATACGCAACACCCAAAAGCAAAAAAACTGCAGTCTCGGCCAGGCCGGCGGCCTGAGCGGCTTCTGTCAGATGGAGGCACAAGACGGCGAGGGTGACACTGAGAAGGAGAAGCATCACAAGTGCTGATATAAATAAGGTCGAAAATTTCCGTAAATCCACGAAAGAACTTTGCAGATAACCTAAGTACCAAACTTCTAACAGGCACATTGCGGCAACCGCACTGACCAGAAGAGGGATAATGATGAACAGAAAAGTTCGCGCCCGCACGAGCTTCGCGCAGATTTCACGCAACGGTTCAAAGCAAGAGATAGCCCTGTGCAACCAAGTGGAATTCATCTCAATGCCCAAATTCATTCTTATTAGGAATGAATTTCGTTAATAAAAAATTGGCCCGAGTCAACGCCTCGATGAGCCGATCCCAAGCACCCCTGCGAAGGACACTCTGAAGGGAATAAATCGCTCGCTCAGATTCGGCTGAGTGGCGCGCCTTCCAGCGATAGTCGGCCTGCTCTCGACGTTTGGCTGCATTTTCGTAGACCTCTGGAATTAAAAGAGGCTGACGAGTGATCAGCGATAATCCTAAACTTCTATCATCGATAATGGTAAGAAGTGCGTCCAGCCAAGCGAGCCTCTCAGAGTGAGAACCAGGTGGCTGTAATTGATCACCGCCCAGGGAAAGAACCACGCACTGACCCTCCTGCAGCTGTAATTGGTCAAACACGTCCATCAAACGTGCCTGCTGGCCTTTTTGATAAAGTTCCTCAACTCCAGCGCGTGTTAGAACAGTAAATGCGCTATTGTGGACGAGCTGATTTAATTCCACGAGGCGTGCCCACCAACGCAGTGTCTGACGCTGCTTCATTGTGAGCTCGAAAGAGGTAAAAGGCGACACCCATTCTCCGCTCTGCACAGGGGGAAAATCGTTAACAGCCGCATGCAGAAGCCAGCTTAAAAGTGCATGTTGAATTTCACAATCGCTTGCGCATTGCAAAAATGCGGACAATTTCATTCGCCGTGCAGAAAACGACTGCGCAGAAACTTTTTTAAACTCCTGAGCAACCGACAACAACGGGCCCCAGAGCATCTTTTTACCTTGAAGGCAGGGACACACCACCGCACATCCAGGTCCCCGAGAAGGCTCCGCTTCGCGCCAGACCCAACCAGGACAATTCAAAGTTTCGTCAGATTTTTGGCATGGAAATCGGTCTTCCTTGAGTGCAACCCAGTGCCCTTCGTAAACTCCATGCTGGCTTTCTCGCGGCGGAAAATTCTCAACTAACGAGCCCATTGCACCCGCGGTTGAAAGCATCCACCGATCATGATTTGCGCAGGGGTTACCCACTACCAACTGCCCACCTCGGCATTCGATTGACACGTGCACTTAAAGGGTCTTTTGTCTGCCCTCAAGCCTCTTGTTACAGTTTTAATGAGCGGATTCCAAGCGCGGTCCGATTGCTTGCCCGGTCGCGCTTGGGTAAAACGGAAAGGGAATGCTTTGACGAATCGCTCAAGGATTCACTGAACGTTCGCCGATAGTGACCAAAGAAAGAGTTATGGAGTGCGTGTCTATGAGGGAGCTGAGCCGAAAGTACAACAACGAGCTGAAACCCACGGGGTTCGCCTGGGGCTTCGCTAAGTCACTGACGGTCTTGGCATCCTTCAGTATTTTCTTGACGAGCACTGCGAGCAGCGAGGCACAAAAGCCAGAGGCAAACACTCAAGCAACCGCTGACACCGATTTTAGCTCAAAAACCAGTCAAGAAGCCGCAAAGCCAGCGCAATCCGTGAGCCCGGAGACGGAACATACAAGCAGTCCCGCACAAAAGAACGATCAAAATGATGCGACCGCTCCTGTAGCATCTTCGGGTGCACCAGCAACCTCGAATGCAGCCACTCTGCCAGCGACACAAGCCACCGATCGCCAGCCTCAACCTGTCGTCAAACATGTTGTTGTT
The DNA here is from genome assembly GCA_009918675.1 of bacterium. Lineage (GTDB taxonomy): Bacteria > Bdellovibrionota_B > Oligoflexia > Silvanigrellales > Silvanigrellaceae > RFOM01. Next base: position 58,826 of record RGDM01000002.1, read on the forward strand.
CCGGTTGTCGCAGGTCCTGAAAAACCAATCGGCCACAGTTTAAAAACCCCGGAAGCGCAAAAACGCATTGAAATGATGATGGCAAATGCCCATCAAAACGGCAAAGTTGGACCTTTGGTTGCGGCTCCCGCCCCCTCGTTAGAAACCAAACCTTTGGTTGGCGGACAATACGGATTCGCTGCCAACGGCCAGTTTTTCGGAGTGCCAAAAGCACTCGTGAGCCTTGGCAGCGTTTCACCAGCCTATGGCCTGGTTGTCGAAAAGCTGCACCATCGAATGACTTTGTTTAAGCTTGCAAACAGTGGCCGTTACGAAATGATGAAAAGCTATCGTGCAATCACCGGTCGCGATCCGGGTGACAAGATTTCTCGCGGCGACCTGCGCACACCTGAGGGCATTTATTTCGTCACAGGCCGCATGGACGACCGCACTCTTCCACCCAAGTATGGACGCCTGGCATTCACTCTCGATTACCCAAACATCTATGACAAAAGACAAAGTAAATCCGGTTACGGAATCTGGATTCACGCGACCGACGACGCGAGCCGACTACAAAAGCCTTTCGACACCGAAGGATGCGTGGTTGTTAGCAATGAGGATATTATCGACCTTCAGCAATACATTACGCCTTTTGAAATTCCAGTCGTTATCACTAAAGAAATGACTTCAACGAATGAAGATGAACTTCTTCCGACCCGGAAAAAGGCTCTCGAGATGGTGGATGCGTGGCGAAAAGCATGGGAATCCTCGAGCTTTGAATCGTACATGTCCTATTATTCAAAAAATTTCCGCTCGCTTGGTAAAAATAAAGAGCAGTGGCAGTCATTCAAATCTCAACTCAGCGATGAACGTGGAAACGGCATTCGCGTGAGTATCAGCGAACCAAAGATCGTTGCTTTTGAAGACCAGCTGCTAGTTGTCTTTCTTCAAGATTATCAATCGATCCAGCACTCAGATTTCGGTCGAAAATTTCTTTACCTCCAGTGGGAGGGAGATCGTTACAGAATCATCGCCGAGAAATGGTACAAGGCTCCAAGGTCGGAGACTGCTCTGAAAGCATTCAAGAGTGCAACAAAGCAACTCTAATGAGTTGAGCGCCGGACACGGACGGAGGGTGCCGCGAAGATGCCAGTGACAGCTCCAAAAAACTCACGTAACAAGCGACTTCATCTCGTTTTCTTTACAGATGCTTCAAAAACTAAATCCACTTCGATCAGTTTGCGAAATTTGGGAATTGTAATTTGTCTTGTTGTGCTTTTTTTTGTTGCCGCTACAGGTTCACTCTTTTTTTATCGCGACAATAAAAACCTTCTCATTCAAAAAGATGAGTACATTCGAGAGCTAAAGTCGGCAATTGCATCGGTTGCAGTGACAAACGAAAAAAGTCAAACAACAATGGCGAATGAGGCGGATCCTCAAACCGAACTTGCGCGTCGTGTTTCTAAGGAAATTCAATTTCCATCACCTCAAGATAAGAAGTCCAATCCGCAAGTGGCCGACAACACCTTGGCAAATTTGCAGTCGAGTCTTTCAAGCCTAAGTACTGTGAGTGCGAACCTTGCACGCTCAGACAAGGCAGACTCAAAGCCGACCACACCTATTAATTTTGCAAAGCGTGACTCGGAAGGCAAAACACAAAACAACCCACCAAGTGCCGATAAATCAGTTTCTGCTCGCGATCTCGCCTCAGTCCCAGAACCAACCACCTCTGGTACTAAGCAAACCATTCCGCTTTCCGGAGTTCATCTACAGCAGGGCCACGCGACGGAAGTGAATGGACAAACAACGTTACACTTTCAGCTCATCAACACTTCGCGAACACGCGGTCAGAGCTGGACAGGCCGGGTTTGTGGCATCGCCGAAGTCGGAGCAACCGGAAATTCGCCAAATCCTGCACCATCAAAACTTGTGAGCGGATTCATTGCTATTCCGAGTGGAAATCGCGTCGAATCAGCACAAAACCCGACCAACGGCTGCGCAGATGGCGAATTGGTTCGGTTTTCGAGGCTTCGCCCGACCGAACTCGTCGTACCAGCCAAGCAGGACGCAATTAAGCGTGTGACAATCTTTTTTGTCGAGTCAAACAGCAACCGCACGCTCACCCAAGAGATTGAACTTTAAGAACAATTTCTTTTGTTTGAATGTTTTTTCCAGCACCGCTCATCTTCAGCCGAAGTCCTTCCGATTGCTTTGATATAACGAAAACTGGAGGGCTGCTTATGAAACAGCGGAATCTGGTGATGGCTTACGTTTTGGCCACTTCATCAGTGAGCACCCTGATGGGTGGATTCGTCGCCTGTGGCGCGCAGTCTTATCGTGTCTCTGTTCATGGTGAGTCACCAGAAAAAGTTGACAGGCCACATACCGGAACGAGTGGGGCGAATCTTGCTGCTGGTAACCTCCCGGGAGTGCATAGCGCTTCCGGCTGGAAACGGAACCTACCGATTCGCTTTTTCACCAGTGACGAAATCAAGAGTGAATCTATTCAGCAACTGCAGACAGCAATGAAAACTTGGGAAACTGCAATCGGCAAACCCCTTTTCAAATATGAGGGCGAAGAAAAGAAACACGGCTCGGCGTTCAGGCAACTCTACGAGCCTCTAAACGACGCTATCAACGGTAACTATTTCGACAACAGTTGGTTCAAGGCTACAGGAAAGTCGAACAGCGTGATTGCGACGACAATTTGGGAAAACGACCCAAAGGATACGAGCTCCATTGTCAAAGCTGATATTCGCTACAATGCGGAGTTTTATATTTTTGGCAACTCGCTTTCAGAATTCAGTGAAGGAAAGCGGACTATTGTCGACATGGAGAGTCTGGCGTTACATGAACTTGGGCACCTTCTCGGGTTAACCCACATGAACGAATCAGAGGATCGCTTTAGCGTTATGAATCCTTCACTCTTCATTGGTGAAGGGATGATCACTCGAAAGTTGAGCAAGGGCGATATTTCTCGAATTCGCTCAGTTTATGGAGTTGGTGACCCGACGCTCGCACAGGCACTGGAAACAGCCGATGAGTCCGGCGGTTCAGAGTTAGAAAACTCTGAACAAAGCAAAATGTAAATGTAGCTCTTCAACCTTGCACCCATTAAACGTCTTTCTTGCGCTGTATGAGCCAGGCACGATGTATGAGTTCATTGCGAAAGTCGGGCGGTAGAGTCTTCTTCGAAATATCCGTAACAGAATATGAGTTGATAATCTCTTCGGCCATTTTAAAACTTCTCAAATTATTTGAAAAAAACAACGTTCCATCGGGCCTCAGTCGCTTCATACATTGCTCAACCAACCAGAGATGATCACGCTGAACATCAAAGGTTCCCTTCATCTTCTTCGAATTTGAAAAAGATGGCGGGTCAAGAAAAATCAAATCATAGAAATCGCCTTGCACAGGTTCTGTCAACCACGCCAAGACGTCGGCCCTGATCAAGGGATGCTGAACTGGAGAGAACCCATTCAATTTGAAATTTTCCGATGCCCAGTCGAGATACGTCTGGCTCATGTCGACAGAAATCACTTGTCGAGCCCCAGCATGTATCGCGTGAGCACTCACGGTTCCCGTGTAACAAAATAAATTGAGTACCCGCAGTCCCGAGGCGCGTTCAGCAACCCAACGACGTGACAATCTGTGATCGAGAAAAAGCCCTGTATCGAGATAGTCAGACAAGTTAACAATAAACTTCAGCTGACCCTCGGTAACCACGTGCAAGGCAGTTTTCTGCGCAACCTTTTCATACTGAGAAAGCCCTTTTTTTCGCTGTCGCTCTTTAATGTAGATCTCTTCGTCTCGAGCTGCAAAAACGGTCTTTAAGCCCTCAATGACATCGACAAAATGCCGCTCGTCACGTTCTTGCAAAACTGCATTGAAATAGCGATAGACGACGAATTTTCCTGCATAGAAGTCAATTGATACCGCGTATTCAGGAATGTCGCGGTCGTAGATACGATACGCTGTACAAGGAAACCTCTCAGCCCAAACCGAAAGCTGCTTGACGTTCTTTTTGAGGCGATTGGTAAATGAATTCATGAGCAATGACCCTGGTTAGGAAAACGACGGGTCAGAGTCTGCTAGTGGAGTATTCCTCAAACAATGACCAGCAGCGATTATCCCGGCTAAAAAATGCGAGCATTACTCGCTCCTGCTCCCACGTCTTATACGTCGCCGAGCGGAAAGTGTAGTAGCGAAGATAAAGTCCAGAGCTCTTTCCAGAGACCATATTGTCTGGTGTTGGCATGAAGTCATCGAGATAGTAGCATTCAGCACCATCCATCCGCATAAACGGAAGAACTACAGGCACACCAAGGTCTTTGCGCTTCTCAGGCACACTCACGCATGCCGCCAATGATGAACAAAGCATGGCCAAACTGAGGCAAAACAAAGCCGAACCATGAGACCGGCAACCCGACAACCGCATCCACATGGACTTGCATATTGAGTTGTTAAAAATCGCTGCCATAATGATCGGTATCACGGCTTTCCCCCCCCGGCCCTCTCCAGCGTGTTTCGGTTCCCGAGCGCACAGCATGAGCCGGCACTGGGAATGTTTTTCAACAAGGGATGTGTTGATGACTTTTGATGGGAAATTCTGTTCAAACACGCAGCTGGGGTTTTCCAATCAACGCCCTCGCATCAAATGGGCAAAAGCTGCGCGGCTCGCAGCCAACATGAGTAGAATTTTTGGCCTGGCTCTCGCGCTCTTGGTTGCAGCATGCACAACAAGCAAAACCGACGCAGAAAGTTCACGCACGGCTCAACAGCGGGAAGATATCAAATCCCTGCTCGCTGCAGGCCGACTTATCGACTGCAAACTCATCAATCAAGAGTGGTTTATTCCTGGAGATGTAAAACAGGCTCAAGTCGTACGCAGCGAAGGCAAATGGTCGCTCATTTACGAAGCAATACTGAGATCTGGTCCACGTACGGTCTTTCAGAGCCTCACCCCTGGTCTCGCTTTTCAGGGTGACGGGGTCGTCCTAGGCACGCAGAAAGCACCACTCGTCAGTGATTTGCGAACCTTTGAAGACGCTGGGCGACATCCATGGACTGTCAGTCGAGTGAGAATTCCTGGTTCGGAGCTTTCTAACGGAATGGTTGAAGTGGTTGTCAAAGATTCTATCCGGCGTTCAATTTTGTCCGTTCCTGCGAATGAGTCAGTGCAGCAAATCTGGCCGGTTTTGCCCGCAGGCAACGGCGTGAGCAACATCATCGTGCGAACAACGCCGGTCGAAGAGTCCGGAGCTGGGCAATCCTTAGATGAGAGCACGTATCACTGGTTTCAAGTCAATACGAATGAAAACTCGGGACGTCTTGTCAGTACCTATCGAGCTAGAGGCTTAAACATTCAGCCAGCAGCCTTTGTCGCACTTGAAAAAACTGCGGAACCCATCGCAGTGTCCATCATGCAGGCCAAATTAAGCGACCAAGACGTCGATCCGCGAATCGCCGACTCCTCAACCCGTATTTCTTTGAATCGCCTTTTTACTCAAGTGCCACAGGAGAAAGTTATTTTTACGGGAAAAGGCACCTTATCGGGCCTTACAGTTTCTAACCCGGGCCTCAGCCCAAACCTCCATTTGGCGTGGATATTTAATCCCGTTCGCGGCAGTTCTCGCTATATCCAAACCACCTCCATTCCTGTCCGATTTATTCCTGAACGTTATTTTTCGCGAGCTTCTTTGCGCGATATCGACAGTCCAATTGCGACAGAGATTAACTATGAAGCCAATGACCCAGAATTTTTATTCACCAATGTGAATCAAAATCAGCCGGTCCCAGTGCTTGGTTGGTGGGCAAAACTTGAGAATGAAGTCGCAGTGGTCTTGCATCCGATTTCCGTCGCACAAAAGAAAAGCCGCACGACATCACTCAAATCAGCCGACGGAGCAATCCTTGGCTTTGCGTTTCAGCCATCACTCGCAGTCATCCCACCTAAGTCCTTCACCCGTGTCATGTCATTCGCCGCAGCGCCTTCAGCGAGCGAAAAAAATATTATAGTTCTCTCCAATAGATCTGATTCCACCGAACTTGTAAAAGAAACGACTCTCCTTCCCTGCACATTTTGAGGAATATTTTGACAACACTGCCAGCGCATCAATCAAAAAGAATTTATCTCAGCAGTCATCTCAATGCTGAAGATGCGAGTCAGGTCTGTGCGATTTTGGATGATCTGCAAAATCACCCGCCTTGGGATTTCGAGAGCGCAGCTCGCTGGTACGGAACCTTTGTCGAACTCTCTGATGCAACAAATGAGGTACAGACCCGCCTTGACCTTCTCTTCTCTCTCGAATCAAATGAGCCCAATCACGCGCAACGCACCGCAGAATTTGAACGCAATATTCTATCGAAACTCATGAGCTGCCGCGCTGCCCTTATGGATATTTATCTCAATTCTCCATGGCGCACGTCGATGCATTCCGATGACTCAGGAAAAATCATCCATGAAGTTCTTGCTCGGCGAAAATTCGCATCAGATCATCTAACGCCATTGCAAATCGAAGAAAATCAACTCATCCGTGAATTCAAAACATTTTCAGCAAGCGCAACCTGCCTCTATTTCGGTAGGCAGATTCCTCTTGGGGTAGTTATCGGAAAGCTCAACGACCCGCGCTCAGAGATTAGAAAAGAAGCATTTGTCTCGCATTGGAAGCGAATCAAGGAATCAAAAGAATGGCTTGAAGACCTGTTCACGAGATTACTCAAAAATAGACTGAGCCAAGCCAAAGTCGCGGGCGCAGCATCATACACAGAACTGATTTTTACCGACTTGGGTCGGTTCGATTACACGGCCAAAGACTGCCAGGTCTTTCGCGAGAGCATTCTCAAAGCAATTGTTCCTTTGGTCTCAAATCTGCAGAGTCGACAACTCTTGAGTCTTGGCACGCCCACCTTGCAGCCATGGGATTCCAATATTTGGCCGCGCATGACTCCGAGCGAACTCCCGTGCCAGGGTGACCTGCAAGAGATGCTTGAAGCAGGCAGTCGAATTATCGGAAAAATTCATTCGGGATTCGGCACCTTTTATAATCAGCTTCGCGAGCGAAGTTGCATCGATATCTTTCCCCGAAACATGAAAGCACCAGGGGCTTTTTGCGTTGTCCTGCCCGAGACAGGAACACCATTTATCTTTGGAAACTTTTCCGGAAATTTCCGCGATGCCTTTACATTGCTGCATGAGTTTGGACACGCACTTCACGGCTCGGCGGCGCTACAAATCAAAAACGTTCTCGTTCGACATCCTGGCTTGGAGTTCTGCGAGGTCGCATCCATGGGACTCGAATTTCTCGCACATCCGCATCTGAACGAGTTCTGGCCAAGGAGCGGCGACGCACAAAAAGCCTGGGCGCTGCATTGCTTTAATGCTCTTCAGTTCTGGCCCTTTATGGCGATGCTCGATGAGTGGCAACACGTCGTCTATTCAGAGGAACTTGTGGAGGCTTCTGATAGAAGTGTACTTTGGAAAGAGCTCTCAAATAAATACCGTCCGAATATCGATTGGTCTGGAGTTGAGGATTTCGAGGAACTCGGCTGGTTGAGTCGTCCTCATCCAATGACTTCGCCTTTTTATTATATCGACTATGGCATCGCTCAGCTTGGTGCTGTGCAATTGTGGGCAGCGAGCCGCGAAAATTATCCAAGGGCTGTCGAAGATTATATTCGCGGCCTGAGCTTGGGAGCGCAGAGAAATCTTCCTCAACTTTTCGAAGCAAGTGGGCTGAGGTTTGATTTTTCCAGCGCATGGGTCGAAAAGATGGGCCGGGTTTTGTCGGCAGAGATTGAAGACTTCTTTTTTTGACAAGCATAAAAAAAGGGAACCCGAAGGTTCCCAATTCTGCTATTCCCGCAAATAAAATTACTTACGAATGTTCAATGCACCGATCAGAGTGCTGTAGCGACCTTCGTCATTGCTGCGGAGGTAGTCGAGCAAGCAGCGACGTTGGCTAACGAGTTTCAAAAGTCCGCGACGACCAGCAAAGTCCTTCTTGTGTACTTTGAAATGCTCAGTCAGGGTGTTGATGCGCTCGGTCAACAGCGCAACTTGAACTTCGGTAGAACCCGTGTCGTTTGCGTGGCGCTTGAACTTGTTGATCATCTCTTCGCGTTGCTGTGTGGTCTGTTGCATGTTACGACTCCTTGCATGCTTGTTGCGGAACTTCCGCAGTTTTTATGGGTCAAAACCAGATTGGGGTCGGCCGACCAAAGCCTTTTCCGCCGGACCAGTCATGACCTCTCCGAACGGCTGGGCTAGCACCCCAACCGAAGAAAGGCAAGTCAAATGAGGCCTCTGCTCCCCTCTGGATTTGGACTTGGAGGGCATCTCCAGACCTCTTTGCAAGGGCTACGGTCTATTTCCAACCCTCTTTGCAACATCCCCGGACTCCAAGCTGGTGAACCAGCTGAGTTTATGCTCCGGGCAATTATTCTATCGATGCAGAGCGTTGGCCATACTATCCCAAATCCGGCGGTCGGCTGTCTGCTGACTCGACCCGACGGAACCCTCGTTGCAGCCGGGGCGACCGAGGTTTATGGCGGACGCCATGCGGAGAGGGTTGCATTTGATGCCCTTATGGCAATGCACCAATCGTCTCAGGGTCTTGATGCCTATGTGACTCTCGAGCCCTGCTCACACCATGGCAGGCAACCACCCTGCTGCGAGCTTTTCTCAGATTCAAAAATCGAAAACCTCTATGTTGCCGTGCTTGATCCCAATCCATTGGTGAATGGAAAGGGCTTGAAGTTTGTGCAAAACGAAGCCCGAAAGGTTCAGGTTGGGGTTGCACAGAATGCGGCGACGGCCTGGCACCTCCCTTTCTTAGTCCAACAAAAACTCGGTCGCCCGCTCATCGCAGGCAAATGGGCGCAGACACTGGACGGCGCACTCGCAGATGCAAATGGAACGTCGCAGTGGATTACCGGCCCCGCAGCAAGAGCTCACGGTCATTGGCTGCGCCTCAAATATGACGTCACAGCGGTCGGCTTAAACACACTCCTCGCTGATCAGCCCTCGCTCACAGCGCGTGATTGTTGGCGTCCCAACATGCGTCAGCCCAACGTTTTGATTTTAGACCTGGTCAGCGAAAGCGCTGCCGACGACACACGTCTTCAATCAGGACTCCGCAAAGTTTCAGATTCATCAAACGACCGAAAGATAGGATTGGTATGTCCCCAAAGTCACGTTGCAACTTTGCAAGGCAAGCTCCCCCCAGAAATCCAACTCCTCGGCTTGCCTTCTCATTCCCGCGAACTCTCCTTAGCCAAACAGCTGAATTCATTTTGGACGGGTCCGGAAATCAATCAATGGCTTGGTCGAGCCCCACAAAGCATCTTCATCGAAGGAGGCGCTCAGCTGCTGTCACACCTTGTTGCTGCCGACCTTCTCGATGTTCTGCACATTTTCCTGGCACCTATGATTCTCGGTGGACAAGCAAGACGGGTAAATGCAACACAATTAAGCTCACCAGAACTTTCCATGGCTTCACATTTTGACATCATCTCCATGTTCCCATTGGGCAATGATATGCTCCTCGAGCTGGCACCTGCACGCATCGTGAATGCCTTTTTCGCGCAAGGATAAACGCGCTATGTCGGAATCTACGGAAGCAAATACGGTGGAACCCAAAGGTGATGAATCAGCACCGAGTCTTTCCACGACTCAATTCCGCACCGACAAACTCACTCCATTGCTTTTGCGGTTTCTGAATCGTTTGAAGCAAACTGGAAAATCGGTTCACACGATTTCTGCATACCGAAACGACCTGTCTATTTTTTGTCAATTCTTGATTAAAGAACAGCTAGATCCGCGCGACTTCCAATCGCAATTTCAGGAGCGCTGGACCGCCCATCTGGGATCCCGAGGAAGAAAATCCCCCGCAAGCGTTCGTCGCGCATTGATGAGCGTGCGCACCTTTTTGCATTTTCTCGTCAAAGAAAAAATTATCGAGCGCTCACCAATGCTCGAATGCAAGTCTCCGCGTCAACCTGCTCATGATCTGTTGATGGTAAAGCCGGAGCATTATTTCACACTTCTGAACGCACTGAACACACGCGAACGCAGCACCGATCCAAAGGCGATCCGCGATCTCGCCTTGATTCAAATCCTAGGCGAATGCGCTCTAAAAGCATCAGAGGCCGCATTTTTGAAATGGAGCGACATTCTTTTCGATGGGAATCCAAGCGAAAAAGAAACGACTCTGACACTCCGCGTTGCAGGACAAAACGAGCGGATGGTTAAAGGTAATCAAGACCTAGCTCTGACTCTCTGGCGACTCCGTGACGCTCGCCAACAACTTGGTTTGCCCACAGATCCACAGGCCAAACTCTTTTTTGGCTTTCTCAATGTGAGCCGAAAACTTAAGTCAGATGGGTTGCATCGACACGGTGTAAAGTTCGTTGTTTACGAAGTCTGTGACGAGATTCTGGGAATCCCTTATAACTCAGAGAGCCTCCGCAATCATGCAATCCTCCGCTGGCTCGAATTTGGCATAAGCGCACAGCAAGTCGCGCAGTTGGCTGGTTATTCATCACTCAATTCACTTGAACGTTTCCGCATTAAAGCACGCGGACACAGACGACCAAACCGCCGTCTCAAAAAAACGGAAGGCTCAGCGTCAACGGAAAAAATGCGACGGGATGCCATAAACGGCAATCCATCGGATAGCTCGAAGGAACTTTTATCACCATGATACCTCAGCAGATAGGCCACTGCGAAATTCTTGAACTCGTTGGCTCAGGTGGTCTGGGCGAAGTCTATCGAGCAAAAGATAAAAAAACTGGTCATATTGTTGCCCTCAAGCGACTCCACGACAAGTATCAAAACAGTTTAAAATTGCTTGGTCTCTTTCACAAAGAGATCCTGATGCATGCTCAGGTTTCACATAAACATTGTGTGAAATTCATTGAAGCGAATCTAACGCCACCCAATGCGCACATTATTACTGAATTTATCGAAGGAATTAATTGCCATTATTTGCTCAAAAAGGTTGGCCCCATTCCTCCGCTCATTGCGTGTTGTATCACCCTCGATCTTCTGCAGGGCCTCGATCACATCCATTGTCTCGATATGGTCCACTCGGATCTCACACCTGCAAACGTCTTGCTTGAAGTGACCGGGCGCACGGTTCTGGCTGATTTCGGACTCAGCTGTAATCAGGAGGTTGAAGATTACGAGGGAATGACCGTTGGAACCCCCGGATATCAAGCGCCCGAACGTCTGAGTCACGGCGCCATGACTCCACTTTCAGATATCTATAACGTCGGATTGATCTTTCACGAACTCCTTCTGGGTGAAAGAATTTTCCCAAATCCAGATCCCAAGGAAGTGATGTCAAAAATGAAAGTCCTTCCAGGGAAATTTCCATCAACCGGTGACGCAACAGCAGATGAGTTCATTTTTAAAATCCTTAAGACATCGCTGCATTTGAATCCACAAAAAAGATTCCCATCAGCGCGCGATTTTATGTTCGCGATCTATCAGGTTTTAAAGGTCTATGACATTCGCTTCACACGGCGGGCGATATTGCAGTGGATGATCGACGCGCAACTTACGACACTGCCACCTGCTGAACCCAAGCAGATAATTTATATCAAATGACGACACAAAAGAATTTTAGAATCATCTCTCTGGTTCCCAGTTTAACAGAGACTCTCTGCCATTTCGGCCTCGAACAAAATCTTGTTGGCTGCACAAGCTTTTGTATCGAACCAATGTCTTTGCGCAAGAGGGTCATTTCCGTGGGAGGAACAAAGGATCCTCGTATTGAGGACATATTATTGCTTAAGCCCACCCACGTTTTGACCAACAACGAAGAGAACACAAGCGATCTCATTCACACACTCAAAACACTCTCCGCAACGCATCACTTTGAGGTGATTGAAACCTTTCTAGAAAAGCCAGCTGACAATTTTCAGCTCGTGGAGAGACTTTCAAAAACCTTCGAATTCGGGTCGGCTGCAAAGGAATGGGTCAACGACAGGCAGAGCGAATTTAATCAATTGCAGAGCGATTTGAAAAACTCAGGTCAATTTTCATTTATGTATTTCATCTGGATGAATCCCTGGATGGTCGCTGGGAATCAAACGTATATCTCCAATACGCTTGCACTTGTGGGCGGAAAAAACGTCATTGTCACCGGGATGCAGCTTACAGAAAGATACCCACCCATCGAAATCAATGACCCTCGCATCGTGAAATCGGACCTTCTGCTTTTTTCATCAGAACCATTCCCGTTCAAAAAAAGACACGTTGAAGAATTTTTTCAGAAATGTGGAAAAAAGCAGCCATACTTGCTGGTCGATGGACAAGCTTTGAGTTGGTATGGCAGTCGATTCGCATCAACACTTCTTTACCTGAGGAAGCTTTATGAAGAAATTCAAAAGATCTAAAATCATTTCTGCATTGCTCTTTAGCTCAATCGCGCTCACAACCCTAAACGCCCCTGTCATCCGTGCCGAACCCCCAACCACCGAACCACTCTCAGTGCCAACGGCACGCAGCGGTTCAGTTGAAATCAGCCCTTCAGCACAGCCGCCACATTACTTCGTCATTGCTTGCAATGACGGTGATACCTGTCGATTGCGGGCAAGCGACAACACACAAATTAAAGTCCGATTGGTTGGAATTGACGCACCAGAGACTAGTAAAAAAAAGAAAATGAAGAAAACGGAAGGTCAGCAAGGAGCAAGCGAAGCGAAGAAATTCCTAAATGAACTCGTGGTCGGGAAATCTGTCACACTGCAATCGTATGGCACAGACATGTACGGAAGAAACCTAGCCGAGATACGAATTCAAGGCGAATCGGCGAATTTAAAAATGGTCAGCGAGGGTTGGGCTGAGGTTTACCGAGGAAAGCCACCCGCAGGATTTAATCTCGAGCCCTTCGAAAGAGCGCAAGAGCTCGCACAAAAATCGAAGAAGGGTGTCTGGGGGCTGGGTAACTACGAGAGCCCGAAAGATTTTCGCAAGCGAACAAAACATTAAGGTCAGTCTTCAGTGGTCGATCGACCCCTTTCCCGGTGAGTCTTAAAAAAGCTCACCACGGATTGTGCAACAGACGATGGCAATCCTCCACGCTCAACAAGCTCATTTTCTGATGCTTGGGCAATCAATTCGACGCTTCCAAATTCGAGCAAAAGTTTTTTTCGGCGCTTGGGTCCAAGTCCAGATATTTCTGCAAGTTGACTGCGCAAGCTCTGCTTATCGCGTTTCTTTCGATGAAAACTAATAGCAAAGCGGTGTGCTTCGTTTCGAATTTGAGTCACCAATTGGTATTCAGGACTCGCAGTCGTCAACAAAATTGTTGCTGGCTCAAGCTCAGGAAGAAGTGCACCACCCGCTTCACGTTGAGGAACGACAATTCTTTCAGAGCTCATGCTGACCTTTTTTGACCGAAAATCGCGCGCAGTTCGTGATTTGGCAATACCAAAAATAGGTACTGAATCGAGGCCTAGACTCTTGAGCAACCATGCAACCTCTCGGACCTGAGGTTCACCGCCGTCAACGAGAAGGACATCTGGAATCTCGTGTCGACGCTCATCTTTGAATCTGCGCCGAATCACCTCTCGCAAACTGGCAAAATCGTCCTGACCAACAACCTCGCGAATCGTGTATTTTCGATATTCATTTTTGGCAGGTTGGCCCTGCCGAAAGACAACTCCGGAGGCAACCGTAGAACCACCTTGGAAAGTCGAAATATCGTAACACTCAATCCAATTCGGCATTCGTGAAAGTGATAAAAAGTTCTGTAACCCAGACATGCGTCGTTGAGCAATTTCGTCGGAATTCAAGCATTCCCTCAGCTTGCCCTGTGCGTTGTCAGCAACCATTGTGCAAAGGCCCTCGAAAGCCTCCGCGAAAATTTTCTTTTGAGTGCCCTTGAGTTGCTTTGTTAAAGCGGGCTTTTTATCAAATTGTATTTCAAGACTTCCTCTCGGTCGCTGCTGTCGTTCCGCTTTATCTTTTTCAAGCGCCAGCAGTAGATTTGTAATCAATTGCTTCTTTTCTGGTGAAAAAAGATCTCCGCATTGTGGGAGAAAGATCGAACGCGGTATTTCATGCGTTGCATAAAATTGACCCAAGACTTGGAAGACCAATTCTGCTTGTGCATCGGCTTCCAGCGCAGGGCCATCATCAGTTGCAACATTTAATTGATCAAATGCTCGCTCAAGCCCCTCGCGAAGCAAATGAGAATTTGCGCCAATCAATTTTCCATCGCGAACAATTGCGAGATAAACGGAGACAATCTGACTACTCCAAGCAAAATCAATTACATCAGCGTCAAATCCAGGAATCAGAGTGACACTCTGTTGCTGTGCCAGTTTCTCAAGTGCGCGAAGCTGATCTCGCAAAAGTGCTGCTTTTTCAAAATTCATGTCGCGAGCAGCCAGTGCCATATCCACTTTGATCTGACCGGAAAGCTCTTGGGTTTTACCCGACAGAAGCGCGATAACTCGATCAACCAAATCTCTATAGTAAGTCTTGTCTACCTCAAGCCGACAGGGTCCAAGACATCTCTTGATATGGTAGTAATTGCATGGCCGAGTGACGGTTCTGAAAACATTTGGCGTGCATTTAACCAAAGGGAAGAACCTTTGAATGACCGACTGAGTGGCCTGTAATTCTGCTGCGTTGGAATATGGCCCAAAGTAAACGCCACCATCATTGCGACGTTTTCTGGTTTGCAGAACGCGAGGCCAGTTTTCTTCCAGTGTCACCTTCAAATAGGGATATGTTTTATCGTCCCGCAAAAGAATGTTGTAGGGGGGGCGGTGGTGTTTGATGAGGTTATTTTCAAGCAAGAGCGATTCGTTTTCATTGTCCACGACAATGAAGTCAAAGTCATGGACTCGGGAGACCAGGGCCCGGGTTTTCGGAGCATGCCTATCTAAGCCACTGAAATAACTACGTAACCGATTTTGAAGATTTTTTGCCTTACCGACATACAAAACTTTCCCGTCGGCGGATTTGTGGATATATACGCCTGGATAATTGGGGACCTTGGTGAGTTTTTCTCTCAGGGCGGCCAATCGCTCGTTTGTTGTCAACGCTCTACACTCCTAAGGAGAGACTCTGGTGAGTCAAAACCCTCAGCTCCATCTGACCAACGATTCATTTCTCTATGCGTGTCAGTCAGAATTCGCAGCCCGTTCAAAAAAAGATGGTTCATTTAATTCGCACCTGCGCTTCGAAGAGTTCCTGCTCGGAACATTCAAACGCCCCCATCAAGCTACAATGCGGGATTTCTCGCAACTTGTCTCTGCCATCACCACGCATCATTTTCAGATCACACCGCAGTTCCGTCGCCATGAATCGTTGAATCTGGAGACTGTTGCGTACTTCACGAGTGCGATTGCAACATTATTCGCTGACTTAGAAACTGCCTGCAAGGAATTCTTTGGACTTGGCCTGCCCGTTATTCCCGAAAACCCTCCAGAATATTCAGCAGAAGGTCCACTGACGACAGCGGTCCTGAGCGCCCGAGGCTTGTTTCTTGTGCAGGCGCAGGCATCAACCGACGCAGTAGAGCCCTTCGAAGCATTTCCTCGTCCTGAATTTCCAACCATGACAGCCGAGGAACAAATGACTGTTTGGTCGTGTGAAGTGTGGGATTCCGTTGCGGAAGCAATTCATGCTGCTTTTGCAGAGTATGCCGATATGGCGATGGGTTTTGCCTATTGGAAATATCAAGAGACCCCGAGCAAAGGTGAAATCGATTGGCGTGTTCGCCCTCCCGTCGGAGAAGCCTACGCCAAGGCGTTCAAGCCGATGCTGCGCAACGCCCGTGGAGATCGTGGGGGCTCTGATCGCGGAGGACGCGAGAGTCGTGGACCAGGAGCAGATCGCGGTGGGCGCGAAGGGCGTGGACCAGGAGCTGATCGCGGTGGGCGCGAAGGGCGCGGACCAGGAGCTGAACGCGGCGGGCGCGAGGGCCGTGGGCCGGGAGCTGAACGCGGTGGGCGCGAGGGCCACACCAGCAACGAATCGTTTGCAGAAAAATCGGGTGCATCGCACGACCGACCAAGGCATTCACCCGAACGCTCCCATTCGGAACAACACGTTGAAACTCGGGCTTCTGGAGTAGATCGCCGTAACCTGTCGTCCTCTGATGAACAGAGCCGCGAGCGTAATCCACGTCAAAGACACTCTGAGAAAAGACCCGAGGGACACGAAGGACGAGGAGAGCGCAGCGAGCGTCACCCACGAAGAGACAACGACTCGCGCAACCGCCCCTCAGGCGGCCCAACAAGCGAACTTCAATTGACTGAAGCTCTCGAAGAAGTCAGACAAGCAGCCCTCGCTCTAAAAGCAAATCCGGGTCTGGGCGAGATTGCTCTCAAGCCAAGCAACAGCTTCATTCGCCGACAACAGCATTCACTCGCAGTTGAAATGGGACTGGATACCGAAAGCCGCGGAGAAGGACGTGATCGCGGCGTTGTCATTCGCCCTGTGGCTCTGTAAATCAGCTCAGTTTTTTTGAGCGGGGCTGATTTTTTTCGGTCGATTTTGCTCGACCGTTGGCGATTCCTTCGACTCTGTTCATAACCCGCATTATGAACAGAAAGATCAACCTTGCTCCGTCCATCTTAGTCAAAAATCATCGCGTGCAAACCGGACCTTCGGAGACATTCAATCAACTCCGCAAGGCTCTCCGTGACGCGCTCCCCTTGGGAATCATCCTTCTTCTTCTGATCCTTTTTTCAACCGGAAAAGCTTCGCTCACACCCATGTCTCTTTGGTCGCAGAATCAATTTTTTCAACATCTGCGAGTTCAATCCATGCATCTTCCATTTCCGCAGCAACTCGCGCCGCTAAAAGACAACTTTCTTACAAACGAAAGAATTCGTGATCACAGATTACAAACAACCTTTCGAACGGCAGGTTTAACTCACCTTTTGGCACTATCAGGGGGACAAACCTCACCCGCAGCATTGGCTGTCTGCAGGTTCATCTTTATCATTATTGCCTCCGCCCTTTCAGCACGCCGTGCGATTGCTCTCAGTGAAAATAATTTTCTTCGCTCTCTTGCCGCTTTCATCTCACTGTCAATACAGTTATTTCTACTCGGACTTTATCAGGCTACAGGGGCTCTTTGTAGAGCACTTTCAAATCACATCTGTCATCTTCTTTTTTGGATCACTCTTCGCAGCATGCAGCGTGAAAATTTCTCAGATGCAATCATCGCATCACGAACACTGTATTGCATCCCGTGGATATTGACCTGGGCGATGTCACAAAATCCAGCTGAAGATCTCTCGTTTTTGCTCTCGGCCGCGGGCTCATTGATGGCCAGAGCCGTCTCGCTTTGTTGGCGATATTTCTCTGAGCGTCACCAACTGAATGCGAATCCTAAAAATCCAAAGTGTAAAATATATTCACATATTCAATCAGTTTTCGGGTGGGTTATCGTCACTGCTTCAACCAGTGCTCTCATGTGCTTCTGCTGTTGGCCGCTTTGGCCTATTGATTCAATTACAGACAAGGTTTTCGCAAATCTTCTAGCAGGTCCGGTTGTACTGCTACTCATCACCCCGTTCTCTCTTTTGCTGAGCTTTTCACTCGCATTGCAAATTGATTTTCTTGTGCAGACAGCGAGCCTCGGACTTCAGTATGGGTTAAAGCTTTTCTTGTGCATTGCCTCGACTTTCTCACACGAAGATGTCCTTCACTCAGGATTTACTGCCAGAGTGCCTGTGACTCAAACCATCATCAATGCCGAATCACCAATTCTCAATTTGGATTGGCAGAACCACCCCTACCTTTGGCTGTTGTTGGAAATTTTCATTTTACAGGTGATTTGCTGTTGGGTTCGTTTGCATCTCGACGCGCGGGAGCCCGAAAAAGAAAGGGAGAAATTTACGCACCCGGAGAAAACAACTCTCTGGCTCCCACTCTCCTGAAGACCTCTGATAAAATACCGATAAGGTCGTTAGAGAGGGGGTTCACATGACTGCATACATCCACAAGACACTGTTTTTATTAAGCATTATTCTTGTCTGTGGTTCTGCAATAGTCGCTGAGGCGGCCCCAAAGGGCGGAAACTCCAGTGGGGCAAGTAAAAGCCTAGAAAATAGTAAATCGGTCAAATACAAATCAAAAACTGAGGTGAATTTCGACGATGCAACAATCGAGGGCTCAGTGAGAACTCCTTTCGGACAAGCTCTCAATTCGCGCGACCAAAACTTTAATCGAAACTTCATCAAGTACAGAAAGCATTTTCACGATCAAATGCTTCTGAGCACCGGTGGCTTGTCACCTTAACTCTGTTCAATCTTCTTTAATTTGAAGAGATCTGTCCCAACAAATCATTCAGTTGATGTTCAGTCAGAATAGGTATTCCCAGTTTTCTTGCCTGTACAAACTTAGAAGAGCCAGATTCCTCGTTACAGACAAGAAAATTTGTCTTTGAAGTGACCGAACTCGCCACCTTCGCGCCCACTTTTTCAAGTTTTTTTGCATAGATCTCGCGCGGCTGTGACAAAGCTCCTGTGATGCAAATATTTTTTCCAGAAAGCGGATGATTCTCAAACTGCGAGAGCTTTTGCTGTGACGAGTCATCCTCAACCGTCACATAGTTGAGAAGATCCTCGATCCAGTTTTGCCGCGCACGTAACGACTCAACAAAATCCGCAGCAGATTTCTCAGCCCAGCCGCGCTCACCTGCCAATTCTGCTGCAGTGACTTTTAAAACTTGCTGCAGACTTCCGAAGCGCGCAGCGACCTCCTTACATTTCACGATTCCACCACGCTTCAACCCCAACGTGGCCAGAAAGATCGAAAGCGGAATTATTCGTTTACTTTGAATTGAGGAAATAAGATTTTCGGCCGATTTGCGGGCAAAACCCTCAAGACTTAGAGCATCCTCAAGTGTTAACCTAAAAAAATCAGCAGGGGTCTTCAACAATCCCGATTCACGCAGTTTGCTCACTGTTTTTTCAGAGAGTCCGAGAATTTCCAAGGTCTGGGCAAAATACAAAAGGCTTTCCTGATCTTTAGGTGCACAAGAGATATTTTGCGAACAAAAGAGATCAGGTCCAGTTGCAAGTAATGGATAACCACAAGGACACGTTTTCGGAAACTCGTAAGGCTTCTCCGCAGCCTTCTCAAGTCCAATGATAGAAGGGATAACTTCACCGCTTCGTGTCAGTTTGACCAACGCACCCGGTGCGTAGCCCGCTGACTTTATGAATTCCGCGTTGTGTAAAGTTGCATATGAAATCATTGCTCCTGAAAGCTGCACAGGTTTGACCTGAGCGCGGAAAGTCACCTTGCCACTTCGGCCGATACTTGTTTCAATGGCAAGAATCTCGGTAACCGCAACCTCACTCTCTCGCTTGAAAGCCAAGCTCCCGCGGGGATGATGGCTCGTTGTTCCCAGAGCCTCGAACAGTTGTTCATCATTGATGCGGAGTACCAGTCCATCGATTTGGTGATCGCGTGACTTGTCAAAAGAAGAGTGCACAATTTCGGCAAGTTTTTCTTTCACGAAATCATCAGCCAAAAGAAGAGTCGTTGCCTCTGGCAGACCTGTGTCAAAGCCAAAATTTTGCATCTGCTTCAATTTTTCGAAATACGTTGAACCAAAGAATGTCGCGCAATCAGTTGCAGAAAGAAGGTTGTCGGCATCAGCTGTGTCCGATCGGCGAAACAGCATGAGGTCATAGGCTCTGAATTTTAACACATTCAGAACATCAACAGCTTCATCAACTTCTTTGCGTCCAAAGGTTCCCGGAACTGCGTTTCTATAGCTGTCAAAGCGATCAGTGAATCGCGGAAACTCGCCAATTGGGAAATATATTTCTCCGCGCACCTCAATTCGGATATCATGCATTTCAATCGGCATTTTCAGATGCTTTGGAAGACTTAAAACATGCATAACATGAGCTGTTACATCTTCACCGATATTTCCGTTTCCACGCGTGCTTGCCCTCAGAAGACGACCATCAAAGTCATACTCAATTGACAAAGCCATGCCGTCCACTTTGTCACTCAGGACAAGTGATCTGCCCTGTGCAAAGTTTGGCAGATCATCACTTTGATATGTTTTTGCCAGCGAAAGCATTGCCGGACGATGAGCAACTTTCGCGGAAGATTCACGAATTTCATAGCCAACAAAACTCAATGCAGGGTGGGTTGGATCGAGTGATTTGAGTTCATTTTCTAATGCGTCATATGCTTCATCACTAATCGCAGCGCGACCAAGGTAGTAAAGCTCTTTATAAAGAAGGATTTGCGACGCCAACTTTTCAATCTGCGTCCGTTTAAGATTTGGTGTCGATTGATGAGTCATAGGCCAGGTTCACTCCATTCATGGACCACAGAGTGAACTGAAATCAAACTTGCTTCAACAGGTAGGTCTGAGTTTTAGGGTCTATCCAAGGCAAATGTCTCGGCATTTAGAACGATCCTGCGTTTGCGACCTGCTTGTCCCAAGGCCCCATGATCCCAGCCAGCATATTTCAACTTCGCCTTGGAACCATCTTGCACAAAAATCTCAGCCCGTTTGTTGAATTTTATATCAACTTTTCCAGCATCATGCTTGCCTGAATATATCTTTTTGCCATCGGCGTTAATTTGGATCTCAATTGGCTCGGAAAGGGTGAGCACAGCAGCAGCACTGCCTGCTGTCGTGGGGACCTGATTCGTCTGAGCCGACTCTTCCTTTTCCTCTTGCTCGGAGTTTGAAGCAGTGGTTTCAGTCTTCACCGGGGCTGCTACAGCTGTCGCGGCTTCTTTCTGATTTCCTTCTTGCGTTTTAACCGTCGCAGCAGAAAGGGATGCAGCAATCCCAGCTTCTGACTCTGCTGTCGCTGCGTTTGCCTTATTCGCTTGTTGATTCGCCACCATTGGAGCATTCGCACCAGCGACGGGCACCGAGCTCACAGCAGTGCTTCCAGCCTTCGCGGAATCGGGAGTCTGTCCGATGACACTCGAGGCACTCGGCTGTTGGGCCGCGGGTGCAGTTGTCGACTCGGAACCTGTTGCTGCTGCACTGATAGCCTTTGAATTCTCAGCTAGATCATTTGACGCACCAGAATCACGCATGATTGCTTTTCCAGCAATCAATGCAACAACACAAGCTGCCATCAATGCAACAGCCCATCGCACAGCTGAGCTTGCTGCCACTGGAACAGAGTCAGTTGACGCGCTGGTTTCCTCAGTCGTCTGATGACTCTTCAGATATTCCTCAGCTGCACTCTGTCCAACAGAAGAGATAGATTCGGGGGAATCCGAAGTTGGTTCAGTCGTTGCTGAAGTCGGAACCGGAATATCGTTTGAATGTGCAACCACGAACTGCATCTCAACCGGACCCGCAACCCCAGTTGAGTCGCTTTGAGCTTCATGAGCTCTCGCTTGCAGATTAGAATCTGCAACTACGTCTGCAGTCACTTGCTCTTCTGCTGCAGCAACTTTGCTCTCTGTGAAAGAGTCCTGTCTAGACACGGGCAAATCAAGAGGCATTTCTTCCTGATTAAAGTGACTTGAAGAAATTGCTTCTCGCGCTTGTTCATGCTTCTGCGGCGAATGTCTCTTTTTGTTATTTTTCTTACTTCCAATCGAACTCTCAATTCGCGTCGCGCTCGTGTGATCCAAACTTTCGGTTAATGATTGACTCGTCTCTTGAACTATTTCTAGTTTATCTGTCTCTGCCATTTGAGGCTGCTCAACCATAGGTTCGACAAAAACCATAGCTTGAGACTCATTTTTCAACTCGGTATTCTGAGATATTTGCATTTCGACTTGCAACATCATTGGCTCTGCTGGGCCTAGATTTTCTACCAAAGGCTCCGCCATGCGCATCGATGTCGAAGAAATATTTCTGACATTTTGTGTTTTGGGTGGCTCTTCCATCGATTCCAAATTGATTCCCAAAATGCTTGCAACATCTGGAGTCACAACATCCAAAGGTTCTTCTTCAGGTGTTGATTCAATTTTTCTAGAAAAATGCGTAACCTGTGACGGTTGGGGCAACTTTGGTGCAACAGGTATTGGTTCTGAAGCGCGCACAGCACGAGATGTATTTTGGATCGTGTTTGTCTTGACGGCAACGTCTACGGGACGCGGTTGTGTTAGCACTGGCTCTGCAACAAAACGGACCCGCCCCAATTCACGATCAACGGGCGACTCTTTTCGCTGGTTCAATTGATAGGGAGCCTGTGCATCTTGCTCAGCCGGCATGACCGACTGATTCGCAGCTTGATCAAGCTCCGGAACAGACACTGAAAGTTCACGCGCATAAATCCGAACAAGTCCACGACCGTTGAGGCCTGGAGGGAGTTCATTCCATTGGCCATCTTCAATGGCCACAAGATAATGCTCGCGCACTTTAATTTTTGCCGACAAGGCAGAGGTGCTTCTTCCAATTGACTCGCGAGCTCTTCGCAATCGTGATCCAATCTGTTGAGCAATATCTGCTGTCACTCCAAGCGCAGTTCGGTTGCTTGAGGTTTCCATCTCAGTTCCCATCACTTGACGTTAACCTTTCAATTTATCGTGTCATTTGCCGCTTCAATGCCAAAGCTTTCTGCTGCAAAGAACTTTCAGGTTTCGCATTGAGAATATTCTCTAACTGCCCCAGAGCTTTGCGACGATCACCCAATCGCGCCGTGACTGTTGCAAGCTCAAATAGTGGCTCGAGACATCCCGGACAGAAATCAATAGCCCTTTGAAAAGATGCCTGTGCTTCCTGAAATCGTCCAGAGCTAAACTGACATTTTCCCATGTTAAAATAGGGTGCAGAGTAGGTCGGGTCGATTTCTAACGCAGTTTGGAAAGATGTCACCGCCTTGTCGCACATCTTCTCCTGCATATAGGTGAGTCCCAAATTCAAGTGGACTCGCTCCATGAGTGGATACTTGCCACGCGCTAGTATCTCATTCAGTTTGTTTCTTGATTCATTCAGTTGGCCAGTTAAAATATATGTATAAGCCAAATTCAGCCTGGCATTGTCATCATCTTGATCAATTTTCAAAGCGGCCTGGAAACTCTTTAGAGCGACCGCAGGATTCTTCAAACCAAGAAACGATAACCCTAAAAGCATATGAACTTCGGCCGGAGCATCCGGTTGACGAGATCGCGGCAACAAAAATTGAACCGCGCGCTGGAACTCACCTTGCCCAACCATCTGTCTTGCCAATTCGAGGCTAGCCGCCTGATTCCTGGCAATAGGCGAATCTCCACTGGAGCTTGCACAACCACTGGCAAGAATCATTAGCACGGATGCCATTTTGGCTAGACGCATCATATTCATCAAATCCTATGCTATCGCTCCGCGTTCGGTTGAAATCACCTGGCGCGGTTTGCCTGCGACATCGCTCGGGCCAACCAAACCGTCTTTAACCATTCTATCCATCAAGCGAGCAGCACGGTTGTAGCCAATCCGAAAATTTCTTTGCAGACTGGACGTACTGACGGTTCCGGAGCTCACAGCAAAATCAACGGCTCGATCGTAGAGTTCATTTTCATCCATCTGGGTTCCGTCGACACCCATTTCGTCAATTTTATCTCCCTTGCTCGCGTCAGATTTTTGGCTAATGAGCTGAGCATTCTTCTGAACAGCGGCCATGGTCTCGGTGTCGTAGCGAGTCGGATACAGCAGCCGCAATCGATCGCTCAGTTGATTGATCTCACGGTCACCAATGTAGGCCCCATGTCCACGAATGATGCGATTTGTTCCCGGAGGAAGAAACAACATATCTCCGCGACCCAAAAGTCGCTCCGCACCAACGCTCTCAATAATCGTTCTGCTGTCGTGCTTAGATGCAACTTGAAAGGAGATGCGACAGGGTAGGTTGGCCTTAATCACCCCAGTGATGACATCAACGCTTGGTCTTTGAGTTGCAAGAATGAGATGGATTCCGGCAGCACGCGCCTTCTGAGCCAATCGTTGGATAGAATCTTCAATGTCACGCGGGGCTGTCATCATCAAGTCGCAGAGCTCATCAATGACAACGACAATGTATGGCAACGGAGCGGGTGTTTCTCCTTCGAGCTGCTCTACTGTCAACCTATTGGCCTGAACTTCGCTATTAAACGCCGCAATATTTCGAACAGCTGCTTTACGCATCAGCAAGTATCGACGTTCCATTTCGTCAATGGCCCACTTCAGTGCGCCCGCTGCTTTCGATGGGTCTGTCACGACAGGCATCAGTAGATGTCCAATTCCATCGTAGTTCGACAACTCTAGCATCTTCGGGTCGACAAGAATGAATCTCACTTGTTCCGGACTTCGCGACATCATCAAGCTCAGCAAAGTCACGTTAATGCCAACCGATTTTCCAGATCCCGTTGCGCCCGCGATCAAGAGATGAGGCATTCCGCTGAGATCAGCAACTAAAGGTGATCCATCGACGTTCTTACCAAGTGCCATTGGGAGAGGAGACGAGAGTTCACGAAAGGTCGATTTTTCCATGACATCTCTGAGTGCAACAGTTTCGCGAATAGGCGCTGGGACTTCAATTCCAATCGTACTCTTACCCGGCTGAGGTGCCATCAAAACGCTTTGAGCTTTCAATCCCAGTGCGAGATCTTCTTGCAGCGAAAGCACTTTCGTAACCTTTATTCCAGCTGCTGGCTCGAACTCATGGACGTTTACAACAGGTCCCGGCTGGCTCCGAACAACCCGACCCGTGACACCGAAAGTACCCAACTTCATCGCAAGAAGATGCGCTTGCGCCTCAAGGCTTTTCTGCACTGCAGGAGCATCCCCTTGTGCAGCTTGTCCAATAGGCAGACAACCAACCAAAGATTCATAGGTCTCTTTTGTTACGCCTTCGGGAGTGTTACGAACTTGTGTTCGCTGCGGCAATGGAAAGTGTGTCGACGTAGGAGCTGACTTTTCGCCCGATAGCTTTGCAACGTCGTTCTTCGCTGGACGCTGCGGAGTTTGCTCAAGAGTGGCTGCCGTAGCTGCGGGCTTATCTTCATCTTCAGTGTAATCAGCCAATGGAATAGGGCTCACGAATTGCTCGCGTTCTCGACGCATGTTTTCAGCTTTGACAAGCTTATCTTCAACCGGAACTTTCTGAGGCCTTTGCTCGACTGCAGCCTCATCAGCAATCTCTTTCGCCTGGCCCCATGGCATCTGACGAAGCATCCAGACCACTGCACTCACTGGATTCACGCCAAGACAGAGTGGCAGACTTGTCAGCAAACCGACACCCAAAAGAATTCGAACGCCACTTAAGCCCAAAACGGGGGTGAATTGCGATACGACACTGTGACCAACCCAACCTGAGACGGGAAATAAAACCTGAGAGAAGCTTATTTCATCTCTACAGGCTGCGATAAACCCCAAGTAGCAAACGATCAGCTGGGGATAGCCAAAAAGTCTCATCTGCCAGCGCGAGCGAACTCGCGGTCTTTGAAACAATTGAAGGGCATGAACAAGCGAAACTGCGCTAAAAATGTACGCACCAATTCCAAAGAGTTGAACCAACCACTCCGCAAGATTGGCACCAAATGCACCAAATAAGTTACGATAACTGGAACCAGTTGGCACAAACGAAGTCAGGACTAGATGGAAAGTCGAGGCATCTTGCGGATTGAAAGACCAAACAGACAAACAAACGATGATCGCAAGCCCGAGAGCCAGCAACGAAAAATAATCGGCCACATAGACCGCGTTCTTTTTTGAATCCGAATTCCAATCTAAACTGAAGCGGCCCATTGAGTTCACCCCTTGAATCTCCGCGGAGGAAGCATGGAACCACAGACACGTGGCCCTCACGCCATTGTTACCAATGCCTTGATTGGTTTGTCGTCCCCGCTGGATTCTCTCAGATTCATGCGCATCAAAAAATCGCTTCTGGTCATGGGACTGGCGCCTTACCTGGTTGCCTTTGCCCTCTATGTTGTGCTTGTCACTCGGGTCATCACACCACTGCTTACCGGCTTTTTGATTGACCACGACCTCATACCACTGCAGTTGAGTGGTCTGCACTTGGTCGTCAGCTTCTTCATCTGGATGGTCGCCATCATGGTATTCGCTCTCATCGGTCCATCGGTGGTGAACACAGTTGCGAGCCCGTTGTATGACACCGTTGCTGCCCGAACTTATGAGCATTTCTCGGGTCGAGTGATGGCCAAAGAGACGTTTGAACTGATGATTCGTAGTTTTCTTGGCGAATGCTCGAAATTGGTTCTTTGGCTCATGGCGACAATCATTTTGGCGACAACACCATTTGCCGCTTTTTTAGGCGGACCATTGGCACTCTGGTTCCTTGGCTGGACCCACGTCGACCGCACCTTGAACCTCCAATCCATGCAGCTCAAAGAGCGACTCATCTTTGGGTTACACAACGCGCCCGCGTGCGTGGGGCTCGGACTTTGGGGTCTCGTCCCAGGGCTGAACACCGTGTTCACCTTCCTAATGGCCTCGGCGGGTGCTGTTGTTGTTGCAAAAGCTGAACAACACGCTAATCAAAAGACTCCAGATTCAACCAGCGTGGGCGCAAGCTGAAAGGAAATCAGGTGTTCGGTTCGGTCAGTCGATACCTCGAAGCGATCAAATTTAGTCATACGATTTTTGCATTGCCATTTGCTTTATTGGCAACAATCCTTGCTTTCCAAGGTATCGAATTTCAATGGTTGAATCTTGTTTGGATCATTTTTGCAATGATTGGCGCACGCACATGGGCCATGTCAATCAACCGGATTGTCGATGCCCATTTTGACGCGCTGAATCCGCGCACTGCCGAACGTGCCGTGGCTTCAGGGCGTATATCAAAACGGGCAATGTTAATTTTTGGACTGCTTGGAGCTTCGATTTTCGTTGGGTCGGCAGCAGCACTGTCGCTGCTTGCTTTTTCATGCTCTCTGCCGGTTCTCTTAATTCTTGCAAGCTACAGCTACACCAAGCGATTCACGATCTTCTGTCATTTTTGGCTCGGTTTTTGCCTGAGTTTAGCACCACTGGGTGCTTGGGTTGCAGTGAGAGAAACATTGCCAGCAGAGCTTTTTCTTTTATCAATCGCTATCACGTCATGGGTCGGCGGATTCGATATCATTTACGCATTACAAGACACATCCTTTGATATCAAACATGGCCTGCACAGCATTCCAAGCCGCTTTGGCACACACCGCGCTCTTCTGATCGCTCGTTTAAGCCACATCATCGCTGCAATCTTCTTCGCACTCTTCGGAGTTGTGTATCATCTTGGCATCATCTACTTCGTCGGTCTTTTGGCAGCCGTGCTCCTGATGGCGCAACAACATATTGTTGTAAGAAAAGGTTCTCTCGAAAGAATTAACTTTGCTTTTTTCAATCTGAATGGCTGGATCGCAGTTTTGCTCTTCATCGCGGCGAGCGTGTCGCTTTGGGTCAAACAAGTTCTGTAATTTGGTCCGGCTTTAAGGAGTTAACTTATGGCATATTCGCACACCAACATTGAACCAAAATGGCAAAAGCACTGGGCTGAGCATAACCTTTTCAAAACCACCGAAACTGCCGGTCAGCCAAAATACTATGTGCTCGATATGTTTCCCTATCCAAGCGCAGCAGGTCTGCATGTCGGGCATGTTCTTGGTTACACAGCCACCGACATTGTCGCTCGTTACTATCGAATGAAGGGATACAATGTACTGCACCCAATGGGTTGGGATGCATTCGGGCTGCCCGCAGAGCAACACGCCATTGACACCGGCGAGCATCCGGCAAAGCTGACGTATCGAAACATTGATAATTTCCGTCGTCAGTTAAGTGCACTCGGTTTTTCGTATGATTGGGCGCGAGAGATTGCGACCTGTGATCCCAAATATTATCACTGGACGCAGAAAATCTTTCAAATTCTTTACGAGAAAGGCTTGGCCTATCAAGCTGAAATGCTGGTGAATTGGTGCCCAGCATTGAAAACCGTTCTCGCAAATGAAGAGGTGATAGACGGAAAAAGCGAGCGCGGAGGTCATCCGGTTTTACGCATGCCCATGCGACAATGGATGCTGAAAATTACGGCCTATGCTGAACGACTCCTCGCCGACCTCGATGCGCTCGATTGGCCAGAAAACGTCAAAGAAATCCAGCGCAATTGGATTGGAAAATCTGTTGGCGCAAAAATCCGCTTCCAACTGCCAGAACACGCAAGTGAAAAAATCGAAGTCTTCACCACTCGACCAGACACGCTCTTCGGAGCAACTTACCTCGTACTTGCACCAGAGCATCCACTCGTCTCGAAAATTACCACCCCACAACATTCAGATGCAGTTAAAGCTTATCAGCAGACCGCCGCACAAAAATCAGATCTCGACCGCACGGAATTGAACAAAGACAAAACGGGCGCTTTTACGGGAGCATATGCTTTGCACCCCGTGAGCGGACAAAAAGTCCCCGTGTGGATCAGCGACTACGTCATGATGACATACGGCACGGGTGCAATCATGGCCGTTCCTGGACACGACGAACGTGATCACGAATTTGCAAAAGCATTTAACCTACCAATTGTGCAAGTTGTTGCCCCCTCCGAAGGTGCGCACGACATCCAAGCATCCGCGTTTTCCGGAATTGGGCAAATGGTTAACTCCGACTTCCTCAATGGAATGAGCGTCACTGACGCGAAAAAAGAGATGATTGCTCATGTCGAGAAATATGCAATCGGCGAGGGAAGCACAACGTACAAATTCCGCGACTGGCTTTTCTCTCGCCAGCGCTATTGGGGTGAACCAATCCCTGTTCTCAAGGATTCACAAGGCAATATTTTACGATCTTTGCGTGACGATGAACTGCCTCTGACCTTGCCTGAAGTTACAAGTTACGAACCCACAGGCGATGGCAAATCACCACTCGCAGCCATTACCTCTTGGGTGCAAAGGAGCGATGCTCAACATGGGCATTGTTTTGTTGAAACAGATACGATGCCTGGAAGCGCAGGTTCGAGTTGGTACTTCCTTCGTTTCTGTGATCCGCAAAACCCGGCGGCTCCGTTTGCATTCGACAAAGCTAAATTTTGGATGCCTGTCGACCTCTATATTGGCGGACAGGAACACGCTGTTGGACACCTTCTCTATTCACGTTTCTGGACGAAAGTGATGTTTGATGCGGGTGTGTGTCCTGTAGGCGAGCCTTTTAAAAAGCTTGTCAATCAAGGAATGATTTGTCGCAATGGCGCTAAGATGTCCAAATCAAAAGGCAACGGAGTGAATCCAGACGAGGTTTTGGAGAAGTACGGCGCCGACGCTTTGCGTGTCTATGAAATGTTCATGGGCCCACTCACTCAAACGAAAGAATGGGAAGACTCAAACCTTGCCGGAATTTATCGTTTTCTGGCGCGCATTGAACGACACATTGTTGATGAATCTGGCCAGAGCCTCATCAACGACACGCAACCGACACGTGATGATCTTCGATTGTTGCACAAGACCATCAAAAAAATCTCACACGACATTGAAACGCTTTCTTTCAATACCTCTATTTCTCAGATGATGATCTTCCTCAATGGAATGGCAGAGTCTAACTGTCGCTCGCGCGAAGTGTGGAGCCAATTCTTGCCATTGCTATCGCCCTTTGCTCCGCATCTGGCTGAACAACTCTGGAACTCTTGCATTCATCCGAACAAGTCACCAAGCAATCCCGACTACCCCTTCCTCAGCACCAGCCCATGGCCAAGCTTTGATGAGTCGCTTGCGCGGGATGATGAAGTGAAGATTGGTGTTCAAATCAACGGTAAAGCTCGCGCCGAGATCACTCTCCCGCTTGATTGCGACCAAGAAACAGCAGAACGCATTGCTCGAGAAGATAAGAACCTATCAGCTGCTCTCAGTGCTCTGGACATCAAGAAAGTTGTCTTTGTAAAAAATCGTATCCTCAACTTCGTTGGTGCGCCAAAAGCATAATCCGCAAAAAAGAACCCGGGGAAAACCCAGGTTCCTGCAGACTCAATTCAACAAACCGGCCCAATCGGCCGGTTTTCTTTTACAGTCCGTTCTGAGCGCGATGGACGGTAAAGGTAACCAGATTCACAATTTCTTCCACGTCGCTATTCCGCTGCAACACGTTCACTGGTTTGCGCATACCAATCAACAATGGCCCAATTAACGTCGCTCCACCAAGCTTGTTAAGCAACTTGTATGCGATATTTCCAGAAGTAAGATCTGGGAAGACAAGCACATTTGCTGGACCTTTGAGTGAAGAAAAATTGAAGCTGCGTTGCAACACTTCAGCGCTCACCGCAGCATCCGCTTGAACTTCGCCATCAACCTCAATATCGGGCCTCATCTTCTTTACCAACATTGTCGCATTGCGAACCTTGTCGGCTTTAGGATGTTTATTACTTCCAAAATTACTAAAGCTGAGCATTGCAACACGAGGCATTTCATTCAAATAAAGCTTTGCCGTGTCATGTGCCTGGATTGCTATCTGAGCCAATTCCTCTTCGGTTGGATCAATATTCACTGTCGCATCCGACAAGAAGATCGATTTATCGCGCCACACCAACATGTAGACACCGGCGAGTACTTTATCTGGTTGCGAACCAATCACCTGCAGAGCCGGACGAATTGCATCAGGATAGTTGTGGTGAACGCCAGACAAATAGGCTTCAGCATCGCCGCGCTCAACCATCATTGCAGCGTAAAACTGATTTTCCTGCATCAATTCTTGTGCAGACATACGCGTTACACCTTTACGTGAACGCTTTTCGAGAAGAATTTGCGCGTATTCAGCGGTCTTCGGCGACGTTGTAGGGTCAATAATCGCCGCGTCAGCCAAGCCATCAAGCTTCTGCTCTCTCACGATTCCGCGAATCTTTTCTGCATTGCCCAAAAGCACGGGATCACAAATACCCTCTTCAACCAACTGTTCTGCAGCACGCAATACAGGAAGACTTGCGCCCTCGGGCAATACAACCCGGGTTCGCATTCCGCGTGCACGGTTATTTTCAGTCACCATGCGCTTAATCTTGCGTGTCACCGACGCCGCAACGCCGAGTCGACCCTCAAGGTGGTCTTCGTAATCTTGAAGGTCGATCGTCTTGCGCGCAATACCGCCCTCGATTGCAGCCCGAGCAACGGCCGGAGCAACCCAAGTCAAAAGTCGCGGATCAAATGGCTTTGGAATCAAATAATCGCGGCCGAACGTGTAATCGTGGCGGGCATAAGAGCGGCTGACACTCTCTGGAACATCTTCTTTTGCAAGTTCGGCTAGAGCATAAACGGCAGCCATTTTCATGTCTTCGGTAATCTGACGCGCCTGAACATCAAGCGCACCGCGGAAAATATAAGGATAACCGAGCACGTTATTCACTTGATTCGGATAATCCGATCGACCCGTCGCAATGATTGCATCACTGCGCACCGCAATGACTTCCTCTGGACGGATCTCAGGATCTGGATTCGCCATCGCAAAAATAATTGGGTCAGGAGCCATAGCTTTAACCATGTCCTGCGAGACGGCTCCGGCAACCGAACATCCACAAAAAACATCGGCCCCATCAAGACACTCAGCAAGAGTTCTCTTATTCGTGTCGTTTGCAAAACGCTCTTTATATTTATTCATTCCATCGGTGCGACCCCGAAAAACAACGCCCTTGCTGTCGCACATGTAGAGATTGTCGCGGCGAACGCCCAAATTCAAATACATCTGCGCGCAGGCGATTGCTGCCGCACCTGCACCATTGACGACAACTTTAATGTCTTGAATTTTCTTGCCAGTTATTTCCAACGCGTTGAGCAACGCGGCGCCGCTCACAATTGCCGTACCGTGTTGGTCATCGTGAAAGACAGGAATATTTAAAGCCTCTCGAAGGCGCTCTTCAATTTCAAAGCATTCGGGAGCCTTAATATCCTCGAGGTTAATACCGCCAAACGTGGGCTCCAGCATCTTACAAGCTGAAATCACATCATCCACATTCGGTGCATTAAGCTCAATGTCGAAACAATCAATATCCGCAAAGCGCTTGAACAGAACAGCCTTACCTTCCATCACCGGCTTGGCAGCCAAGGGTCCAATATTTCCCAAACCAAGCACAGCCGTGCCATTGGAAACAACCGCAACTAGATTGCCGCGCGCCGTGTATTCAAAGACGGAATCTGGATTCTTCGCAATCTCCTTGCATGGCTCCGCCACTCCGGGCGAATAGGCAAGTGTAATGTCCTGCTGAGTTTTGCATTCCTTGGTCACCGCAATTTCAATTTTACCTTTGCGGCCTTTGCGGTGGTACTCGAGTGCTTCATCACGAATGCCCATGTTCTCTCCTTGCTGTTTCTTCACAAAACAGCCGTGAATCTAGCCGTCTCTCCACGGGAATACAACGTTGGCACCGCGCTCTGGCACAAGAACAGGCACAACACAGGTCAAAGAAATGTCCCCGCAACTCCTTGCCTACCTTCCCGGCGCTCAAGCCACTAGGCTGAAAATACTGCCTAAGGAGGCCATTCTGCATGGAAACGACACAATGCAAAGGACGATGGTTCAAACTCTCAGAGGCTGCGCAAGCACTCGGAGTCTCGGAGATTACGGTCCGTAGAAAGGCAAAAGCAGGGCAGCTCAAGGCCATTCTCCGCAATGGCCGATACATGGTCTACTTGGAAGAAGACAATGAACTTGGTTTGTTCACCGCCAGCGTCGAGACCCAAGTTGTACCAACGTTGAGCAAGGGTATCAGCCGTGAACGTTCTTTTGCTGGGTTTACAGCGGAACCAACGAGAACAAATGAACGCCCACCAGGCGACACCGACCTGATTCAAAACCTCAAACGCACGATTGAGGATCAGCAAACTCTTATTGCCTCTCTTGAAGACTCAATCTCGCGTCTGAGTCAGCGGCTCTCGAGCGAAAAACATTCCAGTAGATAATTTGATAGCTCAGGAAAATCAGCAGCAGTGTAAATTGTCCACGGAGAATATTAGATGCGAGCGAGAAATATTCTCCATCAACTCCCAGAAGAAGCGGGCTATCTCTGAGCAGCCAAAAGAAAACTGACGAAGCAAATGTCATAGGATGGCAGACAAAAAGAACGGCGTGAAGCCAGTGCTCGGCCGCCTCACATTCACGTTGGTGTACCCACTCGTCCTTGGTCACAAACATGCATGAAAACATAGCCAACGAGAGAAAAATCAAAAGTGATTGAGAAGAGAATTGAGCTAGTAACGTAACAGCATTTACAGCCAGCACGGTCAACGTATCAAGCGGATGCCCAATACGCTCCCAGCGTGGCAATCCGCGCTTCATATGAAAAAAAAACTCATCAAAAAAAAGAGCCGACGCCTGCAAGAAATATGAGAATAGGGCAACTATAATCCAGACAGTCATGTCTCAGACCCAACAACTTCAAATAAGCTACCAGCAATCGTGAGTCCTGGCCCAAACGCCAAACTCAAAACCAAGTCCCCCGTTCGGTAGCAAGCCGAATTTTCCAAAATCTCGTTCCAAAGATGAGGCAAAGTCGCAGAAGACATATTGCCAAACTTCCTCAAAACATTTCTGCTTTCCTGAATTTTCTCTTCGCGGATTTCAAGCAACTGCTGGATATGATCAATAATTTTTGGCCCGCCCGGATGCACCGCATAAACCAGCCGAGGCAAAACCTCTGCTGCCTTCAAGCCTGCAGACGAGATCAAACGATCAATAAACTCCTTCAACGCACCAGAAATTAGGGTCGGCACATCGCGAGACAAAGTCATCGCCATCCCCCAAGACACCGGAAGCCAGGTCATTGCCTGCGAGGATTCTGGAATTTGAACTTCATTCATTGCTAAAATCTTAAAAGACCGTCCACTCGCAGCAGGCTGATTTGCCACTTTATAGCGAATAAATCCGTCTGCAAAAAGGCTTTGCACAACCAATTGTTCTGGCGAATGTTCAAGCGGATTAAAGTGCAGGGTACACAGTTCAGTATGCACCACATCCGCACTCAAAAACGAGCCTGAATTATTATCATCCCATTGCTGTCCAACCAACGCGCTTGCAAGCCGCGTCGCAGGCAACGCAGCATAGCATCCCATGTGATAAGCATGAAGAACTCTTGTTGAACCCCCAAAGCCGCGCTCAGCCACCAACCGTTGCAGCGGACTAGGCGATAAATAGCCGGTACAGCTCACATGAATTAAATCATTGCCAAAGGAACTTTCTGCTGGAAACAGAAGATCGCATTTATTTCTAACCAATTCATCATAGACCCGCTGGCGAGCCTCCATAGGTTGACCTGTCGGATTTTTTTGAAGGTCAAACACCCTCATTTCAGACCATGTCTTGTGCGTAAAATCGATAAGCTCATGACCCCGAAAAGCAATCCTTTCCGGCGAACATCCAAACCGTGCGATAAGTTTTTCGAAGTAAGCAGGGGTCAAATCGTGTCGACCGGATGGAAACCCCGCCACAGCTTCTGCCGTAGCATGCGCATCGGCCAACCACGAGATCGCTTCTTGCTGCGACTTCTCAAAGGCCGGACGAACAACTTTGAACTGACCAATGTATCGAGACTGTCGCATAGCCTTCCTCACGTCGTTGATGTCAGCTAACCCCTCGGAAGCAGCGATTGTAACATGCGCGCAGCCACCGCGTCAGGGGGAAGCTCTGCCAAACACCTGTGATGCCCAAGTGGACAAAGCCGCTGTCCATGCTTAGAGCAGGGCTGGCACTCGAGTGGTACACCTCGAATATTTTGGTAATCCAAAACCAGTGAATCCGAATTCAATGGTCCAAAACCCGTCTGAGCCGAAGTTGGTCCAAAAAATGCAAACACGCGCGTACCTGTCGCACTCGCAATGTGAAGGGGCGCGGAGTCTGGAGTCAAAACGAAATCAGCTCGTCTTGTCAGTTCTATAAGTTCGGAAATCGGCAAACAATCTCTCGCATCGACAAGCCTCGAAACCAGCTGATCGCTCGGCGAAAGCTTTGCCAATGCGTTTGTGAAACCTTCGAGCGCCTCGCGATCTGCAGGACCACCGGAGATAACGCATTGCATTTGCGGCAGCGCCGTCAGCAGACGCTCAACCACCCGCGCACAAAGCTCCACCGGATACTGTTTTGTGGCCCACATGGAGCCCGGTGCACAAATGAAGAATTTGCGATCCGACTTCAACATCTCAGGAAAACGTCTCGAAAATTTCGACAACTCTGAATCACCGTATAGACTCAATTTTGCTGCATCGAACGATTCAGGGGAAACCAAAGAACGGGCCAATTCCACGTAGCGATCTGACTCATGCTGATTCTGCGTACATCTCACTTTTTCGAATAAAAACTGCGAAAATGCCGCATCCTCATAAGCAACAACCCGCCTCACACCGGACAAGAGAGCAATGACGCCTGAGGTAAAGGATCTGTGCGCAAGTAACAAGACATCAGGAGAATCTTCAGAAATCTGGAGAGCAATGGATCTTATCGAATTTATTTTCCCAAGACCTCGCTGTTTTTTGACTGCTACAACCCGAGCAACACGAGAATCAAATTCGTAAAGCAAACAACCCACTGAATTGGAATAAAGAACAACCTCATGTCCCGCATGAAAAAGTGCATCAATAAGCTTCCCCATCAATGCAACATCGCCGATAAACGCTGTGTTAAAAACGCCAACTTTCAAATTTCTAGCTCCATTACGAGCGCATCCTCACCCGACTTATAATAATTTTTCCGTTTTGAAATCTCTGCAAATCCATATCTTTTGTATAATGAAATTGCTGATAAGTTGGCAACTCCAACTTCAAGAAGCAGACGCTTAACTCCGCGAGCTCGCAAATTCTCCATACCTGCTGTTAGCATCGCTCGCGCAGCTCCCAATCCGCGTGCATGCGCAGCAACCTGAATAAAGTCCAAGTCTGCATCACTAAGCAACCAACGAAACTGCGAAAAACCGATCACCTCAGATTCTTCCGCAAACAAAACAACAAGCATTCTTTGCTCTGCTGAAGCAGCTTTAAGAGTGCAACAGCTTGTAATAAAATCTCGAACCGATCGCTCCGTTGGTGCGTACTCACTTTCGACAAGAATTTCACACAAGCTTTTTGATATAAATTCAATAGAAAAATTCGTCTCATCGAAAACAGTATCCGTAGAAAAAACCGCAAGATTGAAATTTGTCTGCAGTAGAATGCTCATCACTTTCGCAAACCGCTCTTCGGAGCCACGTGCCAATACCAACCCACGTTAAACAAGCTCTTATTCCTCTCCAACGATCCGCGTACACGGACAAATGTTCTCGCACGCAGCACAGATTCAATCCATCGTCTGCGTGTCTTGTCAGAGACTCCCATCACTTCACTTGCCAATGCTGGATCCACTTTGGCAAGGCTCATCGCCTGCTGAGCCTTTACGATAGCCAAGGTCGCCAACACATCTTGCTCTCTCGGGATAAAAAGATTGAGCTTTTGAACATCTATGCAAATTAACGCCAACTCAAAAAACAAACGCATATCTGCAGACCAACCTGCTGTCATTCCTGAAAGGTCATTCACCGAAGTATCGATCTTATTGAGTGGCTTAAGCCAATTTGTTTCCAACGGAACTGCGTTCTCGCCACTGCCACGCGTCAAGTTCCAAACCATCAACAGACCAAGGGCATCAGTTGCTGAAAAAACCTCACGCCCAACGGTCAAAACAGAGCGGTTGACATGGCGAGCGGATTCCAGCTCCAGCTGATTCTCTGCATTTACTTTTTGGCTATAACAAATCAACCCGCCCAGAGTTAAAAGACTCACTCGCAAGAGGTTCTTCATCAGCGCTGATTTTTGCAAATATTCCATCACATCTTCTCCAAGCTTCCCCAAATCAGGGAAATGGCAAATGTCGGTCCTCGGTTGTGCGAGGCTCTTGCACTCTGCAGGTAGCGATATTCAGTTGCCAAAATAACTTCTTGAGCCACTTGTAGTTGAAGCATTCCGCCTGCATAGGCAATCGGTTCTGAAAGTTCATAGCGCGCGGTTGGAAGTAAATTATATTTGAATGCTGTATTCTCCCATCTTGAAACAAATCCAAGTCCGAAAAATCCTATCGGCCGAAGCACGCGAAAAAAGTTCCACTCAGAAAGAGCATCGGAAATCAGCGGATGTGAAAGGTCGCTTCCAAGAAAGCTCCACAGCAAATTGCCAGTCTTTGCTTCGTTGCGTCCAAAAAAAAGCGAGACTCGACCCATCCAATGGTCGCGCAATCTCTGGCCCAACTGCAAGCCGTAGGCGGTCCTCACTGGCCCCGATAGCAGACCAACAATTTGCGAACGCTCAGGCACAAGCATTGTCGTAAAAGATAGATTCTTATCAGCAACAAAATCACTTTCCCATTGCACTGGTTGAAAGGACTGTGTTTCGTGGAGATCCGCAAATGCCGTCTGACACAAAACAATAATGCCGACTGCGAACAGTCGAATCAAAGAAAAAGCGATTCCCGCTCTCAATTCTTTGTGCATTCAGCTCTCCCGCGCTATAGCTTTCTACCCTACGAGGATAGAGACATGGCAGAAGTGCATCTTTACACAGATGGGGCGTGCTCGGGAAATCCAGGACCCGGCGGATGGGCTTGTGTCTTGGTTGCCAACCAGCAGGTCAGAGTTTTGTCGGGATTTGATCCCGCAACAACAAACAATCGTATGGAACTTATGGGCGTCATCCAGGGCCTTGATGCTCTCAAGCGACCGACGCAGGTCCACATCACCACAGACAGCACCTACGTTAAAAATGCATTCACTGAAGGCTGGCTAGAAGGTTGGCAGCGCAACGGCTGGAAGACGAGCTCAAAAGAGCCAGTAAAAAATCAGGACCTTTGGTTGAAGCTCTGTCACCTTCAACGCATGCATGTGCTGACGTGGGAGTGGGTCAAAGGCCACTCAGGGCATTCCTTCAATGAGATTTGCGATTCCTATGCCCGCACTGCCATTCAAGAAAAAAGCGGACGCGATGAACGCTCGACTCTTGCAGAGTTGTTAAAGTAGAAGTCCAAGATTGACCTGCACGCGCACTTCAGCGCTGTCGCCACTCTTCAACCAGCGATCAGTAAAGGCGCTGTTATTCGTCCACAAACTCTGCGGCAGCGCGGTCCTCAATCCGTAGCCGGCACTGCCCGTGAGGCGCTCGCTGAGTCGCACCCGCCAACCAACATCTCCCGCCATTCGCATCAGAATCAGCCGTCCTGATTGAATTGCTTGTCGAGCCAACGGTTCTTCCGACACTTCAGCGAAGGTTAAATCCGATTCACCCCGAACAAATAACCCTGTCATGGTGATCGACTGAGGATAGTATTGCAGACTCAAACCAGCTGCGAGATTCTTTTCCGTATATTTTCCGAGCTTGCGGTTTTCCTGAACCTCGCCAATCCAGGCTATGGATACACTTTCCATCAAGAGATTTTCGTTGGCCAATCTGTACCGACCCAAGAGAAGGTCCGCCGGATTAAATTCAATCAGCGAAACAATTCCATCTTGGCTCGAACGACTTGTGTTCTCAACTTTTTGTGCGAAAGCTGTTTGAATGAATAAAAAAGCGCAAAAAATAAAGAAAATTCTCTGGCTTTTTTTCAATGACGAGGAAGAGAACATAGACTATCACTCCCTAAAGCAGCCGCTCTCAGGAGTCTAAATCGCTGGCTCAAAATTTGGGATCAAGAACTGTCACAGTTTGAACATCGCCCGGACGAATGCGAACAACATCAGACCAAACCATCGCACCTTCTTTGTTTTCGATAATCAGCGCATATTGACCAGGATTTGCGCCACATGCTGAACGCAGGTAGCGGGTCGACTTTACGCTCTTTGCCCCTTTCAGTGGAACAACTTTGCAAACCGATTCTCCAGTCCAGGTATCGCGCACACTAACCACAAGTTCTTCCGATTTGCGGCCCAAGGCCTGAGGATCAATTGAGATGTAAAGACCACCCACCGTTTGATCTTGAAGATGCGGCAAATCGAGGCTCTGATTTGCAATTTCATCCCAAGCATCAGCGTCGACCGCAGGCACAGACATCAATTCTGTCCTGTCCTGATAAATACGACTCTTGAGTGTCTCAATCTGACTCAACATTGTCTTGGTCATCAATTGATCGCGCGAAAGCAAGGTCCGTGACCAAGGTGCTGCCGGTTGATCTGGCGACAAACGCACCTCAACGAATTCTTGTCCACCGGGGAAATACTGAACGTCTTCTGAATTTGGGCGCACCGCCGAGTAAGCTGGGTCAGACTGCATTAAGTAGCGTGAAACACGCGTCCAGACGGGCACATCATCACCTGTGAGCCAATCCCTCAAGCGTCTATCACCAAACTCAGGCTGAACACCTTGCGCAGACAATTCCAAAACCTGTTGAGTATCGAGCGGCTCAAGCAAAGACACGCGCCGATACATCGACTCCGCGACGTCGAAATTCAGATCATGCTCAAACGTAGAGGGCTCAACATGAACAACGAACTGTCGACGTACTCCATTGAGCAGCGAAACTTTCACATCAACCAACGTTTCATCAACATTGAATACACAGAAACGACCATCTTCCGTGAGCTCAGATCCACCTTGCACAGGTAATCCGGTTGACGAAAAGAAATGCGCCTGAAGAAATTTCCGCCCCGCGGTTACATTGACCCTGCCACCCACCAAAGCGCCCGAATTTTCAGGTTCAACGCGGGCGCAAAAGCCTCCCTGATTCATCGCATGGACAGTTCCAAAGGCAGTCGCAATTTGATCAATTTCAGAAGACTTCTTGAGAGCTATTTGCAGGTTCTTTTCTCGTCCCGAGGCGGTCACCGGAATCAGACGCCGGGTCAAACTGCCGTCAAGATGCCAAACAAGAAGCTCAAATCGCGTTCCTCGCGGAACATCTCGAAGTTCAAACGCTCCAGCGGCGTCGGTCTGCACTTGAAAGGCTGTACCAGCAACGCGCAAGACGGCTCGATCGAGAGCAAAACCTTGTGGAAGCTGCACGCGACCTTGAATGGTAACCCTATCACTCTCAGCTGAATTCGCATCCAACGCTGCGGAACGAGACGAGGGGACAATCTTACTCAGTTCTTGCGCAACTTGCTCATGCGGCATCTCAATCGCTGAAGTAGTCTTCATCGAAGGTTCCACACCAACCACGCTGCGCTCAGACGAATGAACGGCCGTCTGAGCAGAATCACCCGAAGAAATCGCACGAACTTCCGGCTGAGAGGTCTCGGCAGTCCCTTGAAGTCCAAAGCTCTGAGAAGAAGCCTCAACCGTTGAAGACGACGCAGACCTTGCAATTTGCGTCGGAGTCACCGCGTGGATGCGGCCATTCACAACCGTGTACGTTTTGAAGGGATCAAGTCCTGACTGTTCCGACTCAGAATCAACAGC
Source organism: bacterium (assembly GCA_009918675.1). Classification (GTDB taxonomy): domain Bacteria; phylum Bdellovibrionota_B; class Oligoflexia; order Silvanigrellales; family Silvanigrellaceae; genus RFOM01. The sequence continues at coordinate 99,042 of RGDM01000002.1, forward strand.
CTGGCCTAAGGCATACCCTTCATCGCTCTCAGCAGCTTCATCAATAAGTGTGGTCTCAAGCTCAGCCAGCTGTTCGCTGGTCACAGGCGCCGAGCGCGACAAACTTCCAAGGAACTGCCGTGAAAGCTGGCCCACTGACGACTTCATGGATTCCTGAATCATGCCATGAAAAGTATTGCTCACGCGAAGGACTTCGCTCTTCGGAACATCGACTGGGAATTGGATCTGGGATGCTGTTTTCAAGTCAAAATCCGATGCAACAGCTTCGACAATTTCGCTGACTTGGGCTTGGTCTTTCAAAGAGCCTGAAGGCATGCCGTTTAATTTAGTGTCGCTGAATCGAAGACCGTCCAACAACGAAGATTGAGAAGCTAGGGCTGGCTTTTCTGAATCCAATTGCATGTCTTCTTTTGAAGACTCTGCACCGAGCTCAATCTCAACAATCTTCCTGGGAGATTCCTCTATTGCGGCAGCGTGCAAATCGACGGCGTCTCCCAAGTCACTCCAAATCGACTGACTCTCGGCGCTCAGGTCTGCTGCCGCTAGAAACGAGTGCATGACTGCAGAAACGAGAACACCGCGCCAAAACCACATGGTCCGACGCGCTCGCTTCCGTTGAACCCGGCTAGTGTCTTTAAACCGAGTATCCAATCTCACGACCTACTCCTCACGCTGATGTCCATTACAAGACATCGGCTCTATTCTCCCGCGCTAAAGAAACAGAATCTACAGCTCTTTATTCTGACTCCGTCAACCAACCGTCAGACACGGTATTCCTCGACCCGTACCTCCAGGGAAACGCCAAAAGCCCTTTCAAATGGTGCTTTCTCGCAATTCAACTCATAAATTTCAATGCCCGCATCCGAGCTCGCACTCGCAAAGATGGTGAGCAAAATTTTTCCTCCTCGCGGCGCCGCGAGCTTAACCTGCCTCACTCGACCGAGTCGCCCCCGATCCATACTGACTGCCAGGCGCAGCAACGAAGACAACTTTGTCACCCGCTGCAAATCATCAGGATCGAAATTTTCCATGCAATTTTCATCTGTTCTAGGCGCTCGCTTCCGATGAAAGCGAATAAGAGTAGCGATAATTTCAAGCTCACGCTGACTGAAACCCATCAAACTACTGTTTCGAACCAAATAGTGTGCATGCTTATGGTGGCCGGTGACATTTACAAACCGACCAGATTCATGAAGATACGCCGCACATCGAAGCAGTTCACGCCACTGGCCTGAAAAACCACGCGTCTCTGCCAGCGAATCAAAAAGAGCCATCGTCAATGAGGCAATATGAAAGGCATGCGGCTCATCAATTCGATGTTTTGCACCAAATTCCTTCACACTCTGCCATCTCACATCGCGTGAATCACCGCGTAGCCAAGTCTCTTCCCGCGCAAGGGTGTCCACCAGAATACCTTCGCGCAAGGCAGTTGTTGAAAGTGTGAATGACTGAACATTCGCAAGTTTAGCGAGGACTTTTAAAACCATGGCGCCCGCAACAATAATATCAGCCCGCTTTGGATCCATACGCGGCAGCATTTTTCGCTCCTGCAGAGAGCGATTTCCAAACAACACTTCGCATATTTCAAACAAATCTTCACATTTCAGTGTCGTTCCATGAAATGCTGCCGGAACAGCTTCACCATGCATACCCATTGCAAGAGATTTTAGCGCCTTCACAGTGCCAGACGAAGCCACCGCCGCATCAAAACCAAAGCGCTTGATTTCTCCGCTCACAGGTTCGAGCCGACTCACAACATAGTCTTCGAGTTCCTTCAGACCCCTCGCGCTAAATGGGTCAGAGGCCAAAAACTTCTGAGTCAATCGCACAGCACCAAGCTTCAGCGACGTCGCAAACCTAACCTCATCCCATTGACACAAAATAATCTCGGCCGATCCGCCACCCACGTCAACAATCAAAGTCGACTGAGAGGCAATAGGAAGGCCCAAACGAACTCCCAAAGAGACAAGCCTTGCCTCTTCCTGTCCTGAGACAATTTCAACCAAAACGCCCGAGCGTGTGGACAAACGTGCGGCGAACTCTGCTCCATTGCGGGCTTCTCGGAGTGGATGCGTTGCAATGCACCGAACCACAGCCTTATGTTTTTCAGCTACCTCCCGCATGCGCTTCAAAACGGACACCATTTTGTTAAGCGCGTTGGAATCCAGCATAAGCCTCTCGTCTATATCTGCAGCCAGACGCGTCTGCTCTTTCATGCTCTCCAAAACCTGAAATCCACCACCTCGCGACGTTTCAACGATAAGCATATGAGTGCTGTTCGAACCCACATCAATTGCCGCAACACGTCGAACAGGATCTTGGCTATTTGTTCGAATTTCGCTCATTTTGACATCCGCATTGGAAAAATATCTGCACTCTCGCCTTTTTGCGTCGACAATTCAATTTGCCGCATCGATTCGCGAAGACGCAATGTTGCTTGGCTTTCTGTTCGTGCGAATTCGATCATTTTATCTTGTGAACGGAAATTTTTGTTTCGAACAGGAGATGCCTGAACGTAAGTGCCATCACTCCTCATCACATGAGCCTTCGTATTATCCTTCAAGGAATATGAAAGAATTTCCATGACCTTTGCCTTGAGATGCTCTTCCTCAACGGGCCAAACAACTTCCACGCGCTTATCCATATTTCTCGGCATAAAATCTGCGCTGCCGAGAAATATCCTCGGCCGATTGTTGTTGCGAAACCAAAAAATCCGAGAATGCTCGAGAAACCTGTCAATGATAGAAATAACTCTTATATTTTCGGAAATCCCTTTTAAACCAGGCCGTAAAATACAAACACCACGAACTATTAAATCAATTCTCACGCCAGCTTGACTTGCGCCATAAAGACCTTGAATTAATTTCAAGTCGGTTAAGGAATTCATCTTCAAAATTATATGTCCATGCCCGTTTACTTGGTGACTCTTGATTTCATCCTCAATCAATCGCAGAAAGAAATCACGCAAACCAAATGGCGCCACTTTGATGGTTTCGAAATCCGGACCACCATTCAGTTTTGAAAGCTTCGATTCAGAAGCTAACAAGTTAAATCCAGTTAGCAGATTAAACAACTTTGCCAAGTCACTTGTCAGTGTTTCACTTGCCGTAAGTAAGCAAAGATCGGTATAAAGTCGAGCTGTGTTGCTGTTATAATTCCCGGTCGAAATATGAGCATAACGTTGAAGATGTTGACCCTCTCTTCGAATCACCAATGCACACTTGGCATGAGTCTTGAGGCCGACAAATCCAAAAACAACATGCGCCCCAGCTCGTTCAAGTCGACGCGCCCACGCGATGTTATTGTGCTCATCAAATCGTGCTTTCAATTCAACAACTGCAGTCACCTGCTTACCTTTTTCCGCTGCGCGCACAAGCGCTTCGATCACAGGTGAATCTCCACCAATGCGGTACAATGTTTGCTTTATCGCCAAAACATTTGGGTCTTCGGCAGCGCGCCCAAGAAATTCAAGAACACTCGAGAAACTCTCATAGGGATGATGAAGCAGGACATCCCGTTCACGAATAACATCAAATATATCCCTGTCCTGACTAAGTCTCGCATTAATTTTTGGACTGAAAGCGCTATCGCGCAGAGACGGTTTCAACTCGAGTTTTGTAAGAAAGAGGAGATCCCGGAGATTCAAGAAATTTGAGCATTCGTAAACATCACCAATCTCAAGTTCCAATTGCAAGCGAAGTCGTGAGCGCAATTTTTCGGGCATATTTTGCTCAACTTCCATCCGCACCACAAAGCGTTGGGCCCGGTCTTTGAGCTCCAACTCAATCGACTTCATCAGGTCCTTAACTTCGCCTTCAAGCAATTGATAATCGAGGTTTCTCGTGACGCGAAAAACGTAGGCATCTTCAACTTCACTCCAAGGAAACAATTTCTCGAGATGTCTCTTAATCAGATCTTCAATCACAACAAATCTGTGTTCCCGCACTCGAGTGGGAATCGCAACAAATCTTGCAAGCTTGGGAGGAATCTCAACGAAGGCGAGGAGTGGCTCGCCGTTGTCGCCCATCTCTTTGAAGCTCACCGCAAGATACAATGAAAGATTCGAGAGGTAAGGAAACGGATGTGCTTGGTCAACCGCCAACGGCGTCAAGATTGGAAAAATCTGGTTCTCAAAAAATTCATCCAAACGGTCGAGTTCCTGTCGACTCAATTCTTCAACGCGAGAAATCGTCACGCCCTCTCCAGCTAATGAGGGCAACAAACCTGCCTGAAATGTTGCATAAGCGCGCCTGAATTGTCTGCGAATAAACAACGAAACTTCGTCGAGTGTTTCTTCGGCATCAGTCTCTCCGGGTGTTTGATTTGCAACCGGCAATCCAGACTCTTGATTCTCGAGCAACTTGAACAAACTTGAGAGCCGAACCATAAAAAACTCATCGAGATTGGAGCTGAAGATCGACAAGAATTTGAGTCGTTCCAGCAAAGGGGTATCTCGCTTTTCTGCCTCTTTAAGAACGCGGTCATTAAAGGCAAGCCACGCCAATTCTCGATTTAAAAATAACTCTGGATCATCCAACAAACGGTCGGTTGTTTTGCGCTTGGCGAATGTATCGATGCTTCTTTGCTTCACACGCGCAGTCATAACCCAAAGTCCTCCTACGATTCATTCGAATCCATGGAACAACTCTAAGTTAAGTCAGGATTTTGGGTTCAGGTTGATTCTATCCGGTCATGATCTCAACTCGGCAGACTTGTCCCGCTCATCGGCAGGTCTTGGCAAATAAGCAACGAGCTGAGCATCGGGACGCTTGGAGGAAAGATGAGACAAACGCAACCAGACAAGGGATGCTTTGCGGTAGGGCCTTAGAATGCAACCCAGCTCAGGCGAAAGAAGGGACAAAAGGCGTTCAATGTTGGGATTATGCCCAAACATCCAAATCGCTGGCGGACGACCGATTTGCAGTCCTGCGACTTCTTGAACAATGAGCTTCCAAGCACGCTCGACCGAGCCCTCTGGAGAAAAAACCTGATCGCGAATGACTCGCAATGTCACACCTTCAAGGACCCGCTCAAGGGTTTGTTCGGCTCTTTCGTAGCCACTTGAAAACACCAAGTCCGGAGTCGGCAAATTCATAAATCGACGCAATCGACCAACCACGTTTGCTTCTCGCTCACCCCTCGCTGTCAGAACACGCTGAGAATCATCCTCAAAGCGGGATGCATCAACAGCCTCTGCATGACGAACGACTATGAACTCACATTCATTCATCTCAATCAAACTCCAAAAAACAATCGCGATTGCATCGCATCATCATGAATTTGTCTCTTAAGATGTTCAAGATCAGAGAATTTCATTTCCGTACGAATGAATTTTCGCAAAGCGAAGCTTATTTTTCTTCCGTATATGTCGTCTGAAAAATCCAAAATATGAGCCTCAATCTGCAAGCGCAATCCATCCGCAATGGTTGGTCGAACTCCGCAGTTCATAACCGCGGCTCGTGATTTCTGCTCTCCCTCAATCAAAACTTCAGCAGCGTAAACACCATGGGGTGGGAGCAAACAATTCCTATCGAAAAGTCCAAGGTTAGCAGTCGGAAAACCGATCTGACGGCCGCGCTGGTCACCCTTCACAACCGTGCCATTGAGGCAAAAACTACGGCCCAAGAGTCTTTCAACCAATGAAAAATCAGCGGCCAAAACAGCATTTCTTATCCGACTCGAAGACACGGGCAGACCGTCAATCAAAAATGGCTCTGCTTTGCATGCTGCAACACCACGCTCGCCCGACTTCTTCTCAAAATGGTTCCAATCGCCTTTGCGGCCTGCGCCATAACAAAAATCAAAGCCTATTAGACATCGCAGAATATTAAATTCAGTCCAAAGATATCTAAACAAAAAATCATCGGCGCTGAGTGAAGCGAATTCAGGTGAGAATTTCTGCACAACAACAGCATCGACTCCAGCTGTCAAGAGCAGTTCTATTTTTTGCGCCAAGGAAATTAAAGCTGGCTTGCTGTTCTCTACTGCAACAACACTCGAAGGGTGGGGGTCAAAGGTCAAAACCACCCGCGGAATACCGTCTGCAAACTCCGCTAATTTCTGCAGGAGTTGCATATGTCCTTTGTGAACACCATCAAAATTTCCAATCGTCAGAGCAATTGGCTTTTTTGAGCGAATGATCTCAGCGTTGCCAAAGACCTTAAATTCCCAATCAACCATTTCCAGCAACCTGCACCAGTGAAAAATCAGCTACTGCATCATAGAGCCGACGCACCCGAAGAAGAAGAGCCAGGCGATTCTGCTTGATTTTAAATTCTTGCGCATTGACCAAAACACGATCAAAGAAATTGGCCATTGGATGACGCAGATCTGCCAAAAGGCCAAGATAAGCTTCGCAGCTATTGCTGAGCAGAAGAGAATGCCCCTCACTCTCGGCTCTTTCAAGCGCAGTGTATAATTCTTTCTCTTCGTCTTCGATAAAATGTTCAGTCTCAATTGCTGGACTGTCGCCATTTTTTAGAAGGTCTTCAGTCAAAGTGCGGCAGCGCTTATATGGAACCATTGCTAAGGCGAGCGGCGCTGGTTCTTCACCAAGCCTGACCAAAGCACGACTCGTTGCCTTCACCCAATCCAGCGATGATGAAATTGTTTGGGTCGAGAGACGTGCACTGACAGCCTCAACAGCTCCAGGATCAAAATGAGTCTTCCAAAGAGCTCGCAGACGCCCCAACATGAATGCAAAAACCTTCTCTTCGGTCTCTGCTTGGAGTTCCATTCTCGAACTCCGACAATTTTCAATAGCCAGCTTAAGACACACTGTAAGACTTATTTCCACGGCCGCCGATTCTCCATCAGCACCGAGCAAACGAAGGATTGCGAGCGCCAAACGGCGTAAACCATAAGGATCCTTGTTGCCCTTGATATCGGTGCCATGACCAACCAAAACAACAAGTGAATCAATTTTATCTGCGAGACTCACTACCTTTCCAAGAGCGGTCGAGGGAAGTGCTGCATTTGCACCGGCTGGAGCGTAGTGTTCTGCAATAGCCGAAGCAATTCGATCACCTTGTTCAGCAAATAGCCGCTGTTCTCGGACCAGAATACCGCCCATCAAGCCCTGCATTTCATCAGGAAACTCCTGCACACAACCAGACTTTAAATCAGCCTTACAATAAAGCCCCGCAGTCTCAGCAGCACGGATAAAATCTTCATCCGCATCTTTTCGAGATCCAGCAAGTGTTCGTGCAAGTTTCGCAATTCGGTCTGATTTGTCTTTCAAACTTCCCATGCCAGCCTGGAACAACTGATTGGAAAGCTTTTCGTGAAGTTCGTGCAAAGGTGTTTTCAAATCGCCATCATAATAAAAAGCACCATCATCCAACCGTCCAGAAACCACAGTCGCGGTTGCTTCAACCATGTTCTCGGGCTTTGAACAGGGGTATCCCGCAACTCCAATGTAGTAGGGCATCGCGAGCCCAGACTTTGAATCAACCACCGATAAATAGTTCATATGCTCGCGAAGCACACTTGTTATCAAACGCTCCGGCAGTCGCATGTATTTTTCAGGGATTTTTCCCACGAAAATCTGAGGAGATTCCGAAAGGCCGGCAACTTTATCCAGGAGACCATCCATTCCAGATGGCAAAACTCCACCCACCTCAGAGGCAAGCTGGCTTGCTTTAGATTGAATGAAATCACGTCTCCGAGACCACGATGGTTCAACATCGAGTGCGCGAACCATTTCGACATAACGATCCGCGTGCGCAATTTTAACTGCACGTGGATGAAGAATCCGCTGACCAAAAGTTAAATTGCTGGACTTTAATCCAAACGCTGCGATGGGAAGCACCTTGTCATTTGCCAGCGCACAAATCCATCTCACAGGGCGAACAAACGGGGTTACACCTTCCTCTACAATCCACTTCATCTTGAGCCCAGACTCAATATTCTGGCACCATGAAACGAACTCGTTCGCAAGCAGGATGGGTAGTTCCCCCCCAACTTCTCTTTTCTCAGCGTAAAGGAACGTCCCGTCCGCGCGCTCCTTCCATTCCAACGCCGCAGTTTCAACTCCGATTTTCTTTGCAAAACCTGTTGCAGCAGCAGTCAAAGTGCCATCAGGGGCACGAGCAATTCTTTGCGCAGGACCCCAAAACTCGCGAATGACACTGGGTTCAGTCTCAGGTAAATTCTTGCACAACAAAACTAAACGGCGAGCAGAAACAAGAATTTCATGTTGAATTGCATCGATAGATTTTACAAAGCCGGCATCAATCGCGAATCGCTCCCTGCATTTCGCCATCCAATCATGAAAAGATTTTTCAAGATGTTGAACTGCAGCGGTCTGAAAAGACGGTGGCATTTCCTCGACACCCAATTCAACGCACAAGGACACTTGACCAGTATTGGCAGACGAAGAGTTTTTGTTCTGATTTTCAAAATCTTGAATCTGAGCACGTTCGTGAGACTCGATGAATGGCAAACGAGGATCTGCCGAAAGACGGGTCATCATCGGAAAGCCTAATTTCTCGCGCTCTGCGCGATACGCCGTTGCGCAGAGCCGTGCGCAATCACGAACACGACCAATGTATCGTTGTCTTTCGCTTACAGAAATCGCTCCACGCGCATCAAGCAAATTAAAGGCATGAGATGCCTGCAACACATAGTCATACGCAGGCAAAACCAAATTCGTCGCACACAATTCCTTTACTTTTTCCTCACACACCGAGAACAACGAAAATAGCTGATCAACGTCGGCATTTTTGAAATTGAAATGTGAAAACTCAAATTCATTTTGCTTGAAAATATCGCCATAGCTGAAGTAATCATTGTATGGAATATCAAGCGCATTCTTGAGTCCAGTCGCGTACATGTAAAGACGTTCTAACCCATAGGTTATCTCACCCGAAACAACATCCAAATCCAAGCCACCCAACTGTTGAAAGTAGGTAAACTGAGTGACTTCCTGGCCATTTGCGCGAACTTCCCAGCCCAAGCCCCACGCACCCAAAGTTGGACCCTTCCAGTCATCTTCAAGCAAAGAGATGTCGTTTTCCTGGAGATGAATTCCGATATGCTCAAGTGATCTAAGAAAAACATCGACAATGTCAGACGGGGCAGGCTTCAAAAAAACCTGTAGCTGATAATAATGCTGGAATCTGTATGGGCTCTCGCCATAGCGGCCATCGACAGGTCTGCGGCAAGGTTGTACGTAAACACTTCGCCAAGGCTCAGGCCCAAGCCCCTTCAAGAATGTATGCGGATGAAACGTTCCAGCGCCCATGGCAGAGTCGTAGGGTTGAGTCCAGAGGCAGCCAAAACGCCCCCAGTATTCAATCAAACTGAACACAAAACTCTGAAAATTCTGCATACATCACCTTCAGTTGGGAGCTAATCAAAAAAAGCCCCAGTTCCGTAACTTTAAGCCACACTCACCGCAACCGCTCGTCTTGCGAGTCAATTCATCGACGGCCCTGACAACTCCCAAATCAGCAAAGCACTCAATCAAACCGATACCTCAAACAAGAAAGTTTAAAATTCGAGTTGAGAACGATGGAAACTAAAGTCGCAATGCAAAGCTCTCATCATTCTTCAGCCGGCGAAGATTTAAAGAGAATCTTTCGCACGCTCGGATTAATCATATCTTACGTTAGTACCATTCTATTGCCTGCAAAAGCCTCCGCACACGGCTTTAATGCCAACTATGTCGATATCGTAAAAACATACGGTGGGAAATACCGGGTCATTATCAAATACACGCATGTAGAAGTCGGCGAATATCGGGAAGCCCACATTGATTTTGACAAGAAAGAAGAAGCGATAAAAGCATTTCAAGACTTGGCAAATGGAGCAGACTTTTTCATGGGTGACATTAAGGGATCGATCCACTTCCACAATCCACCCGAGAAAGCAAAATCATTCTGAAACAACTGAATCCAGTCATTTCATGACAAAAAAAAGCCCAACCTCATCGGCGGGCTTTTCTGGTCAATCAAGGCTAAACCAATATTAAACTGATTCAGCTCCACCCAAGAAGCGGCTCGAAATTCGAGCAGCTTTACCCTTGAGTTTCTTGATGTAGTAAATGCGCGATTTGCGAACTTTACCACGTGCCTTGACTTCAACACGGTCAATCAATGGTGAGTGAGCGAAAAACGTTCTATCAACACCGATTCCACCCGCGGAAATCTTACGAACCATGAAAGTACTGTTTGTTGTGCCCTTGCGGAAACGAATCACAGTGCCTTCGAAGGCCTGCAAACGAAATTTTGCAGAACCGTCTTTGTTCGTGCCTTCCGCAATCTTCACCCAAACGCACACGGTGTCGCCGGCGCGAAAATCAGGGAGTGCGGCCTTACGGAGAAACTTCGATTCAAAAAGAGACAAATCTGGATGCTTCATACTAAACACCTAACCCACGAGAGAGGAACCTTAAGGGATTTCACGGTATCTCAGTGAGAGAAAATGGTCGGGGCGACAGGATTTGAACCTGCGACCACTTGCACCCCAAGCAAGTGCGCTAGCCAGGCTGCGCCACGCCCCGACGAAGTAAAACGTAAACTACTCAACACAACTTACTTTGCAAGCACCGACTTTACTTTTTCAATAACAGCAGAGAATGCAGCTGTATCATGAATAGCAAGCTCAGAAAGCTGCTTACGATTCAAACCAACCTGAGCCTTTTTAATTCCGTTCATGAACTTGCTGTAAGGCAAGCCATGTGCTCGTGATGCTGCATTCAAGCGAGCAATCCAGAGTGAACGAAATTCACGCTTCTTAACCTTACGGTCGCGATAAGCATACTCAAGACCCTTGCGAACGATCTTGACCGCAACGCGGTAGGTTTTGGAGCGAGATCCACGATAGCCCTTGGCGAGCTTCAGGATCTTTTTGTGACGACGACGAAGTTTAAAACCACGTTTGGCGCGAGCCATATTTACCTTCCTTTCCTCGATAACCGGAGCCCTCAAATGAGGGTCTTAAAAATCCGGGATACCGGCTGAGACGAAATTAGAGACCGCTGTTGGGCAAGCAGCGCTTCACCAACAACATATTTTCAGCACGCATAATTTTAGCCTTCTTCAGGCGATTTTTGCGTGAACGAGATTTTTGCCCCGTCAAGTGTTGCTTACCCTGGTGAGGAACTTTCACCTTACCAGAACCTGTTACCTTATAGCGCTTCGCTGCTGCGCGCTTCGTCTTAATTTTCTTGCTGGACGGTGCTTTTTTGCCACCGGCAGCACGGATCTTGATGGTCCGTTTTTTTGGCTTTGCCATATGTTTGCCCTTTTCTTGACATAACACGGTTAAACAGAGGGGCTCTTATAGCACGCAATTCACGCCTTGCAAGGCTTTTGAACAGGCGATTTGCGAGAAAAAAAAGCCCGTCATTTCCTCAATTTTTCTCAAACAAATAGCGAGGCAAAAAAAAACCTCGACCGACGCCGAGGTAATGAATGGTGAGCCCGCCCGGACTCGAACCGGGGACCAAAAGATTAAAAGTCTTTTGCTCTACCAACTGAGCTACGAGCCCCACCAGAAGCCCGTACCTAATATCACGGCAAGCCCATGTCAACAGAACTTTGGCCTAATTTTGAATAATATTTCGTGTTATAAAATGGAGGTCGAGAATTTCATCATCTGCGAATTCCCCTGCATTTTTTTCAACAAGGAACTTCAAACCAGGACAGCGAGAAATGAGCTTAAAGGACATGCACGACAAGCTACTCTTAAAAGATCTGAGGTGGCAATCAGGAGGCCTCATAGCGCTTTATACCATTACAGGAGCACTGGCCGTTCTCATTGGTGGAACAATCTGCGAAAGGGCTGGACTCTACTTGGTGGGAACGGGTGGATTTTTGCTTGGCATGAGTTTGGAGAAATTCGCCACTCGACAAATCCGAAGAGTGGCAAGACATCTTGCCGAGCAGCAAAAGCAACTTCTTCAGTAGAATTGTCCAGTCACCAATGCGCATCTGCAGAAAGTTGCTTCGACAAAAAGCTAACTTAAATCATTCATGGAACCAGGCGATGTATGATAAGATAAAAA
>RGDM01000011.1 GCA_009918675.1 bacterium
GCTGTGTCAGTTGTTTTTGCGACAGCTTTTGCGGTTGTCGTTGCTTCCCGGGTCATTGCGAGACCTTCTTTCCGAGTTCAATCAGATCCATTACAGCTTGCTGAAACGCCTCTTTGTTGTTGTTGAGAAACGCGGAGGCCATTCTTATCATGATCCTAGAGAGCTTCACGCGCGCTGCAAAGCCTCTTGATGCGATCTGTTTGACGTTCTCTTCAATTGTCTTGAGTGAGGCATGGGCGGGGCCAAGGAGTTGCGAATCTACAACGCGTTTTTGCAGTTCGTAACTCAAGGATTCGCCGATTAAGCTTCGCCACTCATGAAAGGCCAATCTGACTTCAGAGCGAATAGTGCTGAGATTCATGGTTGTCTCAATGCGGGCATCAGCCGTGTTTCGAGCGGAATTGGCGCATAAATTGGGCAAAATACTGCGCTGATTCGAGGCTAATGCCATTGTACATGGATGCTCGCACTCCACCGAGTGTCCGATAGCCTTTGATTTCGAGAATCCCTTCTTTTTGAGCTTCAGCGACGAAAAGAGAATCGAGTTCTGGGGTTTTCAGTTTAAAGACGAAATTGTGCCGAGAGCGATGCCCTTCAATCGCATGCCCTTGATAGAATTCTCCGTCGATTTCTCCATAAACCATGCGCGCCCGTTCAAGGGCCCATTTTTCCATGGTCTCAATTCCGCCAACCGATTTCATCCAATGGAGGTAGCGATTGGCAACAAAAATTGGGAAGACTGGGGGCGTATTAAGAATGCTTTTTGCATCAAAAATAGAGCAATAATTTAACGCGTTGCCGAGTAGGTTTTTCTTGGCAGTTGCGCGGGCCTGTTCAAAGATGTCGTTTTTGAGAATGACAACTGAGCAGCCTGCGATGCCAAAGTTTTTCTGCGCGCTCGCGTAGATGAGGTCGGTTCGCTGCCAGGGAATGTCGCGTCGCGAAGCGAGCGCACTTGTCATGTCGAGGACGAGCGGCACTTTTCCTGGAAATTCCAGAGTTGGATATTCCGTGCCTTCAACAGTGTTGTTCACCGTCAGATGCAAATATTTCGCCTCTTCAGGGATCTTCCAATCTTTTGGATTGCCAAGGGAGTTGAGTTTGGGTCCACCATCAAAGACGACCACAACGTTGCGCTCTGAAGCCTGAGCATCGACCGTCGCCAGGTGCGCCCAAACACCGGTTTCGGTGTATGCGACGGTGTCACCTGGTCGGGAGAGATGATTCAGAAGCAGGGAAAAGTGCTGCTGCGCGCCAAAGGGAGTGAATAAAAGCCGGTGTGTCGAGGGGACTTCAAAAACGTCGTGCGCGAGCCTCAGTGTTTCGTCGTTGAGTTGTTCATAGTGCTTGGAGCGGTGTGAAATTTCCATCACACTTACGCCTATCCCAAAGGTGTCGAGCAATTCGAGCTTGACCAAGTCGCGCACGGCCGCAGGCAAGGTTGCAGGGCCAGGACTAAAATAGTGTGTGGTCATGTGGCGGTTCCCCAGGTTAAATTAACTTGGGTTGTACCAGAGCGGCGATTGCTTTCAAAGCCGCGTTTCAAAGTGTCTTAAAAGCGGGAATCCATTTTCACGAAGAGGTCTTTTCCGTTGGAAGTCCCAACATCCCAGCGCCAAGCGTTCGGTTCAGCGGCTGTCGGATCCATGTCCGGAGCATAGCGCATTCCGTAGGATTGTTGGCGCAGATTGTAGAGTGCCATTGCACTTCCAAGGACGAAGCCAAGCGAGGCACCACCGGCCACAACCCGCAAGTTTGAAACCGAGTTTTCAGGCAAGAAAGGCAACACAGCGGTTCCCAGTGCGGCACCAAAAAGCGCGCTGTACCCTGCGGTGGTAAAAAGCTCCTGAAAATTCTCTGTACCAACAAGAGCCTGAGCGCGCACTTGACCCGGGACCAAGGCAGAAAGGAGCGCAAGAGAGAAGACTGAAAGCCAAGTGAACGGCGCACGAACGAGTTCTTTGTGTGTCATGAGCGGCCTCCCTGCTGGTTCTTTGAAAGCCTATCACCGAAGAAAGCCGGCTGGATGTTGAAGACTTGACAAGCCCGGCAGCAGTGAACTATCTCGGCTCGGGCTGCTGCGTTAGCTCAATTGGTAGAGCAGTTGATTTGTAATCAACCGGTTGGGGGTTCAATTCCCTTACGCAGCTCCAGCCTTTATCCTACTTACAGACTCCATCTTGGCAGGTTTCTGGCACCGAAATCGCTTTCATCGCCTGTCGCACTGCGGTCATAAGCTTCGTTTGGTCGCGAACCCCAGTAAACGAGAATTCGACCGGTGGGTTGGTTCCTTTTTGACCGGCAATGACTCCGCCCACTTTTACTTTTTTCTCTTCAATTCCCGCAGAAACCAACGCATCGCGAATGACTTGAGCGTGGTCTTTGCTCACCGAATCAATGCGCAACAGCCCCCAGTCTTTCCCCGAATCGCTCAATGATTGTGCGAGGTCTATAAGAAAGCTTTGCGATTCAGTGAGAAGCGTTGGGTAGCCGGGGTCGTCGTAGAAGACTACGAGGTTGTCGAGAACCAATTTGATAATGTCACGAGTGACTTTGAATTTAAATTCTTGTTTTTTATATTCTACGATGCGTTTTTCCTTGGTTTTGACTGTCGACTCTTTGATTGTCAGTTCTTCAGGCTGGCTGAAAGGCAGGCCAATTTGCGCACCAACCATGAAGTAAAGGCCAAGCCAATTTTTATCATTCAGGCTGGTCATCACACGCCCCACAAAGCGTGTGTTGAGATCTTCGTCGAAAATCTGGTAGCCGCCTTGCGCTCCGACGATAATTCCAAGCGACTTGTTAGCGACAAAGCTGTCGTAGCCAAGATCTGAAGGATAACGGAGTTGGATAACCGGGCCTGAAAACACAGATGGTTTGATTCGATAGCTGGGTGCAATTTCTATCACAGTTCCCGACATTTTCAGAGCAACCGTGTCGGTAATGGCTGTATCGTCGCCAATAACCAGAATGTCTCCTGCCGAATTACGCACGGGTTCAATGCCACTGACATTGTAAAAATACCAACCCAAACCAGCGTCAATGATGTATTTGTCGAGCAACATGCTACCAAGAGCTTTGCCCTCAATAGCAAGGCCAGACTTGGGTCCATAATCTCTTAATTTTGTACTCGGAAAGCCTGAGAGAAGACCAAGATCGGCGGATAGTATCAAGCTGGTTCCATATTCCTCTACCCAGCTTTTATTTTTCGTGCGGATGACTTTCTTGGTCGTTTCGGTCGACATACTTTCGTTGCTATCAGACGGTTTTTCACCGCTCTGAGAGATTGTTGGCGTTGAATCAGGCTTGTCAGCGTCTTCTTGGGCAAACGCAGCAAGCGGTTGTATTAAGCAAGCGGATGCCCAGAGAAATGTTGCGCGAGCACAGAGATTTTTAAAGACGCAAGAACGCTTCATGAGTTCTCCAATATCTTGTTATTTATCTGCCGGCGGTGCGGAATCTAGGCCAGGGTCCCAAACAGGTTCTGCAGGTTTTTGTGGTTTTTCTGTTTGTGGTTGTTGGCCTTCAGAGGGAGTTGGTTTTGTGATCTTCGGTGCAACAGCTTTTCCAAAGAATTGCAATTGCACTTCGTCAATCTCTCTTTGCAGTTTCCGCGCGTCCTTAAGATCGCTCAAACGGATTTCAACTCGCCGGTTGCGTGCATAATCAATCTCTGAACGTTCGGGAGAAACAAGGAGTCGGCTTGAACCAAGCCCCACGGCCTCCATAGATTCGGTTGAAACACCTGCTTTGCTCAGTTCATCAAGAACCGCTTTGGCACGTTGGCTGGAAAGTTTTTTGTTGTAATTTTCCGAACCACGGGAATCGGTGTGTCCCTCAACGATGAGCTTATTCCAGAGTTCTTTTTCTTGGCTAAAAACCTGTCCAAGTGCTGCAATAAATGCGGCGGATTTTTCGCTCAACTCAGAGCTGTTGAGTTTGAAGTTGACCATCTGAGAGTCAAAAATAAAGCTGACATTGTCCTGGATTTCAGCTTTTTGGGCGCGCATGTTGATGACTTCCCGGGTCACCTTGGTTCTAACCTTGGTCTCTGATTCGGTGCGGATAACGGTTGCATTGTCGATTAAGTATGAGCCCAGACCTGCATGCAATGTGCCTATATAGGCCGTACGGTCTGACCCCGTAAGTGACATGCTGAAGCTGGCTCCAATGCGCGAAATCCAATTTCTAAAATCAGTTTCATAAATGAACTGTGGCCCGAGAAAGACAGTGTACTTCTCTGGATTGGTTTCGATACCATCTGGAAAAGATGTAAAGTTAGCAGATTTTAGTGAAAACATTCCTGTTCCTAACAGGCCTGCTTGGAATTTTTGCTTGAAGCGTATGCGTGCAGCCGCTTCAACCAGCATTGTGGTTTGCAAATTTGAATAAGGATCTTTGACTTGCGCAATCGCTGCTCCTCCCTCGCCGTCGTCGGCAGGAACACCAATTCGAGTTCCATTGTAGTAGGCCATATTTAGGCCTAGTCCCATGTCGAGAACGATTCGTTTGGTGAAAACCGTTCCACCGATTTTGAATGTTGGTGAGATGCCCAGCTGCGAGGATTCAAGAGCGGAATACAGCGTACTGCTGGGGTTGGTAAAAAGGATTCCCAAATCGGCGCCGCCAAAAACTCCAAAGCCGGTACCCGATTGATTTGACCT
This sequence comes from bacterium, assembly GCA_009918675.1. GTDB lineage: Bacteria > Bdellovibrionota_B > Oligoflexia > Silvanigrellales > Silvanigrellaceae > RFOM01. Next base: position 4,665 of record RGDM01000011.1, read on the forward strand.
GTCGATTGTTTTTCGCTGCTTGCGACTGACCTTTTCTTTTGTTTCCGTGCTTGTTTGCGATGAATTTTCGCTTCCGCTTGGAGTATCACTTTGACTTGGAGTCGAAGTTGTTGTCGGTGTTTGAGCCGGAGTTGCTGACTGACCCGCCTCGGGCGATGGTTCGCCTTGAGCAAAAGCAGTTTGACGACTCAAAAGAGCAAGTGCGGTCATCCAAAGCGCGCGAGTCCGCATGTCCACCATGTGTCCCTCTTTCCAAGCGAATTGATCTTGAGAGATTCTAGCAGGCTGTAGAAGAGAATGAGGGTCAGAAGACTGGCGCTAATGGCGGTCCCGCCATGAATCGAACATGGGCTTCAAGCTTCGGAGGCTTGCGTGATATCCACTTCACCACGGGACCAAGAGTCGGCCAGATAACATCTGTCTGAGATGTGAGCAAGCTCCATGTGGCTCTTACATAAGGTCGCCGTAATAGACCAACCATAGAAGCGAACCAAAGTCCTTAGGCGACAGCCGCTTGCCGTTTTCGCAGGCGTCAAACAGGAGTCGTCTTTGGTCAGCTGAGGCAAGCGACAGATCAATACCGAGTTCTTCGCCCAGAAAATTCCACAATTGAAACATTTCTGTCTCCGACAGACAGAGTTCCTCGGTCGGGTTTTCCGAGCATTTCGGAAAACTGGACTCCAGTATTCTGGTTAATTCTTCCTGTAGTGTTTCTGGGCGCATGAACACTCCAAGAATGTGCGGCGCTATCCAGCTCACCCCTGAGCCGATGACCAAGCCTCACACGATTTCACAAAACGTCCCAAATCCATTCCTCTGCTTCCCTTGACGAGAACCACTGAGCCCGGAAGTTGATCGCGCAGCGCGTCTAAAAACGATGCTGGATTTACTTCTGGGCCAGCGTGTCTGAGCTGAATATTTCCAGCTCGTAATGCGTCGGAATGATTGATTTTGATTTCGTTGTAGACATCATACATGGCGCTTCCGAAGAGGCACAAGTCTGAGTTTTCAATTTTGAGGAGTTTTGTGATCAGATTCAGATGCCAACTCTTTGACTCCTCCCCAAGGTCGAGCATGTCTCCCAACACAAGAATTTTGTGTTGAGCTTTCCATTCATGTGAAAGCAGAGCATCAAAGGCCGCGTCCATGCTTGCCGGACTTGCATTGTAACAATCGTCGTAAAGTGTGATGCCGTGCTTGAGCTCAATAATTCTCGAGCGCATCTCGGGCGGCACGAAACTCGACCAGGCGTTCGCGAGATCGAGATGATTTTCACAAAGCAGGGCCGAAGTGGCGAGTGCAAGTGCAAAGTTTTGCGCGTTGTGAAGGCCTGGCAGTGGAATCTTGAAAGAGTGACTCCATTTGTTTTTCTTGCTCTCAGCTCGAGCTGGCGTCCAAGTCACTTGCAGCGATGTATGCGTTGCACGTTGGTCTGTGAGCTCATAACTGAGGACAGACAATTCCGCTGCATCTATCTTTAGTTTTACAGGCGCAGAAATTTGCGCAAGAGTGAGTGAATCACCAACTAGAATATCACCTGCACGCAATTCATTTAAAATCGCTTTCAGCCGAGGTTCCGCCAATTGCCAAATGCGTCGGCAATGAGTTGGTGCCTTGCGGAACAAAATAAGTTCTTCTTCAACAGCGGTGTCCCATGAACCAAGGCCCGCGAGATGTTCTGGTCCGAGTGCAGTCAGCAGCGCAATGTCGGGAGTTGCAATCGCGACGTGTTCTGCCATAGCGCCGACCTCGTCGATGCCAATTTCGGCGACCAAAGCAGCAGGCGACGAAGTTGTTCGATGTGAGCGCTGAGTGAGGGTGATAGCCAGGCCAAGGAAGCCATTTTCGCTTTTATGTGTGCGCGTGATTGGCGCCTTGAGAGCACCAAGGAGGCACGCAAGCATTTCTTTTGTGGTTGTTTTGCCGTTGCTTCCGCCAACGGCAATCACGGGAAATTTGAATTGACTCCGAAAGACCCGGCCCAGTTCGCGCATCGCTGAAGTGGTGTTCTCAACCGGCAGGCACCTGTCCGTGAGGTGAGTGTTTGAAGCAAGCCACGCCTTCTCAACCAAAGCCGCCACTGCGCCTTGTTTGAGCGCCGACTCCACATAACTGTGTCCGTCGTGAGTCTCGCCTCGAATTGCGACAAAAAGCTCTCCAGAACCCACCTTGCGGCTGTCGGTACTCAGAGCCTCGATCTGAATTTGGGCCAATTCAGGCCTGAGGGTCTGCATTCCGAGATATTGGGCAACGTCCGAAAGTCTCGCAGGCCACATGGCAAACCTCCAAGGATGACAAAGAATACAATCCGTTAGGCGATAATGCGAATGTTCCATGTCAGACCCGCCACGCTGTTGAGCGAAGGGGCATTTGCAGGCTATGACTGCGCTCATCTCAGAGAGATGAAAACGAGACCAATGGCTTCAGGCGGCCCGGAGAACAGAATGGACACCTCAATTCCATATTCACCAAAACACAAGATCCGCTTTGTCACCGCGACCGCCTTATTCGATGGTCACGATGCGAGCATCAACATCATGCGTCGTCTTCTTCAACAAGGTGGTGCCGAGGTGATTCACCTGGGCCACAACCGCAGTGTCCACGAGATCGTCAGCGCGGTCATACAGGAAGATGCGCAAGCTGTTGCTATTAGCTCGTACCAGGGCGGTCATGTTGAATTCTTCAAGTACATGCGTGAGTGCCTCGACAAAGCGGGACGTGCCGACGTGAGAATCTTTGGTGGAGGCGGTGGTGTTATCATCCCCTCTGAAATTGAGGAACTTCACCGGGCAGGAATCACTCGTATCTACTCGCCCGACGATGGCCGTAAGCTAGGGCTGATGGGCATGATTGCCGACATGCTTGAGCGCGCGGATTGTGCATTAGAAACTTGGCCAAATGAGCTCAAGGACTCGCAAGTGTCAGCGAGCGAATCCTTGCGGCTTGCGCGCGCACTGACGCTGCTTGAGAATCAAGTCAAAGCCTTGCCTGCAAAGATAAAGACGCAGGTTGAAGCGGGCCGTCTCAAGTCATCGATGGAAAAAGACGGCGTCAATCACAAGGGGATTCATCCTTTGGTGCTTGGTGTTACTGGCACAGGGGGTGCTGGAAAAAGCAGTCTGACAGACGAAATTATACGTCGCTTTACCCTCGAATTTCCCGAGCGAAGAATCTGTATTTTCAGTGTTGATCCGTCGAAGAAAAAAACTGGCGGTGCGTTGCTCGGCGACCGCATTCGCATGAATGCCATCAGTCATCCAAATGTTTTCATGCGTAGCTTTGCCACCCGCGGAAGCAAGAGTGAACTTGCAACCGTTATGCAAGATGCGATTGCTCTTGCCCGCGCTGCAGGTTTTGATCTTGTCATTGTCGAGACAAGCGGTATTGGCCAAGGCGATACCGGAATATTGGGTGTGAGCGATTTGGCTATGTATGTCATGACCAGCGAATATGGTGCGGCAACTCAGCTTGAAAAAATCGACATGCTCGATTTTGCAGATCTGATTGCTATCAACAAGTTCGATCGACGTGGTTCAGAAGATGCATTTCGAGATGTGAAAGCCCAGTTGCGGCGTTCTCGTTTTCACGGCCAGCATGTTGAAGACACCTCATATCCATTGTTTGGAACTATCGCTTCTAAATTTAATGATGATGGCGTGAATGCTTTGTATCGGGCACTGTTGCGAGTTTTGAACGAGCGCTGTGGTGAGAAGAAATGGATTGAAACCTTGCAGCTTCCAATGGCTGCAAAAAGCACTCAAGTCGCGCCAGTCATTCCGCAAAATCGAACGAATTATCTCAGTGAGATTGCCGCTACTGTGCGAGAGTATCATCAGCAAACGCTAGTGCTTGCAGAGCAAGCGCGCGATGTTCAAGCGCTGGCCCGCGCTGGCAAGCTCGTTCCTCTGACTTCCGAACAAGTCAAACAGCATGAGGCCCGCTGGGCCGGGCTGGGTGAACAAGCGCGTCAAACAATCAGCTCTTGGGATGCCCTGTGCGACAATTATCGTGGGGAAAAATACAAATACGAAGTCCGCGGCAAGACCCACGAAGTGCCAACTCACATTGTGAGTTTATCGGGGACAAAAATTGCCCGGGTCACGCTCCCAAAAACTCAGGATTGGGGCGAAATTCTTTCATTTACGCGCTCTGAAAATGTTCCTGGTTCATTTCCATTTACAGCTGGAGTCTTTCCATTCAAACGGTCGGACGAAGATCCCAAGCGACAATTTGCCGGCGAAGGTGGTCCTGAGCGCACCAACAGACGTTTTCATTATTTAACGCAAAATGATCCTGCAAAGCGTTTATCAACTGCTTTCGACAGTGTTACTTTGTACGGAGATGATCCTGCTGAGCGTCCGGATATTTACGGAAAGGTTGGCGAAAGCGGTGTCAGCATTGCAACTCTTGCGGACATGAAACAGCTCTACGCGGGCTTTGATTTGTGCGATCCGAACACCAGCGTCAGTATGACAATCAATGGTCCGGCGCCGATTCTCTTGGCGTTCTTTCTCAATGCAGCCATTGATCAGCAAGTCGAAGCTGCAGAGAAAACCAAAGGAAGAATTCTTAAACCAGATGAATTTCACGCGCTGAGAGTTGAGACGCTCAAGCGTGTGCGAGGAACTGTGCAGGCTGATATTTTGAAAGAAGATCAGGCACAGAACACCTGTATTTTCTCAACCGATTTCGCCTTGAAGATGATGGGCGATATTCAGGAATTCTTTATTCGCAATGATGTGCGGAATTACTACTCGGTGAGTATTTCGGGTTATCATATTGCAGAAGCTGGTGCGAACCCAATCACTCAGCTGGCATTTACGTTGGCCAACGGCTTCACATATGTTGAATATTATTTGAGCCGCGGCATGAAAATCGACGATTTTGCGCCAAATTTATCGTTCTTTTTTAGCAATGGCATGGACCCTGAATATTCTGTCATTGGTCGGGTGGCGCGGCGCATTTGGGCAATCGCTATTCGCGAAAAATATAACGGCAATGAACGTTCACAAAAATTGAAATACCATATTCAAACAAGTGGTCGGTCGTTGCACGCACAAGAGATCGATTTTAACGATATTCGCACCACATTACAGGCGTTGCTCGCGATCAATGACAATTGTAATTCTCTGCATACAAATGCTTATGATGAAGCCATCACGACTCCAACCGAAGAAAGTGTTCGGCGCAGTATGGCTATCCAAATGATCATCAACCGTGAATTTGGAATGGCAAAGAACGAGAACCCTAATCAAGGGTCGTACTTTTTGTTACAGCTCACTGACTTGGTTGAAGAGGCGGTGCTTGCAGAGTTTGACCGCATATCCTCACGTGGCGGCGTGTTGGGGGCAATGGAAACTCAATATCAGCGCGGCAAGATTCAAGAAGAAAGTCTCTATTACGAGACGCTCAAGCATTCGGGTGAGCTGCCGATTATTGGAGTCAATACGTATTTGAATCCAAAACAAGACGAAATTTCTGCAGATATGAATATCGAGTTGGCGCGTGCATCATACGAAGAAAAAGACGCGCGACTGAACTCCATCAAACAATGGAAAGAAAGCAATAGCAATGAGGCTGATAAAGCGATCGAACGGTTGAAAGCTGTCGCAATAGCCAATGGCAATGTTTTTGAAGAACTTCTTGTCACCGCGCGGGTTGCCACCTTGGGACAAATGACTCAGGCACTCTATGCTGTTGGCGGCCAATATCGCCGCGCATTGTGAGGAGTATTCGCATGACATCCCGTGGTCGCACGCGCAAAACGATAGAAAGTAAACGCTGGCTTGCGCGCTTGCAGAAGGTTGAATCGCCGGATGTCACTTATGTCTCCGATACGTTTCCGATCATGATGAAAAAAGCCCGCGGGATGCGAATCACTGATATGGATGGCAATTCATATTTGGATTTCACCGCGTGCTTTGGCGTGATGGCTTTGGGTCATGGGAATCCGCTGTTGCAGCGCGCGATGCGCGCACAATCTGCAAAACTTGTGCATGGCATGGGTGATGTGCACCCAACTGCTTCGAAGGTGCTCTTACTGGAACTTCTCGCCCGCATTTCACCTTATGATTCAGCAAAATCAGTGTTGAGCTTGTCGGGTGGCGAGGCCATGGAGTCGGCCCTCAAGACAGCCATGGTTGTCACTGGCCGCCATCAATTTGCGAGTTTCTCGGGTGGATATCATGGACTCCATTTTGGGCCACTGGCTTTATCGGATAGAAATACGTTCACCCGAGGTTTCGAGCCTTGGTTAGAAGGCAAAAATCACGTCATTCCTTTTCCACTGACTCGCTCAGAGATGAGTTTAGGTTGTGAAGAACTTGATGAAAAATTTTATCAAAACACGCATGCACTGCCGCATTGGGATACCGTTCTAGAAAAGCTTGAAGATGTGTTGCGCGGACGGAAAATCGCAGCTGTTGTCATGGAACCCTTGCAGGGACGCGGGGGTGAGCGGACGTGGCCTTCGGGATTTATTTCACAGGTTGAGAAGCTTGCGCACCAGTTTGGCACGATGCTGATTTTTGATGAAATTTATACAGGATTGGGGCGCACAGGCAGTCTTTTTGCGTCTGATCATGAAGGTGTCGTTCCTGATTTGCTCGTTCTTGGCAAGGCATTGGGGGGTGGGCTTCCACTCAGTGCGTGTGTTGGGGAGTGTTTGGACGCGTGGGGTAAGTCGACGGGAGAGGCTCGTCATACGAGTACCTTTTTGGGACATCCGTTGGCCTGCGCGGTCGGACATGCTGCTGTCAGTGAAATAATCCGTCGATTGCCCGAATTTAAACGTGAATTGCTTCATGTTGAGAAAAGTTTTGGCAAATTTTTTGAGGCCTATGCGGCTGCGGATTTGCACAAACGGATCCCCATCCAATTGCGTGGCCGCGGCTTTATGCGCGGAATTTGGTTTCCGACTACAAACCCAGGTTTTGCGGCGCAAGTTTCTGAACAACTTCTTGAGCTTGGCTTCATTACACTACCCTCAGGGCCGCGCGGCGACGTGCTCTCTTTTACCCCTCCCTTGATCGCGCGCGGGAAAGACTTTGATCTGGTTCTAAAGGCACTCCTTCAAGTTTTGGCAAAATGAATGCCGACAAGTTGCATAGTGGATCTCGCCCATTCTAAGGTGTGTGAGACTCCCCACGACACGGGTTGTTTTTCAGGAAGAAGAAGGATGTCCACATGACAGACGCACGCAAAACATTGCCCTTGACCCATTTGTCCGAAGATGAGCGGATGTTTTTTCAATCAGCGCTTGATTTCGCCAAGAAGGAAATCGGCCCACTGGTGACCAAAATGGATGAAAGCGAAACGATGGACCCGAGCATCATTCGGAAGATGCATGAGCTTGGTTTTATGGGAGTCGAGGTTCCAGAGAAGTTTGGTGGCGCAGGCAGCACCTTTTTTAACGCAATCTTAATTATTGAAGCACTCGCACAGGTGGATCCGAGCGTCAGCGTGCTTATGGACGTGCAAAATACTTTGGTGGAGAATGCGTTTCTCAAATGGGGAAGTGAACACCTAAAAAACAAATACCTGCCGCAGTTAACCGCATCGAAAGTCGGCTCTTACTGCTTGACCGAACCCAACAGTGGTTCTGATGCCTTTGCGCTGCGCACACGCGCTTGGGACGAGGGTAGCCATTATCGCTTGAATGGCAAAAAAGTGTTTATCACCAATGCCAAAGAGGCAGATATTTTCATTGTTTTTGCAAATCTGAATCCCGACGCAGGGTACAAAGGAATTACTGCCTTTGTGGTTGAGAAAGGTATGCCCGGATTCTCTCTTGGCAAGAAAGAAGTCAAACTTGGCATACGCGCAAGCAGCACATGTGAGTTGATTTTTGAAGACTGCAAGGTTCCGAAGGAGAATATTCTCGGCGAAATTGGTAAAGGTTACAAAATTGCCATCGAAACACTTAATGAAGGCCGCATTGGAATTGCTGCACAGATGCTGGGGCTAGCTGAGGGCGCGTATTCAGCGGCACTGAATTATGTGAAACAGCGCGAGCAATTCGGTAAGCAGCTCATTGAGTTCCAGGGAGTTCAGTTCCAAATTGCACAGATGGCAACTGATATCGAAGCGGCAAAATTGATGGTTTATAATGCGGCCCGCCTTAAAGATGCCGGGATGGATTTTGTTCGTGAGGCAGCGATGGCAAAGCATTTCGCGAGCGATGTGGCTGAACAGGTTTCTAGCCTGGCGCTTGAGCTTTTTGGTGGCTATGGCTTCATCAAAGAATTTCCCGCCGAGAAATTCTATCGCGATGCCAAGATCGGCAAGATCTACGAGGGAACCTCGAACATGCAGTTGCAGACAATTGCCAAGCTCTGTCTGAACAGCTAAAGACATCTCGTTGGCGTCTTGACTCTCGACGGGCCTCAGCGTGGCCCGTTTTTTTTGGGTCTCATATTAGTCAAACTGGAGTTCACTCATCATGCAAAAGTCGTTCTCTCTTGAGCGCGCTCAATTCGTGGCATCAGCGACTCTCACTTCTTTGGCGCTCTCCGCATTTGCATTTGCGCAGGCTACAAGCTCAGCAGACGCGCCTGTCGCAATTCCCGGCGGTGCAACCACCGGCGGAGGCGCTGCCTCTGTTCCAGGTGCTGCGGCTCCTGCCTGGATGAACCTGGTTATTTTCGGTGGCATGATCGTTTTCATGTGGTTCTTTGTCATTCGTCCTCAACAGAAGCGACAAAAAGAACACAAGAGCTTCATCGAAAGCCTTAAAACGGGCATGGAAGTCGTCACCGCCAGTGGCTTGATTGGGCGCATCACGACAATCACCGACACAATCGTGACCCTAGACCTTGGCAGCACAAGCGTGCGCGTTCTCAAAAGCACAATTTCTGGTGAATTGGGCAAGCCGAGCTTGCAAACTGCTCAATCATGATGCATCCGCCTCGGTTCTGAGAATCGAGTTATTTAGTGCTGGTATGAATCCCCTCGATGGAAAGTCGGAGGGGATCTTTTTTTTGCCCGAAAGGTTTCGCAGCAAGTGGCCAAATGCGGGCAAGGTTTGCTATCGTGCAGCCTTATCGTTTGAACGTTTGCACCTGCCGAGGATCTTCGGGCTATGGAAAAAGGCCAGGGTTTGTTTCGCGACTTGCCGCTGATGTGGTGGGTCAAGTTTTCATTGACCATGTGTGCGATTCTTTTCGCTCTCTCGTTCACAATTCCCACATTTTTAGGAGATCCCGCGTCTTGGAAGCGAGATACTCCCGCTGAAGGTGAAACGCTTGGGCGTCCTGTGAATTGGTATCACCGCATCGCCGAAACGGTGCTTCCTTCGCCTCGTATTTCGCTTGGTCTTGACCTCAAGGGAGGTTTGCATCTTGTGCTTGAGGTGGATGTCGAAAAGTCGTTGCGTGACACAATAGCCCGCGCATTGAACCGCGCCCGTGATTTGGCTGAGCGTGATGGGTTGAAGTCGCAGTCGGCGCAAGTTGCTGACGACTACAGAACCACCATCGAAATTGCTGATGCGAGCAAAGTGGATGCGTTCAAAAAGACGGTTTCTGAACAATCGGCACTGATTCAATTTGATAAAGCCGATGGCGGCAAGTTGACCTTTTTGCCGAATGCGTTGGCTGTTGAAAAATACAGCGCTGAAATTCTGCAACAGGCAATCAATACAATCCGCAACCGTATCGACCAATTTGGCGTTGCTGAACCAAACATCTTCCGTCAGGGCGATCGCCGCATTGTTGTTCAGATGCCCGGCTTACAAGACCCGGCTCGTGCAAAACAATTGATTGGTAACACCGCGCAATTGGATTTCCGGCTGGTCTCGGCTGAGTTGCGGCAAGATCAACTCGACAGCGCGATTGAAGAGGCGCGAACTGCACTGAAGCTTCCGAAAGAAGATACCAAACCTGAAACCATTCAAAAGATTGCTCAATGGATGCGTGACAGCAGCAAGATTTCCAAAAACGTCACGGTGATGCTTGATCGCAAAATGGAAAACGAAGGCGGAGTTTCCAAACTTGTAAGCTCTCGTGCTTATCTCGTTGAGGCAACCGCCAAACTTACAGGTGACATGATCGAGAGCGCGCAAGAGCATCCCGACCAAAATGGTTTGGTTCCGCAGTATGTGGTTGGCCTGAACTTCAACCCGCAGGGTGCAAAAGTTTTTGGCGAGCTCACAAAACAAGCGCGCGAACCACAAAACGCTTCTCACCAAATTGCCATCATCCTTGATGAGAACATCACCAGTGCTCCGGTGGTTAATGAGCCAATTCTTGGCGGTCGTGCGCAAATCACTTTGGGTAGGTCGCAAGACATTGAGCAGCAACGCAAGGATGCCCAGGATTTGGCTCTCGTTCTGCGTGCGGGTGCTTTGCCAGCGAGCGTAAAAATCATTGAAGAACGTCAGGTGGGGCCGAGTGAAGGTGAAGAAAATATCCGTGCCGGAGTATTGAGCTCAACCATCGCGGCAGCGTTGGTTGTGGTCTTCATGTTGGTCATTTACGGAACGTCTGGCTTGGTGGCGAACATTGCTATGCTCATCAACGTGATGCTGATTCTCGCGTTTTTGGCTGCGTTCGGTGCAACGCTGACTCTTCCCGGGATCGCCGGCATCGTTCTTACAATGGCTGTTGCGGTCGATGGAAACGTCATCATCAATGAACGTATTCGCGAGGAAATTCGCGGAGGAATGTCGGTCAAGCAGGCATTCTACAAGGGCTACAGTCACAGTTTCGAGACACTTGTGGATGCGCATGTTACTTCAGCTGTGGCCGGCGTTGTGTTGCTGATATACGGCAACCCGGCAGTGAAGGGATTTGCGGTGACTCTGCTTGCAGGAATTATCTCAACTTTGTTCACCTCCTATTACGTGACTGAAGTGATTGGCCAATGGCTGATTGAGAAGACTAACATCCGAAGATTCAGTTAATTTGGTACATTGAGGTTTCAACGATGTCATTCAAGTTAGGCAACATCGAAGTTTTCCCACCGCACTTTAGTTTCGATTTTATGAAATGGCGCGGTATCAGCATCGGAATTTCGGGACTTTTAGTCTTGGCTTCAATCCTCGTGATTGCAGTCAAGGGCATCAATTATAGTATCGACTTTCTTGGCGGTGCTGAAGTCACTGTGTCGATTAGCGATCTGTCGTTTGACCATACCAAAGTTCTCAAGCTTGCCGAGCAGGCAGGAGTTGGAAAAGTTGAGGTCACAACCATCGGCGGTAATAGCAAGTCGAGTGAAAATTCTTTCGTTGTTCGCATTCAGCGTGAGCGTGGCCAAGACGAAAAAGAAGTCAGCAGCAAGGCCGACGACCTGTACAAGAAACTTGAAGCTGGCGTGGGTGCCGATAAAATTAAGCTCGACTCGAAAACAAACATTTCCGGCAAGATTGGTAAAGAAGAGGAACGCAAAGGTTATTTTGCGTTGCTTCTCTCATTTATTGGGATCTTGATTTACATCTCTCTGCGTTTTGACTCGCGATTTGCTCCGGGTGCAGTGCTGTGTCTTGTTCACGATGTGATTATTGCGCTTGGTTTCATGACAGTCACCGGACGCTCTTTTTCTACATCTTCAATTGCGGCATTTTTGACAATTGTTGGTTACTCCATCAACGACACGGTTATCGTTTACGACCGGATTCGCGAGACGCAACTTCACTCACCAAAGATGGAAATCGTTGAGGTGATCAACCGCAGCATCAATCAAACCATGAACCGCACGGTGCTCACCTCGGCAACGGGTTTGGGTGCTCTTGTGGTGCTGACTCTCTTGGGCGGCGGTGCTCTTGAAGACTTCGCGCTGACCATGTTCATCGGTATTCTTGTTGGTACCTATTCATCTATTTACGTTGCAGCTCCGCTGACCATTTGGATGGATCAATTCTTGAAGCGCTATGGCTGGCGGCCAGAAGAGAAAGCGCAAAAGGCAAAACAAAAGAAAGACCCCAACGAAATTCCCCCGGTGGTGATTCGTCGTCGACCTTCTTGATTCAGGGTATTCGAGATGTCCGCTCAGATGATCGGGGAAAAACAGTGGGTCGGGGGCTCCGAGCGTTACCGTTGGTGCCTTAAGCCCAATGCTTTGTCTGATGCTGAGCAGTATTCTACCTTTGTCAGCGAACGTTTGGCGCAGCTCAGGGGTATTGATGATGCCCGCGAGCTCTCTGATAAAGACCTCCTCTCGTACCTGCCTGCTTGGTCCCAATTTAAAGATGTTCAGAAAAGCGTTGCAAGAATTTGCCAAGCGCTAAAAACAGACGAACGAATCACTATTTTTGGCGACTACGACGTCGATGGAACAACCTCATGTGCGTTGCTTAAGCTGGCATTTGCTGATTTGGGGCGCCAGGTCGAAATCTATATTCCGGATCGACTGACCGAGGGTTATGGTCTGAATCCCATTGGCCTTGAGAAGATTGCTGCTGCGGGTGGCGGTTTGGTGATTACCGTTGATAACGGAATCTCGGCCAATCACGCGTGTGAGCGAGCAAAAGAATTGGGTCTCGATGTCATCATCACCGATCACCACGAGCCGCCCGAGACACTTCCAGATGCGTTTGCGATCTTAAATCCGAAGCAACCTGGCTGCTCTTTTCCATTTAAAATGCTTGCGGGTGTTGGCGTTGCGTTTTATTTGCTGATTGCTCTGCGAGCTGAGTTGCGCAACGTAGGATATCCTCAGGTTGATCGTCTCAATTTAAAAAAATATCTCGACCTAGTCGCAATTGGTACAATTGCCGATGTCGCACCACTCAACGGCGCCAATCATATTCTTTGTCGGATAGGTTTGTCGGTGATGCACGACCACGTGTTGAATGGTCAACGTGCTGGAGTTTCGGCCTTGCTGCGTCTTGCGGGTTGGAAGCCAGAGAACGGGGTTGTGGATGCCACTGATGTTGGCTTCAAAATTGGCCCGCGCCTGAATGCTGCCGGACGCTTGGGTTCGGCGATGGCTTCCGCACAACTGCTTATCACAGATCAAGCGAATGAAGCGCAGGAGCTCGCTGAGTTTTTGCACGGTGAAAACTCAGCACGTCAGGAGATTGAAAAGAAGGCGGTTGAGCAGGCGTTGAAATTGACTTCGCAGATGACTCACGAATTTTATTCAGTCGTGCTTTTTAATGAGGAATGGCACGCAGGTGTCGTTGGCTTGGTGGCATCGAGAGTTGCAGAAAAGCTTCATAAACCAAGCCTCATTTTGACTTTGGTTGATGGCAAAATCAAAGGCAGCGGGCGAAGTATTCCAGGTTTTGATCTCTTTGCCGCACTTTCTCCACTGAGAGAAAAATTTCTTTCTTTTGGTGGTCACGGATATGCCGTCGGCATGTCGCTCAAGCCTGAAGATTTGCCCTGGCTGCAAGAGACGTTTGAAAAGGCAGTGCGCGATGCCATGGGAGCAAATCTTCCGTCACCTCTGCTAGAGATCGACGGAATCGTCCCTGTTGGTCTGTTGCAGGACAGGCTGTGCTCAATGCTAGATTCGCTTGAGCCTTTTGGAGCGGAAAATCCTCGGCCAAAGTGGTTGATAAGGCGGGTGCAGCTAGGGCATAGTAAACGCATTGGTCAAGCACCGGATTCAAAGCACGCACGGGTGTGGCTCTCGTCACAAGAGGCGACCCCCCTGACAGCTTTTGGCCTGGCTGTTGAAATTGAACAGCTTGTGGCGAAAAAAGAAGTTGTTGACCTGGTTGTTGAAGGGCGACTTTCACGCTGGGGCGGACGTTTGAGGTCGGAATTGCGCATCGTTGATTTGGCTGCAATGACCTGAGATCTTGAACAGTGAGACATCTGGATGAACCAATCAAATGGCCAAGAACCTTGGTACGCGCCGGCCGGCAAGAAGAAAGCTGTCGCTTTGCCAGCGCAGGTGACAGCTGCTGAACAAGCCCCGCGTTTTTTCTTAGTTTTATTTGCACTCTTTACTCATCTGGTCCGACTCCGGAACCTCATTTTCGCCGGAGTGATAGTTGCAGCAAGCGCATTTGTAAGCACTCGTCTTACGCTGGGTGGGCATAGTGCAAGTACGTTCGCAGGTGGCTTGATCGTTGCCATTGGAATGCTTATTGGACTTTTGGTTGTTTTGCGCGAGATTGGCAGTAGCCTTGCGCACGTGCTTCCTTTGCATCACGGAGATGCCCCATTGGGCGTTGCATTGCGTTGGTTGCGGGGACAGCTCAAGCTAGATGATGCCCGCAGAGGTCCGCCTGCTCCTGAGTTGGCGTTGAGCCAATTTGTTTCTCAGGTGCGTGCCTATGCGACTGAGAAATCTTTTCAAAACGTAAAGCCCTTGCAGGATCGCTCACCTGAGCCAGGATCTGCGCATTCGGAATCTGCAAATCTTCTCAAACGCCGCTGGAATGAAGTTGTAGATAGCCTCGATGAATTTGAAATTTATCTTGCCAATGATCCACAAGGCATGATTGGCAAACTTGTCAGTAAAAACCCGCCGAAATTGTTGGACGCTGCAGTGGTCTTCCGTGAAGTTGCTGATTCATTTGACACCACTTGGCGGCGTAAGGGAATCAACATCGAATCGGCAATTGTCACACCGCTCAAGGCAACAGCTCACGAGGGTTTGCTGCGGCGATTGTTGGTTGGGCCATGGCGCGCTTCAGCCTATTTTGCGCGTCGCGGCGCGAGTGTTGTGTTTTCGGCAAAAAGTGTGAACGGGCGGGTTGTGGCCCGCTGGGAAGTTGATGGTTTGTCTATTCCCGACGATTATCTCGCAGTGGCTACCGATTCCTCAGTTGCTGTGAATGACAGAATTGAAAAAGGGCTCGCCGCACTTGCACCTGATCCTTCAAACAGCCCAAATACTTTGTATGCGCTCATCAGTTTAATTATCTGGATTGATCTGGCGCATGCGTGTGAAACAGAATTTGAATTCAAAAATACGAACAATGGTTTCGTAACTGAACTGCGGCTCAAATAACACGGAGGTTGACTCATGCGTTCAATGGAAATGAACACTGCGTTGCGTTTGGCTTTTGCTGGTGTGGCTAGTTGTGTTTCGCTGCTGAGTGTGGGCAACGCTTTTGCAGATATTCGGATTTTTGCCGCAGGTGGTTTGACTAATCAAACTCCGGAAAGTGGTTCAACCGCCTCAACGAAGTCGCTCACGGGCGCAGAAGGTAAATTGGCCGCACACATTGATGTTTTAAGTCCTGTGCCGCTGTTGAGTGTTTATGTTGGCCCTGAACTCCACTTTGGTACCGCGCTGCGCGAATACGATGTTGAAATCGTCAAGTGGAAAGAAACAGTCAAAACAAATTCAGCTGGCTTGGAAGCTGGTCTGCATGTGGGTGCAATTCCACTCGTGACCTTGCAAGCCGGAGTGAATTACGGTTTTCCAACAGGTGGAAGCAAAGATATTGAAAAACCGAGCCTGACAAGCGGCACAACAACGGAGTCTGGAAAGGCATCCTCGGGTTCTGAAATGGGCGCAACGGTGCGCGCTTTGATCACACCCTTTCCTTTGACCCGCCTCGGTGTTGAATACAGTGTTGGTAGCGGAAAAGTGACTTATGAAACCCACGGCGAAATGAAATATAGCTATTGGGCGGCACGTGCTGTGTTCGGCTTGGCTATTTAATAATTCAGTTGAGTTTGAAAAAAGCCCCGCACTTGGAATCTTTCCGGTGCGGGGCTTTTTTTGTTTACATCAACAGGCCGCGTGGTTCGTTGACCTTAAAAGTGCGGGCCTTAATTAAGCGACTTCAGAAATCTCGATTCTCCGAACGACCGTGACTTTAATTTGTCCGGGAAATTGAACGTCTGTTTCGAGCTTGCGGCAGATGTTTTGTGCGAGTGGATCAATGTCCTTTTCTTTGATGCGACGGTTATCAACAAACACATGGACCTCGCGTCCTGCATGCATAATCGCCGAACCTGTGACTCCTTGAGCTTGGAAGCTTTTGATGACTTCCGCAATGCCTTCAATGCGCTTTTGGAATCCCTCTTCCATGTCGACACGAGCGCCAGGGCGCGCACCGGACATCGCATCGGCAGCTTTGAGAATATATGCATGCGGTGTTTCAACGACCTTGTCGTCGTGGTGTGAGAGCACGGTATCAACAACGTTCTCTGCTTCACCAAATCGAGTTGCGTAATCGCCGCTGATAACAGCGTGGCTGCCTTCGATTTTGTAATCAAGAACCTTGCCAATGTCGTGGAGAATTCCTGCCCGTTTCGCAAGCTTGGGATCGACGCCAACTTCATCGGCGAGCATGCCAGCCAGGCGGGCGACTTCCAACGAGTGATAATATTGGTTTTGTCGGTGGCTGGTGCGGTAATTTAGAGAGCCAATGAGCTTAAGAATTTCTGGATGCATGTTCTCGAGTCCCAAGACTTTGAGTGCGTCTTGTCCCATGCGCAGGACCTGGCGGTCGAGATTCTGCCGATGTTTTTGCAAAATTTGCTTCACGCGCTCGGGATTGAATTGGTTCCGACCAAACACTTCCTCAAGAGTCAGGCGAATCACTTCTTTGTCGACTCCTCCCCCTCCAGAAATTTTGATGGTGGGCGGCTCGCTGGATTGAGAATCTATGACCGCATCAAGCGCTGTGTCGGTGCCTTCGAGAAGTAAATGCACAAGTGGTGATTCTTCAGCGAAATGGCGCTCAACGACATCTTTCGACGGCGCCTCAACGTTGAAATTCGTTTTTGGCCAAATAAAACGTGGACTGTAGCGATTGTAGATATTTAGAAGCACATCGCGCGCGCCGCGTTGAGCTTCAGCCTTCAAGCGCTCTTGATTCTCGAGCATCCATTTAGAAATGCCGAGTTTCTCAGCATTGACCACTTCATCTCGAGTCAAATCTTCAAGGTCTTTGCGATTCACCGAGGTTTTGACGATGAGGCTCTCAATGAGAGATTTGTCGAGCTCGGCTTTTTGTTGGTCGATTTGATCAAGTTCAGGTGGTTTCAGATGACTTTGTTGCAAGCGCGCTGAGAGCTGCGACTCCTGGTTTTGAACTTCATTCCATTTGCGATCAATTTTGCTTTGTCGCTGATTCAATTCTCGCTCGAAGTCCTCATTAAAGCTTCTTACAATCGAGCGCTCTTCCTCGAGGCGCTGCGCATCGGCCTCGAGGTCTTCACGAGCAGTTTTGAGAGCTTCGTCGAGAATCGCGTCGCGCCGCTGTTTTGCGTTGCGGATGATTTGTTCTGCAGATTCTCCGAGGCCCTCGACAGCGCTTTGTGTTCTCAACACCAGGTGACGTGCGAGCCAAGCACCCAGTACGGCGCTCAGCAGCACGACGGCTGTTGTCAGGATGAGCGTGGAGGTTTCCATTTTTTGCCTTTCATAGGGTCTGGACCAAACGTCCAGCTCGACCCTATCATACAAAGCCGCAGCAAATGAAGGCGGCGTTTAAGCTAATCATAAGAGAAACCTTACCGATCCGGGAGTGAGAATCGTGCAGAAAGTGACCTTGCCTAGTCTTGAGGATGTCGGAAATATCGCACGGGCCGCGGGAAAATTGACCACGACCTATTTTCGTCGAGAGATTCAGGTGGACGAAAAGGAAGGGGATCTGGGCTTGGTGACGGAGGCGGATATCGCTTCTGAAAACTTCATAAAATCGGAAATCTTAAAGAATTTTCAGGGACATGTGATTTTGGGTGAGGAATCTGGTTGGAGTCAGAGCCTTCAGATTGGAGCAGCCTCAGGTCACCCGCTGACCTCTGATTTGCCTTCTCATGCCGATGGAACGGTGTTGTGGATCATCGATCCCATCGACGGCACCACGAACTTTTCGAAAGGCAACATTTATCATTGCATCTCGATTGCATGCGGGGTCGTGATCAATGGGCAATTTTCATGCAAAAGCGCCGCTATTTATCAGCCTGGAACCGAGGATTTATTTACCGCCGCCGAGGAACAAGGAGCCTGGATGAATGGGCGGCCCATGCGGGTTGGCGCGGGCAGCGAGCGGCGGCGCTGGAGCATTACAACCGGTTTTAGCTCCAACAAGGGGGAATCCCTGCACGGAGTGATTCGTTGCATTGAAATAATGCAGAATCGTGTTCTTGGAGTTCGCATCAATGGTGCGGCCGCACTTGATTTGGCGTTAACAGCGTCCGGTATTTTCAATGGTTTTTTTGAATCCAGACTCTCGCCTTGGGATATGGCTGCGGGAGAGTTGCTTGTGAAAGAGGCAGGCGGACTTGTGGTTAACTATGAGGGCCAGCGGTTCGATGTTCTAAAAGACAAGAACATAGTCGCTGGCCCAGAGCATGTTGTCGAAGATATGCTTGAGATGATCTCAAGCGTAAAGGCTGAGCTTAGAAGTAGCGTTTGGCCATAGCATCAAGCCCAAGTGGCTTGATCTTGCTCGCCTGACCCGCCTGACCAAATTGGACCATCCGTTCAGCAACTACTTTCTGCATCGCAGCGCGGGCAGGGGCCATGTACTTGCGGAGATCAAATTCAGCAGGATTTTCTTGGAAAATCTTGCGAATAGCGGTGGTCATTGCAAGGCGATTGTCGGTGTCGACGTTGATTTTTCGGACGCCGTTGCGGATGCCTTCCTGAATTTCTGAAACCGGAACGCCCCATGTGGCCTTCATTTCGCCGCCGTATTTGCGGAATTCTTCTTGCAGGTCTTGTGGCACTGAGCTCGAGCCATGCATGACAAGGTGCGTATTCGGGCATTTTTTGTGGATTGCTTTGATACGCTCCACATTCAAAATATTCCCGTCTGGTTTGCGGGTAAATTTGTAGGCGCCATGGCTTGTGCCAATCGCAATCGCCAATGCGTCGACCTTAGTGTCCTGAACAAACCGAGCCGCCTCGTCTGGGTCGGTCAATAATTGGTCATGCGACAATTTGCCCTCAAAACCATGGCCATCTTCCTTTTCTCCTTCGCCGGTTTCGAGTGAGCCCAAGCAGCCCAATTCTCCCTCAACGCTGACACCCATCGCATGTGCACACTTCACCACTTCGCGGGTGATTTGCGCGTTGTATTCGTATGTGGCGGGCGATTTTCCGTCTTCCATTAATGAGCCATCCATCATCACACTTGTGAAGCCATTGCGGATTGCAGACAAACAGGTGGTGAGTGAGTTGCCGTGGTCTTGGTGAACACAGACAGGGATATCTGGATAGAGTTCAACAGCCGCAAACATAAGATGACGCAAAAATACGTCGTTCGTGTAAGAGCGGGCGCCGCGACTGGCTTGGATAATCACTGGGCTGTTGGTTTCCTTTGCAGCTTCCATGATGGCCTGGATTTGTTCCAGGTTGTTAACGTTGAATGCAGCCACGCCGTAGGTGTTTTCGGCGGCGTGATCGAGAAGCTGGCGCAGGGAAATAAGAGCCATGGACGTCTCCTTTGTGAGGGCTTGCCAAAAATCATTGGGGCTTCATAGCATTGTCCGCGCCCTGCTGGCAAAACAGGAGTTCAAGAGACCTGGAAGGATGTTGGCTATGAATCGAGACTCACACTCAGACTCAGAATTACGCAAATTCAAACTCACTGAACCTAAAGAGGCTTATGCTTGCCCGATTTTTAAAGTTGAGGCCCGCGAAGCAACCAGTCACGACGGACAGCACCAGCGATCGATGTACACAATTCGCTGTTCTCAATGGGTAAATATTGTTCCGGTGACTGCCGATGGCCACATTGTAATGGTTGAGCAGCACCGCTTTGGAACTAATACAATTACTCTAGAGACCCCGGGCGGCGCTGTTGACCCGGGCGAACACGATTTAACAATGGCCGCGCTGCGAGAGCTCGAAGAAGAAACTGGCCTTACGAGTCAGCGGGTTTTGTCGCTGCCTGGGTTTGCTCCAAACCCAGCCATTCAAGGCAATCGAATCACCTATTTTATCGCCTTTGATTGCCAGCCACTCAGTGTTCCACGCAATCATCATGATCCCTTCGAAGAGATCCGCATTCGCACTGTTCCAATCGAGGAAGCGTTAATGATGGCCCGCTCGGGGCAAATTCAACACGCTCTTGCAGCTTTGGCATTGCTTGTTGCTGAGCCTTATCTTCGCGCACGTATGAAGGCTTAGCGTTGAGCTGAGTTCTTTTACTGGGCTTGGATTTTTGGCCGGATTAGAGTCGGTCTGATCCCGAAAAAGTCGCTTCCAAAGAGTCGGCAATATTGCCAATCGACAGCCGAGCACCCACAAGGAGAGTGTCGATACCGAGTTGGTGGGCAGGAAGATCATAAAAAGGGTCGTTGCCAATCATCACCGTCGATTCAGGTGCGCCGCCAATTTTGCGCAGAGTCTCTTCAAAGAATGCGGTGTGTGGTTTTGTTGACTTCATGACGTCCCAAGACGTGACCAGATCAAAGTCATGCAAGTAGAGATCTGAGGCTTTGAGACGAAGTTCAATCTCTCGTCTCCCAAAGATCGCGTTTGTGGCAAGCGTGACGTGCCTGCCTGTTGCATGGAGAAGATCGAGTAATCTGCGCGCGTGTGACTCTGAATGAAGAAACAGACAGATGAATGGATAATCGGAATCAAAAAAGCGACCAGCAAAACGTTCAAGCTTCTGTCTAGTCACATTGAGCTCACGCGCCAGTGTTTCAAAAAAAGCGTCTTCATTGTTTTCGTATTGATGTTGCGACAAAACAATACGAATTGTTTTGTTTACGGCGCGATAAAGCTCGCCATACGAGCCCAAAGCGCTTAAGCGCAGGAGAGCGAATACAGCAAACAAGTTGTGGAACAATGCTCCGGGCTGACCAATAAGCGTGCCATCCATATCAATCAGGACGTGAGTCTTTCCCGTCCACCATTCTGGTGCCAGGCTCACTCGGCTCCGAATTTTCTTCAGCTGTGCTACGCTTTCGCGAGCAGCGTCTCGTTTAGAAGGTCCTCTGCGCAATGCCATGGCGACGTCCTCTCTTAGGACGCTATCCTCTCATAGGATCCGCAGAACCACCAATGGCAAAGCTGTGAACTAGCAGGCAAGATTGACGGGAGTTCCCGGCCTTTGCGAACCCACCGTGCAGTAGATTTCCTCAATTAACTTTTGTTCCAACATATTCGTCGGCGCAAGATTGTAGAGTCTGAGAATGTTCTCTCCCTCGCTTCCTGACAACCGTCCCGCACGCTCAAGCCCTTTAATTAAGAAATAGAGGCTCTGGATTGATGTGTTTTCGCCTATGCAAGTTTGCATTTTTTCAATGCCAGCTTTGATGTTCCCTTGGGCGAGCATGAGATAGCCATGCAGGACCGCAGTTTCGGCTGGGACTTTTTGGCTTCCGTCATAAATATCCAAAGCAGCTTCAAGGAGACTCTGTGCCTTGCGAAAGTTAGTACCGTGAAGTGCGAGTTTCAGAGCTTCGAGTTCAAAAAGCTTTGAGCGAACATGCTTGTCTTCCACTCCAGCCTTCACCGCGATATCAAGCCATTCATCCACAAGCGGCCATTCCATTGCTTGGCTGTACATGCGTGCGATACACATTGCCAAATGTGAGAAAGTCCATTTTGCATTGCCCGTTTGCAGAAGCATTAAAGTTTGTTGAGCTGCCAGGCGTGGCTGGTAGCTTGCACCAACTTTGCTGAAGAACTCAATGACGTTTTCATTTTTCTCATTGAGCATGAAAAGAATCTTGCCCAAGATAAACGAATATTCAGACAATCCAGATTGCAGAGCTTTGCGTCCATGCTCAATGAATTGACTGATCATCTCCTCTGAAAGTGCATTTTGTTGTCCGCTCAGATGAGAATCGAGGACTGAATAAACAGCTTCGCCAAAATATGGATCGCTGTTCTTGATTGCAGAAGGAACTGCAAGCCTGAGTGCAACCAGCAGATACTGAGCACTCCACGGATTAACCTTCAATGACCTGTCGATTTCCTGTTTGGCTTCGTCGGTTTCTCCAACAGACAAGAGTGCACTGGCCCGCGCCCAATGGAGTTCACTCCGCTGTTGAGTTGTCAGTCCTTGAATTTCGTTTGTCTTGCGAGCAATTTCTTGCGCCGAGAAAAATTCCTTATTTTTAATGAGGAAGTTTAGGTAGCGAAGAACTGACTCTACATTCAATGAATCGAGTTCGTACATCATTGAAAAGTGATGTTTGGCTCTCTCATTAATTCCAAGACGCGAGAGCATCTCGCTCATGTAAAAATGAATTTCTGCGTCATCATTCGTGTCCTGCAGAGCTTCTTGCATCAGTTGAAGAGCCACTGCAGCTTGATTCTTTGCGAGAGCGTCGCGAATTTTGTTTTTCCGCTCCATGTACGGACGAATTGCTACGGATGCCAGCGTGAGTTCACAAAGGAGTTGGCAGAATCTTATTTCTGGATTGCCTGCATGATTCAGATAAGTCGTTTTGAGGCACTCTTTCAATGAAAGAGAAGCATAATGCGCCACGCAATGAGCTGCGGTTTTACTCGCCAAATCAAGGGGTGTATCTTTTGCAATCAAAACAGAATAAAGGCACAAGCGGGCCAGATTTGGCAATCCATACTCTTCGGCGATTTGTCCGATGAAGGCTATTTGCGCAGGACTTTTCGGCGATTTTTTGCATGCAATTGCAATATTCTCAGCTTCACGTCGACATGCCTCTGCCGCAGAGACGTTGGCATCAAGCTTGTACGCATTCATCGCGCCAAGCAGGCAGAGAATTTCAATTTCAGGTGGCACCTCTCCGCGTTGACGCTGCATCCAATCCGCGAGCGTGCGCAGAGCTGCTATTGCATGCGAACTTTCTCGTTTTTCAATGAAGTGTTTGTAAAGCCGAATATGTGTCTCATAGGTTCCATGCACAAGAAATTTGTCGAGCTGTTCAAACTTCTCAGCATAATCGTTTGTGCTCTCAGGCAGTGCTCCAATCTGTTGGAGTTCAGCCATTGTTGCCAAAACGGCAAGCGAATTCGGATTTAACTGATATGATCTCGTCCAAGCATCGACAGCTTCTTGCAGATGGCCCGTAAGTTCGAGAGCACATCCCAGCACGAACCAAGCAAAGGAGTTGAGAGGTTGGCGGTCGCGTAATCTCAGAGCAGCACTCAGAAGCGGGTGCTGAGGAACGGAAATTTCAGATTGATGACTCAGTTCTACTGAGCTTTGCCCAAGAACGAGTTCTTTGTCAGAATCTGCGGACGCATCCGGCAGAGTTGGGATATTGGGTGGAACGGCGTCATCTGGATAAGTCGGCGAGCGTTCGATGCGCCAACCTCGAGACGAAGGCAGCGACGTTGGTGGACGGCTCGATTCCCATCGTGACAGCAATTGACGGGTTGCTTCATCATTGCCACTGACTTTTCGTTCGCTGAATGCCTCATTTTCAGCATCAAGAGCGACGACATCTTTTTGCCGCATACGCTGAACATCGATTCGTGGTGGAGGCTCTTCCTTCAAAAAAGTCGAGTCATCCGACGTCAATTCTTCTTGGCGGATTTGACTCAACAGAAATGCCGCTTCAATAGCCGTGTGCTCAGGATTTAATCCGCGCAGTCGTTTGTATTCCTCAACAACATCTGTGAGAGCTTCTGTTCGGCAAGCAACTTCAATTCTGCGGAAGTGAATTTCAGCATCATTCCAAAACATGCTGGCCAATTGAGCCAATTGTCGACTCGCTGCCTCGAAGTCTTGAACGAAGATGAGTTTGTTTACTTCGGAAAAAAGCGTCGTCTTGTATGCAAGTTTCGCGGTAAAGCGGCGATAGCGTGCAAGCCGCTTGAGACGGTTCAGGTTTTCCCGTCTGGCAGCGCTAAGCTGGTTGTTGTGTTGTCTAGACTTCGTCCTTGAGCGTCTTGACACCATGAGAAATCTCCAATCAAGAGAGCGGGCACCCACTCTTTTCATCGGAGCCTCATCGTGGAACTGAAGGCAAAAAGTCTGCGTCAGACTTGGGTTTTGTCAGAAGAAACTCAGCTAAGATTGGGAAAAGCGATGGGTTACGGATCAGTGGGTATAGCCAGGACCCATGAAAAAATAGCCGGCGACCAGGAAGAAGATCACGACAAGAAGCGGAATGAGGAATTCTCGGCGCATTCCAAGAATATAATTTTGTTCCTTTTTTCCATGCAGGAGTAGCTCGAGGTCTTTTGGCGCGCCTGAAGCGGGCGGTGGATCGAAATGATGCAGGCTAGATGCAGGCTTGTCGGCTGCCGCTGACACATTTGGGGGTGCGGTTCTTGGGGGAGGCGCCGTTTTCGGCGGTGGTGGCAGCTGAGTTTGAAGATTCGTCGGCTGAGGTGCTTCGGTTTTGTTCACGACCGGGTTCGGTGGAACAGATTTCTGCAAATTTTGTGGTGCATTTTGATTGGCGGCCTTCTCTTCCACTGCAATTTTTGCCGGTGCTTCCACGACCGGCGGCGCAGGTGGCGCGGGTGGAGCAGGCGGAGCCGCAGGTGGTGGCGGTGGCACAGGCGGTTTTGCTGCCGCTGCTTGTGGTGCCGGTGGCGCGGGTGGAGCAGGCGGAGCCGCAGGTGGTGGTGGTTTTACAGCTTCCTGAGGCAGAGCATCATTTTTCTGTTGTGTGTTTCGAAGAATCGCGTCTTCAGAAACAGAGGAGACATCATCAGTCGATTTGTCACTCTCATGAGCACTATTTAACAGTGTTTCAAGCTTAATTGAGGCTCTCGAGACAACAGGAAGTATTGCCGTTGCTTCACCCGTTTCAGATCCTGGGTGATAAAAGCTCTTTTCGATTTCCGTAAGGTAACGGTCGAGACGGCGAGCGATTCGCCGAAGAATCAGCTCTTCAGACTCTCTTCTCTCAGTGCCCCTCTGCATTGTCTTACTGCTCTCCACATGACTCTCGTTCGATACCCGGCAAGCGTATCACCTGAGCATGGAATTGACAGCCCTTCCGGCAAGATAGAGTTGTTGAATTGTCACATTGGTGGATTCGATTGCCATTGAATTGGCATCGAGGAGAACCGCCTCGATCGGTTACACTTGAGCGATTGAATTCGATGAAAGCGCTTCGAGGGATCAACTCTTTCGAACAAGGCTGAGGGTAGGACGCCGGTATGCAAAAAATTTTGGGACTCGACTTTGGAAGCTACAGCATTAAAGCCGTAGAGATTACCCACACATTTAATGCCTACAAGGTCGAGCGATTTTACGAAGTCGCAGTGCCTGAAATTGAAGGTCTAAATCCTGAACTTGTTGAGTACACTGCGATTCGGCAGTTGTTCAATGAAAACTCAATTGAGGTTGATCGAACCTTCACGGCAATGAATGGTTTGATGGTGTCAACCCGCACATTCAATTTTCAAAACGTTAAGAAGCGCGATATTCCTCTGGTAGTGCAAAACGAGCTTGAAGCCAATGCGCCATTCAATCTTGAAGATACAATTATCGATCAGCAGATCATCGACACGGTTAATGGAAATACCTCCGTGCTGTCTGCAATGTGTCGCAAAGAAAATATTGAGGCCTTTCTTGGAGCGCTCAAGGAACTTGAAATTGAGCCAAAGGTTATTGACATTGATTACCTCACGTTCATTAATCTCTTTCCGTTTTTAAACTCTGAGAAGAGCCTCCGCACTGAGCCTTCAACATCAATGCGATTGCCCGTTTTTGACTACGGACAGCAATGCAAACTTATCCTCGATATTGGTCACATGAAAACCGCGATGATTCTTGTTAACAACAATAGATTTGTTGCAGCCAGAACCATTCGTATGGGTGGTCGTTACATCACTGAAATGCTCTCAAAAGGCCTTGGCGTCACCTACGGCGAAGCACAGCGATTGAAACATGCTGTCAGTTACCTGGAGTATAAGCCAGATTCCAAGGCTGAAATCGGACAAGAAGCGGAATTTGCGGTTGCTCAGCAGATGGGCTTGGCAGCTACGGACATTGTCAAAGAAATCATCCGAACTCTTCACTCGTTTAAGGCGCAGGAAAGACTCGTTCCAGCGCAGATTCTCGTGACCGGTGGTACGGCTTGCATTAGGAACATCATCCCATTCCTGGAAGAAGCAATTGAATTGCCGATCAGCATGATGAGTTTTGATGCAGAACGTCTGAAAGTTGATGAAGCCGATGATGACAAAACTCCAATTCTTTCGCAGGCCCTCGCGATTGCGCTGCGTGGAGTTCCAGGAAAGCTGCAATCTCAGATCAATCTCCGAAAAGGTGAGCTTGCGCTTGTCGGTAGTTACGATTCGGTCTTCAAGCAAATTTCGAATATTTCACTATTGGCATTTGGGCTGGTGATTTGTCTTGTTGGAAGTTATGCGCTGCGGTGGTGGCTTTATACCGATCATATTGAGGCGCTCAAGAAACAATTTCAGGTTGAAATTAAGCAGACCCTTGGAAATGAACCTAAAGAGCTAAAGAATATCGCTACTCAGGCAAGCTGGGATCTAAAACGTTATTCAGACAAAGCATTCCAGTTGATGGATGAGGACTCGCGCTCAAAGAAAGCGGCTATCGATAATTTCCTGGGATTGAGAAGCGCTGTTCCGCTGAAGGTACTCCGGGACCTCTCGAACTCGGTTGAGAAAAAAATCACTCTCGATTTAACTAATTTTCACGTCCACTCCTCTGGTCAAGTTGATATCGAAGGTGAAACCGTTGACCTTGCAACAGCGGAAGAAATTGGATCAATTATCAAAACCGTTCCGAGTCTACAAAATTTGAAAGTCAACAACCCCGAGCGTGTTCCTGGGTCTGACAAAGTTAAGTTTAGTATGAACGCAACTGTGAAAGAGGTGAACTGAAATGAACGCAGGTGCGACCGAATTTCCGGAATCGCAGCAGGGTGGAATTCCTCGCTGGCTTCTCCCTGTTCGAGAAATTATCTTTGGAAAACAAAATGAACGCATCGAATATTTCATGGACAGCTATTTCAAACTTCCTCCGGAAGGACGAACGGCTGTCATTGCGGGAGGCTTCCTGCTCGCGGGCCTGATAGTTTTTGGTTTTATTGGTCTTTATTTGTCGGCACTCAGCAATCTCCAATCGCGGCTCGATGAATCATTTCAGGCAATGAATAAGCTTCGTGCAAAGCAAGTTGAGTACTCTGTGACGAAGAAAAAGTTTGATGAGCTTGACCGAAGGATTTCGGGAGTGACCCAAAGCCAGCAAATCCTCTCCTTACTTGAGACGAAAGCGAAATCACTCGAGCTTCAGATCAGCAGCAACACAAAAACAGACAAAGCATCGAGCGAGAAAGATTTTATTCGCGGCACGCTGTTGGCTGAGAAATATAAAGCAACGCGTTCAGAGTTTCGTGTTTCGAATGTGAGTTTGAAGAAGATTATTGATTTTGTTGTTGCAATTGAAGGTGACGATAAGCTTTTGCGAGTCAGCGATTTGCGTATCAAAGGGCTCTATCAAAATAAATTATTTTTTGATGCGACTTTTGCAGTTGATGGAATTGAGTTGAAGAAATAATTCTGGTCAGGAGTCAATTGATAATGGAAACAACCGAACCGAAAAGCAGTCTTGTCGCAGAAGACATGCCTGTGCTCGTCGCGGAAAAAGACGCCGATTCCGAAGCAGAACTCTCTCCGCGCCGCTCAACTCTATTCAATTCCGAAACTTGGACAGGCAACATGTCGCCGCGACTGAAAAAGTCGAAGCGGGCGCGAGCTGTCTTGACCTATTCAGTTTTCGGAGTGATTTCATTCATCGTTTTTCTCTATGTCTCTTTTCCATTCAATGTGGTTAAGGAAGTTGCCGTCAGCAATGTGAATGAGATTTTCATTCAAATGAAATCTCCCATGCGTCTGTCTGTTGCTAGTTTCAGGCCGCGCTTTCCGCTTGGATTGAATTTTGAAGACATTCAATTGAGCAACGTAAATGATCCTTTGGCGAATGTGAAAATTGGAAAGGCCTCTGTGTCTATTGGCGTGATACCTCTTTTCTGGGGCAGTGTTTCGACTAATTTGAAGCTCACACAATCGGGCGGAAGCTTGGAAGTTGATTCTTCACAGAGTATTCGATCGCTCACAAAAATGGGCAGCGTTCGTGGCGCGCGTCTTCCACCCGGAAATTTTCGAGTTGATTTCTCAAGCTTTGAAATTAAACCTTTCATTGCGAACGCACTGGCTTACGTGCGTTCGAGCAATGATCCTTCTCTGCAGACCATTCAATCATTTCTGCGCACAGAGGTGAGCGGGCAGATTTCCGGAGTTGTTAAAGTTTCTCTGCCTGATCCGGGTGAGTCGTTTGATAAAGCCTTGGCTGATATTGATTTAAAGATTGGCAAGGCCTATTTCGAACTCAAAGATGAAAATCTTGCCATTCCCCGACAAGAGTTTACGGAATCAAGAATCAAGGCAAAGTTAAACAAAAAATCACTAGAAGTTTTGCAAGAAACCAAATTTATCGCAAATGATCTTGGGGTGGAACTCGCGGGGCGTATGAATATTTCCGATGCTCTTGATATCACTGACGTGAAGCTGAATCTTGGTTTGGCGTTGCGTGGAAAAATTGAAGAAAACTTCAAAAACTTGCTCCCGATTCTTCTCAAGTGCGAAACCTCGAAAATGATCGCTGGTAAAATGAACGTTGAGCTCAGCGGTAATTTTGCAGCTCTCAGTTGTCATTAACAGCACAAAAAAAAGGGGTTCACAATGCTTTTACGGCTTGGCGTGGTATGTCCGACATGGCTCCGAACTTCTTTGATGTTGCTCGTTCTTTGCATCACTGTTCAAACACGACCTGTCTTTGCAGCACAGACAGCAGAAAAGCAGTACGATTGGGACGAAAGCAGCGTTCCAAAACTTGGTTCTGGCGTTCCTTTGTCAGCCAAGAACTTGCTCGAAACTGAATTTTTTTCTGGAGTTCGTGATTACCAAATCGGTGATGAGTGGGGGAAGCGCCCCGTTGATGTCACGCACCTACCTCAACAGAGTCCTGCTTATGTGCGGAGCGTTGGTGCAACCGCATTCTTCAATTCAGCCACCTCATTTTATCTCGGACGTTTTGGCAACGCACATGTCATGGCGACGAACCACCACGTCCTTGAGTCTGAATCGGGATGCACAGGACACATGGTCAATTTTGTTCTTCGTAAAAAGAAGTATTATTGCACAAGCATGATCGGAAGCTGGCCTGAAATTGACCTTGCTCTCTTCACAATTGATGTGCCTGCGGCTGAATCGGATTCATTAAAGATATTGGCGGGCAATTTTGATTTTTATTCGTCTCTGTCTGAAGACACTCCTCTCATCACGGCTGGCTTTGGGATTGCCGGAAATGGCAACCGTCAGATGATGGTCAATGAAAACGCTGACTGCAGAGTCATGTCGGGAACGGATGAGTTTCACTTGATGGCTGATCCGGATAAGTACAATCCAGCGGATTACAGCGCCTGGTCGTTTGCAACGGGTTGCAGTGTTTCACATGGTGATTCGGGTTCAGCAATGGTAAACCGCAAAACAGGTGCAGTCGTGGGGCTCTTGTGGACAGGAGCAATCCCGAAAGAGGAACGCATTCAGCATTCGAACTATCTCAGGTCCTTGCAAAGTTCAAAGGGCGAAGAGATTTGGACATTGCTGACCTACGCTGTTCCTGCGCAAAAGATAGCTGTTAAATTGAAAGCGCTTTTAGCTTCCGGTGAATTAAAGCCAGAACATCAGCTGATTGTTAAAGAGCTGCTGACTAAATAAAAGTCTTGGCACAGACCGAAGCGTAGTTAACAGCACCATACATTCAATTGACGAAGACTCTGTCCTGAAGCGCGGGAAGCCGAGTGCGTGCCGAATGAATGGCTTCTATGGAGATCTCGACATTCAACACGCCAACCTCTTCATCGAGGCATTTGATGACGTTGCCCCAGGGATCTACGACCAGGCTGTGACCCCAGTTGCGTTTGCGCCCTTCCGAGTGAAAGCCTGTTTGATTGCATGCGATGACAAAACATTGGTTTTCAATTGCCCGGGCTCGCAATAACACTTCCCAATGATCTTTACCTGTTTGGTGTGTAAATGCTGCGGTAATAAAGAGTGCATCAAGCGGTCCGGAGCGATTCATTTCGCGACGAACAATTTCGGGAAATCGTAGATCATAGCAAACGATATTCATGCATTGCCATGAGTCCGTTCCATCTTGGATCGAAAACACACTCGATTCTTTCCCCTGTGCGAAAACATCCGATTCACAATAGAGTGGTTGTCCTTGTGGGTCGCGCAAATTGAAGAGATGAATTTTGCGATAAACATCTATCAAGGCGCCGTCGGGTGAGAAAACGGTTGCTGTGTTATAAACTTTATTGGCTTGCTCAGAAATTTCAGCGTGTGTTCCGGCGACAAGGAAATGTTTTGAAGCCTTTGCCCAGTGTGAAAGTTTACGAAAAATTCCTTCGCCAAGATGGTTTGCGCTTTGAAGCCGGAGGGTGTCACTCCCCATGACAGCAAATACTTCTGGAAGAAGGGCTACGTTTGCCGCGTTTTCCTGAAATTTGAGTGTCGAGATGAGAGATTCAAGTTGCGCGATGTTCTCTTCGAGGATTGCCCCCGGGTTTGTCTGAACACAACTGATTTTCATGCTTCGCCCGCTTTAATGCTGTGACTTGAGATAATTCCGCAAGCGTTCCTCGGGCGTAGAGCCAGCTTGTTGGTCGACGCTGGTTGCAATTGATCCCACAGAACTCAATCCGGAGTTTGGGGTGGACATTGCATTTGAGGCGCTCTTGCTACCTTGCAAAGCGTTGTAGATCGTTAGAGCGTCAGAGTCACTCATTTGGTCGACTTTTTCTGCAGAAATTTGTCCTGAGCTGGTGTCACCCGCAGCCTTCTTGGCAACCGTCACAGCAAGTGTTGTTTGCGCAACTGCAAGTTGGTAATTCTGCTCATCAGTGCGTTGCGCCACGGGGATGCTTTCAAGCGCACTCACAGCCGCTTTCATGTTGGTGACATTTTGTTCCGAACCGTCAGGAAGCGCTCCGCTGACCGTGCTCCAACTGGATTGTCCGTTTCCACCACTAGACATGGAAGTTCCAATTTTCAACAGGTCGACGCCCGACTTTTTCAAATATGCATTGGCAAGCATCGAGCGCGCGGTCATGTCGTCGGGATGGTCTTTGAGGTAGTCATTCAAGCTTTCAATTGCAGTTTCAACATCTCCTGCCTCAAGCGCTGCTTTTGCTTTGTCGGAGTCCGATCTCTTCACCGCATTTCTGAAAACATTTTCGCTCCCACAGGAGCTGAGGATTACAACTGACTGCCCTGCGACGAGGATGAGCAATGAGTAAGAAAGAAGTTTTCGGTTTGGTGAAAGTCTCATTTTGTCCACCCCACGCTCACTCGTCCATAGTAACTGCGGCTTTTGTTGTCGCCCGGATATTTGCCTAGCTCCTCTGCAAAGATTCCGGCATCCAATCGGATGATCTTAGTGTTGAAAAACATGCCATACGTTGAGTAACCCTGGTTTAATCCGCCGAGAACGCCGAGCACTCCCGAGAAAGTCACTTCTGCGCCGAGATGAAGGCGTTTGTAGAAATTCTCTTGTGATTTGTTCAGAACATCGGTCACATCGATAGACAAACGCGAGTGACTGTTCTTAGTTCCCGGCTGGAGCGAAAACCCAACATCAACAGTTTGGAGTTCTTTGCTTGGCTGTTTGTCTTCTGATTTGCCACCGACGTTGTAGGTCATGCCAATGTTGCGAGCCACAAGTGCGAATTCAGGTGACGATTCGGCATTGGGAGTGATCAACACTCCAACATGAGCCCCCACTGCAGTTCCACGTTTCAGAGCATCATTGATGACTGACGAACCATCTGATCCGGAAAACTTACTTTGTGCATCCAAGGCTGACACAGAAAGTTTTGCTTCAGCTTTCTGAACAACAAGACCCGTGATTCCGATGTGTAAAACGTTGGATGAAAAACTCCGTCCAATTCCATAGGCCGCACCAATGCGCACATCCGACTGAACGGAAGCCACTGGAAGCCCAGAAACGGCATCATTTTTGATTCCAATTTGCAAGTTCACTCGTTCGAATAATCCGAATGCCGTTCTTCTGAAGCTGGCACCGGTTGCATTTTGAATTGCCAATGAAACCGGATGCCCGAGCACGCTTCCTATAACATCAAGCATGTCCTTGTTCGCTTTGATGTCTTTATAAATACCCAAGCCGTTTTGGCTCGCTTCAACCTGGGGGTTGAGGATAATAATTTCACCAACGATTTGCGGAGTTCGAGCAAGGTTCGCAGGGTTGTAGAACAAAGAGTCGACGCCCATGACATCGGTAAGTCCGGCATTTCCCGAACCCAACATTTGTGCCGACGTGTATTCCCGCTGGAGCCCGTCTGCGAACGCTGGTGTTTGCGAAGCGACGCCGACCAGCGATAAAAGCTGGGCGGCTCTTCGACGTGTTGGCCAGCGCATCCGAGTCATAGTTCCCCCGAAGGCAAATCAGAACACTGTAAAGATCGGCTTGCCTGGGAAAAAAAAAAGGCCACCCGTCAAATCGCTTGCGGGGAGCTTCGAAAAGTTTAAAAAAACACGGACTTTTAGCGGGTTATATTGAAGGGAACCTGTCCTGGGACCGGGCGAAATGGAACCACATCAGCGGCTTCTCCCAGATTGGGGCGCTCAAGACGGTCAATCTCGAGCTCTTTTGCAAAAATCGTGCTGAGCCCAAGCCACCGCTCAACCGCGGGCATCACACGGCCAACCAAGACGTGGCAGCTGTCTTTGCATTGGGAGTGAACAGCAAGAAGAGTTGCATCTTCAACGCACTGAGCAACTTTGTCGAGTTCGTGCAGGCAGTCTTGTGCTGTTGCACTGAGTTCAAGAGGAGAGCGTTGCAGAAGGTCGAGTGGATGCGCTCCGAGGGTCAAAAATGTGTGGCAGTCTTTCAGAAGATTTTCAATTTCCTTCTCGGCAAATGAATTCGCATCCCAGAGTTTCAAAGTTGTTACCTTGATATCAAAGATGAGAAGTTCTGCCATCTCTTGGGCAACCTGGAGACTTTCGAAAGACAGCTGAGCTGTGTTTTCAATTCGCGCCTCAACCACATCAGCGTCAGTAAGAGCTGGCAGTGCAGCGAGTGTTTCGGCGTTTTCTAAGTCAACTTCAACGCCACCAATCAGTAGTGCCGTTAAGCAGCTCGCACTTCGTGCTGCAATCCCGTCGAGTTTGTCGACCAGTGCTTGAAGTTGTGTTTCCTTTTGCAGGAGCGCCAGGCGTCTACCGTTAACACGCACATCAGCCATTGTTTACCTCCCCTCACAGTGAACGTATTGGCATTGATCAAGCCTGCCGCCGAGTTTCATTTCTCTTCTGAATTTGAGCCATCAAACTATGGGCACGGCTGTTCATTGGGTCAAGTAAAAGAATATTTTCCATCAGCTTTGTTGCTTCTTCAAACTTGCCGGCTCTAAACGCGAGTCCACCGAGCGTGAAAATCATGTTGATATCGTGTGGATGCTGGCCAACGTAACGCGAAACAACTTCTTCAGCTTCGTTGAAGACTTCTGTGTCGTACGAGAGTTTGACAAGATTGAAAATGGCGACTGTGTTTTCAATATTCAAATTGCAAGCGCGGCTTGTCCAGCGACGAGCTTCTTCAAGTTCTCCGAGACCTTCAAACGCAAGCCCCAAGCCGAGGCTCGCCATGTCGTCGCGCGGAGAGAGCCCGACAGCTTTTTGGAATTGAGGAACAGCCACGTTGTAATTGTGTTGCTGCAGTGCAACAGTCCCAAGGCCAATCAGCGACTTGCCGCAATAAGGATCAAGTTCCAGGGCCCGAGTATAGTTCGCTGTTCCATTTTCCAAATCGCCCAACTTGGTGAAGCAGTCGCCAATGTAACGGAACAAGTTCGCACGTTGGGTTGTTGTCAGTTCGGCAAAATTGAATGCCTTGTTGATAAGATGGATTGCATCCAGATATTGCTTGCCTTGGATGGTTCGTTCAATTTGGTCGAAAATCGCGTCGGTTGAGTGACCTTCTTGGAGCTGTGGTCCCGCCAAAGCATTGAAGATAATTTTATTAAATTCTTCTGCGGCCTGCTCAAAGTTAAGTTCATTCTCAATTGCTTTAAACGCAG
This sequence comes from bacterium, assembly GCA_009918675.1. Classification (GTDB taxonomy): domain Bacteria; phylum Bdellovibrionota_B; class Oligoflexia; order Silvanigrellales; family Silvanigrellaceae; genus RFOM01. Next base: position 38,567 of record RGDM01000011.1, read on the forward strand.
CTCGGCGCACATTGGCGAGCTTTTCTCTCTTCTCAATTGATTCAAACATAACCCGTGTGAGGCTGTGGATGTTGCCGCCCGCAAAGGTTTTGTAGAAGCGGCCAGCGAATTCGCCTGCCCAGCCAAAGCCATTTGAAACAATCGTGACGCCGCAGGCAAGGCCGCAGAGAATGTCATATGTTGTGTCCAAATAACGTTGCGGACTTCCGTTCGATGGAGCCAGCGGGCTGTGAATTAACACATCACACGCCGCAATCAACGGAGAGAGCTGATTCCCCACCAGCAATTTGTTTGCAGACTCATTTGGATTGAGGAAGAAAACATGATCTTCCAATTGTAGATCCACAACAGCTTGGCGAACATCTGCACTCGAGTTTCCTGTGCTACAGAAAAGGAGTTTGACTTTGCCAACAAGCTTGTTGTGGCTTTGAATCATGCTCTTGAAAGCATAAACAGTATCGAGAGCGCCTGAGTCAATTTCAAGTGGACCTGTTTGCAAAAAGATAAAGTCGTTAGCGGCAAGGCCGAGCGCTTTGCGAATGTCGCGCTTGTTTGTTTCCCATTTTTCCAAATTAAAGATTTGAGTATTCACACCGCGATTGATTCTTCGAATCCGCTGAGGATTCACTTCTTCAAGATACGCCCACGTTGCACCTTCTTTGTCCAACGAAATGATAGCATCGCAGGTCTTAAGAACTTCCCGACGAACGGTTTTTTCGCGGGTCATCTGCGGTGGAAGTGAAGCGTAAGGAGTTGCTCGCCACAACCCCAACGTTGCTGGAGGACGCGGCGCATTTTGCCATACCAACAATCTGTTTTGCAGCGACCGGCGCGCTTTCATTGCTTGATAAGTTGAAAGTGATGCCTCGCCCACGGCTACAACAACTGCAGCATCGCGGATTTCATTTTCCAAACCGCCCAGGAAGGATTTGTTCTCAAGAGTTGTCTCAAGCGTCTTGCATTTGAGTGCAACAGGAATGGTGGCGAGATTGCAGGTATCAACAAAGGTCTGGAACGCGCGTTCTTCGTTGTGAGCAGTGAGAACAACGCCTTCAAGGCCAATGCTTTTCACCACCGCGTTCCAAATCTCAAGTTCGCAATGGTGTGGCAACATGGGTGCCACAAACGCAACCTTCTTGCCAATTTGAGCAACGCGAGTTGTATTTTGTTTTGAGGGCTGATTTTGCTCAGGCACCGATTTCATCTTTTCGATGATGTCAATTAACTGTTCACCATTTGGAACGACTTTAAGCGTATCCAACTTCGAGGGACGCGGTGTGTCCTTTTGTGTTGGAGCGGATGTGGTCGTCTTCTTATCCGAGGCTGCAATATTCTTTGCTTTCCCGTTTGCAGCCTGGTTTTTCTTGTCCACCTTCAGCATCCTTACTCCCCCCGATACTGAGCCGTTTGTGCGTATGCAGATACAGTTTTTTTCACTGCAAAAGCATGTGTCATTTGCTCTTTGACCCGCTCCAATTCCTTTTGCAGCAAGGCCATAAAACCTAAATCATGTTCGCGCAGGAGCTCTTTAAGTTCCTCGCGCATGGACAGGGTTGTGCCGGCACTTTTCATGCCTTGTCCCAACGTCGAAACCATCCGCTGACGCAGTTTCAGAAAGTCAGTCCATGTCGGATCGCCTTCTGAATTCTGCCGTCCACCCATTTCAAAGGTGTTCAGCACACGGGTTATCGATTGGTGTTCTTTGCACCACCGCTCCCAGAAGCCGCGCAGAACTGGCAAACGCTTTGCCAATTCGTTCATTCGTGTCTCGAGCTTCGAACACAACAAGACGTATTCATTCTCGAGTGACAGCGTCTTCATGAGTGCAACGCCCCCCGGTCCGAGGATGACGCATCCTAGGCAAGCTCATGAGTTCAATTTCTGCAGGGGGTCAGAAGTGCGACACCTGGCTGTAAAAGTCAGCGAAAGTATTCGCTCCATCGCTTGTTCACGAGGGCGACGGTGTCGGGGTGGGGTTCTACTGTACCCGGATACCAAGGCTTCATCCGGCTATCAAAGAAAACCGGAGCCTCGAGGCGAGTGTGAAAACGGTTGTGGGAAACTTTTGCAGCGTGGATATCGGCTGCGGGCTCAAACCTTGTGAACCAGGTCCATAAGAATTTTTCTTCGCTCTGCGTTGCCTCTTCAACATCGTCAACAACCAGAACGAGCTCATAGGCAGAGAAGCTTGGATTTGATGCGACTTGTGAAACAAAATCTTTAGCGTCCGAATAGGCTGGAGCAGAAATCACCAGGCACCCAGGGACAAAAACTTTTGCATTGCGAACCCCCGAGGGGAGATCGCTTGGTGGGTGCGCGTTGAGTTTGCGTTTCGCAGGACCCAAAGCCAACCAAATCCCTTTGCTGCCTTCGTTAACCTTTGGACCACTGTAATCAAGCGTGTCTTGACTCACATTGCTGATCACAAAAAGGTCTTTCTCCCAATGTGTTCGTTCAAGAAAATACACCAACGTTTCTTTGAAGTTGTTGAGATTAACGTTGCCATCCGTGAGCATGAGGAATTTTTGCAGCGAGAGTTGTCCTTCTCCCAAAATGCGCAGTGCGCTGGAAATAGCTTCTCGCTCGTAGCGATCTTTAACACGTGCAGCTGCCAAAGCATGAAATCCGGTTTCACCGTAGGTTTTGAGTTCGATCACACTCGGCATGACAAGAGGGAATAGAGGAGAAAGAAGCTTCTGAAGATAATCGCCAATGTAGAAGTCTTCTTGCCGCGGTTTACCAACGACCGTTGCAGGATAGATCGCGTCTTCGCGGTGGAACATGCGTTTCACGTTAAAGACAGGATAGTCGTGTGCGAGTGAGTAATAGCCGTAGTGATCTCCGAACGGACCTTCAAGTCTTCGAACGTGCGCAGGGACTTCACCGATTATTGCGAATTCAGCTTCGCTCACCACTGGGTAGGGAAGATCATCGCGTGAAGTCATTGGTAACTTTTCGCCAAGCAGTAGGCTGCACAGCATAAGTTCAGGAATGTCTTCTGGCAAAGGCGCAATTGCAGAAAGCATCAACGCAGGTGGACCGCCAATCAAAAGATTCACCGGCAAACTTTGATTACGGGCTTGTGCGGCCGAGTAATGAAAGCCGCCGCCTTTGTGGATTTGCCAGTGCATGCCAGTCGTTTTTTCATCGTAGATATGAATGCGATACATTCCCAGATTGTGTTTTCCGGAATCTGGGTGCTGGGTATAAACCAAGGGCAAGGTTACAAATCGACCACCATCATCGGGCCATTGAACCAACGCTGGTAGTTCATCCAGGCCGCGCCCTGGGATGAGCGGACTTTCTACTTCAAAGACAGGCGCGCGCCGCTTATTTTTGAGACCAATTTTCAGTGCATCAAAGGCCAAATCACGGGCGCCCCAAAATGTGCTCATCCGCGGTGGCAACGCAGTATGAGCAAGATGCGCGACACGTTCAACAAACTTTTCCGGGCGATGTCCGAATGCCAATTCAATACGTGAGATGTTGCCAAATAAGTTCGTAACAACTGGGAAGGGACTGCCTTTGACGTTTTTAAAAAACAGGACTTTGCCATTGTTTTCAATCACGCGGCGATGGATTTCTGCAAGCTCGAGATGAGGGTCAACCTGAGCTTCAATGTCCTGAACTTCTCCTCTGGCACGAAGTGCTGCAATGAATTCTCTTAAGTTGCGCATGAGATACTCTCGCTCATTTGTTTTTGAGTGCTAGGCGAAGTGCCGCGGCAGAGGCCATGCAAAGAGCCAGTGCAAGCGGACCCAGAATGAATCCTGCTATTCCAAATTGTCCGAGACCACCCATAATGGCCAAGAAGAGCCAGAATGAATCGAGCTGCCCCTGACCCTTTGCAAGCAAAGGACGGAGAAGGTTGTCGACCGTGCCAGCAATAGCCGCACACGCAAGCATGGCAATGGTATTTGCAGGGGATGCCTCTGCGCTCCAACACCAAAGTGCAGCCCCGAGCGTTACAGGCAGTGTTCCAACAACAGGCACAAAAGATGCGAAAAATGCAAGTGAGGTCCAAAGCAAAACGTGCGGGACGTGAGTTGCGGCGAGAAAAATTCCAATCACAGCCGCCTGAATCAGAGAAACAAGAAGGTTTGCTGCGACCAGAGATTTGAGCAGTTGCGCGAAAGTGAGTCGGATCAGTGCACGTTCTTGTGGCCAGGGAAGCAAGAATCGAAGCGCTTGAATGCGCAGAATTCGACCCTTCCAAAGGCAATACCCCCAGCTGAGAAAGGCCACCGACGAGAAAAAAATCGCTCCAGGCGCTTGTGCGACGAGTGATGCAGTGGTGTTGCCAAGCCAAGCGAGGCTCTTCTGAGCCGCTTGTGCGAGCAGCGCTGTGAGCTGTTCCGCGGCAACCGGAATGGAAAGCTGCTCGGGAAGCAGACGAAGACGTTGCGACCAGCTTTGAATGATTTGTGAAGCAAATTCTCCGGAAAGGTCGCGGACGCTCGCGGAAATCCGTTCCAGAGTTTCAATGACAACAATGCTGAACGGCAGCAAAAACCCTGCGACAAGTAGGAGCATGGTAAAGACTGAAAGGGTCGCTGCTTTGAATGAATGGCGAGGAGCGTTGAACCGACGATGCAAGCGCTGGGTTAGCGGCTCGCTCAAGAATGCCAATGCAGCACCCGTAAGCAGAGCGGGTAAGACTGGAGTGAGTGTCCAAACTGCAAAGACAAGGAAGAGAGAAAAGAACAGGCGAGGCTGGAGGGCTAATCTTATTCGGGCAAAACCACTTGAGCCAGCGCTCGCGCCTTCGTTCATTTTTAGAGCCACCTATTCATGAGCATCAGATCCGGCTTGCGGCCAGTTGCTTTGCTCCTGCACCCTTGAGAATGGCGACAAGTTTGTCTTTCTCCGGGAGGGAACTGTTGCTGACATCAACAATCATTCGGTCCACGGCCTGTTCGGCGTCGATATATTCAAGCGCAAGTTTGAAGACTTGCTCGGAATCAAGAGTGTCGAGCCACGTGAGGCCTTCTTTGTAGATCAAGTGACTTGCCATGTATGCGCTCATGATTGCGATCTTGTGTGCACGCGGCAACCGAGAAACGATTCGGTCGCGATATTTCTCGACCAGAATTTGCGGGCAATGCTGATACAAAATGAAATTAAATTTCTCGGATGAAAGTTCAGCATCAGAGAGACGATTGAGGCGTTCGCGAGTGATGTCTTTTGCCTTGTTGATTTCGGCTGAGACTTCGTAGCTAAGGTCAACGAGGTTGGTTTCAGAACCGCGCTTCTGCCATTCGCGGAATAAAAGTTTTGCTTCGTCGTCAGCTTTTTCACGGAGAATTTGGATAACCTGGCCGACATATGTTGTCTTCAGCGCAGCGAATTCTTCGGGAGAGAGGGTCAGACACGCAATAATTTCATAGGATGAACAAATCACTCCTGTCTTGTTAGCCGAGCTGTCTTTGATCACAACAACGCCGCTTTGGACGAGCTTCTTGCGTGCATCCGCAGTGAAGAAGATGTTGGCTCCTTCAACAATAGCAAGCGAGCTTGGTGAGCCATCGGCCTTCAGATAACGTTGCCAGTTGGATTCTTTGACGGTGTAAGGACGACCACCCGCAGGAATAAAGATTTCTGCTTCAACATTCGCGTAGAGATTGTCACGCAGCTTAATATTTTCTTTGCTGTCGGCAGAAATCACGAAAGCTTTGGAATCGCCGCTGAGTTTGTTTTTGCTGAACTCAACAATCGACTTGCTTTCGCGCACCAAACGGAGCAATTCTTCCCAATTTAATCCTTGTGGGTCAAAGGCCGCGCCGTATCCATCGCCGATGGCAACAACACGCGCTCGCTCGCCATATTCTCTGTGAAGAATTTTGAGTTCGTTCCCTGCAACATCGCCGTCCGGACCACCCGTCATTTTGACGCGGAAAGTTGATTGAGGTGAGTTGAGCTTGAGGTAGTGGAGCACGTTGTCGAGATAAACGTTCAAGCCCTCAGATGTCACACCATATGTTTTGTGGTTGATACCAAAGTCGGGCTTACTCGACATAAAGGCGTATGCATATTTGTAGCCCCGGTAGAGCGCGTGCTCGATGACCCAGACAATCAAATCGTCGGTCATGTTTTCATCAGGCCCCAGGTAAATAATTTCTTCCTGGCCGACGTAATCAATGATTCCGTCTGCCAATTTACCTGTTTTGCTGTCGAGGGTTATGAGGTCGAGAAGTCCAGAAATAGCTGCTTTAACAGCAAGGTGGCGATTACCGCCGGGACGCACGACAAGCACTGCCTTTGAGCCGCCTTCAGGAATATCCTTGTTCTTCATCTGCTGTGCAGACGCCAAGCCGTTCACTTCGTCAAAGACACCCGCAAGCGCGTTGTCATAGTCGGCGGCACTGCGCGGCATAACAACCCGCACACCACCGCGAGCGATATCGCGGTAGCGAACTTGGAAGCCGCGGTAGTCGCGACCAATCATAAAGAAGATGCCGTAGGGAGAGTCTGGATAAAATTCTTTGTCGAGGCATTTGGGATCGACGCGGAAAGACAAACCACCCTTGGATACCAAGAAGTAGTTGGTCTTCAGAATATTCTGCAGGAAGTTAAATCCTTCGCGTAGAATTCTGCGCTCAACGTCATCTTGAATGTCGACGAGCATACCTTCAACGATTCGTGCCGATTCACCAGCACGCGACTTGCGGTCGCCTTCAAAGCGAGGGTCGAAGCGTGCGCGGAAAAAACGGATACATTGTTCCATGTATGCATCATTGCGCGAGATGATCTTAGAAACGCGATCAAGGGCATAGTAGTATGGGTTCACCTTCGTTAGGAAGATGTGCGACCAGTTGGCAATTGCACGAATGAGGTTCGATTCGTTCAGGCTGCGTGGGTTCGTTCCCTGCATTAGAGCTGAGAACTCGTCGCCATGATCAACGTAGTTAAGGGCTTTCAGCGCCTTCATCACCCGACCCCAGGGTGTTGAATTGGGGTTGAGTTTTTCTCCGGAGTTCGCAACGGCAACAAGCTGCAAGATGGCGAACTGCTGGGTGTCGGGCAAGCGAACTTCAAAGCCCATCGTGCGACGAACATTGAAATTGTAGCGGTTGAGAATTCCAATGACACTTTCGATGCCAGCGGTCACGGGGAAGCCCTTGAGGCCAATATCAACCCGGAAATTTGCCTCGTTAGCTTCGTCAATTGTGGTGAGATTCACATAGACGTTTTCGTTTTCCTGGCAGTACTTCACTGCAGAAAAACCAATCGCAAGCATTTTTGAAGTGGCTCGTTCAACAGTCTCGGAATCGAGCGCTGCGAGATAATTTTCCACATCAGTTGATGTTTTAAGCGAAAGAGCATGAAAGATAGAAGCCTTCTTTTGCTGTTTCTCTGCCGAGCTCCAGTTGGCATCTGCTTTGTAAATTGATTGCAGCGTTGAGCAGATTGCGACGCGCTTGTCGTTCGACAAAAAGTAAGAGAAGAACTTCGCCTGTTCACGGCCAAGGCGTGGTGCCAATCGAACCGCTGCGTTGCCGTTGTCGCCACCTGTGATGATTGTGGCCACGTTGGTTTGGTTATTTAAACGCTCCATTTGCTGCCCGTGGGTCAGCACTTTTCCCGAAACAATTTCCGTCAAATGTTCGAGGCGTTCCTCGCGAGGAGTCATCCATTGGTAGAGAGGAGGCATTTGATTGAGAAACCAAGGAACCGCTGTGTCCAGCCCGCCACGCAGGGTGTTGAGCAGATCTTGCTGAATGAGGCCTTGAACGTTTGCTTGGGGTGCTCCAGTGTCAGCATTTGCAGCAAGCGCTGCCATGCTCAGATCTGGCTTTTCGAGAGTCGCGTCGAGGAGCTCAACGTCATTGAGCCATGCCTTCGAAGGGGATACAGCAGTCGCCATGGAATTGGGTCTCCACCATTGCAGGAAATATGTCTGTTCTTCTTCTCGCTGGCAGCGCACTGTTTCGAGCCACCAACCGCGCTGGACGTTAGCGCAACGGGGCTGAAACTGCAAAGCAGACAGGCGGAGCTGCGGCGGGTGGAAACGCGTGCAGCAACCTTAAGAGTGGCGCATTTGACGGGCATGAGCTGTTTACTTGCGTCAAGAAGACGTCAGCCAGCCTTCTCCTGTTCATTGCCTGTTTTTTTTGCAAAACCTCGCGACTCCGCACTCGCTGAAGGCTTAACCGTAGGCGATTCTGCCGGTGCTTGTCCGCTCTTTTTTTCGGCTTGTTGTTGTTTGAAGTGACGGCTTCGTGCTTCTCCGCCCTTTTGGCCGATGAGTGCCATATGTGCGCGGTCGCGGCTCACAGCTTCTCCACCTTTGCGGCCAATGGACGACATATGCTGTTTGTCGCGGCTCACCACTTCGCCACCTTTGCGGCCGATCGATTGGTAAAACTCATGACCTCTGGTTTCGGCAGTTCGTTCGCCACCGCGTCGTCCTGCTTCCTCAACAGTCATTTTCCCGGTCGAACGTTTTCCTGCTTCCGAGCCTTGGCGCTCTTTGCTTTCGTGTTCTGTTGTCATGAGTTTTTCCTCCTTTGGTGTCGAGCCAATCACCCCCTAATCCACTCGGCATCTTACGACTCCGTGGATTTGTCCGCCATTGATATGGATTTCTCTTTCACAAAAGGATGGATATTGCGTACCAAAATTCGAGAATTTTATTCGACGAAAAAAAACCGCGGAGACATTTCTACTCATGTCTCCGCGGAACAACCATTTTACATTTCCTTGTCCAGATTGTGCGCTTTGCCGCAATCATGCATGCTGTCCATCAGTTCGATAAGGGGCGCAAAGATGAAAGACGGGAAACAAAGGATTTTCTTCATTCTAGGTGATCAGCTGAGTCTTGAACACCCTTTCGTGAAAATGAAGCTCCACCCGGTCAATGATCTTGTATTGATGATTGAGTCTCTCCCCCGTGCAGATTGGCTGCCGTATCATCCGCAAAAATTACTTTACGTTTTTTCATGCATGCGACGGTATGCACACGAGCTCAAAAAATCACATGCGGATCTTCCTTTTCATTATGTGAAAGGCTCGCAGAAAACATTTGCAGAGGTCATTGGCGAATTCGCTTCCACAGAAGTGCATGTTGTTGAGCCGAGCGAGCCCCGCACCCTGGAGTGGATGAAGGAGCAGCTGAGTGCAAAGATTGTTGTTCATAGCAATTCGTTTTTTCTTGCCGATGATTCGATGTTGGCAGCAAAGCCCCCCTATTTGCTTGAAAGCTTCTATCGATCCATGCGGGTTAAATATGGCATTTTGATGGACAACGGCAAACCTGAAGGCGGACAATGGAACTTCGATGAAGAGAACCGTCTTCCACCTTCTGCTGAGCTTTGTAAAAATCCACCGCCCGACTTCCTTTCAGAAGATTGGTTTGATGATGTTGACCTCGATATTTATCGAGATGTTGAAGCTATGCTGCGCGCGCATTTGCCAAACGATCGATTCGGACGTTTCAAGCGTCCAACGCTTCCAACAAACGCCGCTTCTGCAGCGAAATACTTGAAGCAGTTTATTGCCCTCAGACTTGAAAAATTTGGTCCATATGAAGATGCGATGGTGGCAGAGTCTGCGGGGGTGTACCATTCTGGATTATCGGCTCTGATGAATTTACAAATCATCTCTCCGCAGGCCATCTTGCGGGCGATCACGTCTGCCCCAAAAAACATTCCAATTTCCTCCAAAGAGGGCTTCGTTCGTCAGATCGTTGGTTGGCGCGAGTTTGTCCGGCTTGTTTATCTTCGCCATCGTCCTGAGTATGCTTCGACTAATTTTTTTGCCTTCAAAGAGAATCTGCCCCCACTGTACTGGGGCGCTCCGACACAGATGAATTGTCTTTCAACTGTGATTCAGCAGGTTCATGAACACGCCTATTCGCACCACATCACCCGGCTGATGGTGTTGGGCAATTTCGCACTTCTCACCCATACTGAACCCCAACAAATTAACAGTTGGTTTTGGTCTGTTTACTTAGATGCGTACGAGTGGGTTGTGACACCTAATGTTTTGGGAATGAGTCAGTTTGCCGATGGTGGAGTGTTTGCAACAAAGCCCTATGTTTCGGGGGCGAATTATATCAAAAAAATGAGCAATTATTGCAAAGGTTGTGCTTATGATCCAAAAAAAACCATTGGAGAGGATGCTTGTCCGTTCAACGCGCTGTATTGGGATTTTATTGATGTAACGCAAAGAACTCAGGCGCATCGAGCATCATTTGCGCGCCGCATGGGAATGATGTGGAGCGTTTGGAAGAAAAAATCGGACGAAGAGCAGCAGGCAATTCGGAGGCAAGCAGAGCTCATTCGGACGCGAGTTCAGAAAGCGGAAGTCTGAAATCTAAACGTCGCGGCGCAAGATCCGCCGGTCACTGCTTTCGCCCACAACCGCTTTGCATTTTCGGCACACAAATTTTACGCGCACAGGCTCGGTCGTGACTCCAAACAAGACCCAGAACCATCCCCAGCCTGTGTATTCTCCTACCTGGCTCACCATATGGCTTATGTAGGTATTGCCGCAGCTACAGGGGCTTTGCTTTTCGACGGTGATGACCTTGAGGAGCTCTTCTTCGTGGTTAGTGGACAATGTGCAATCCCCGGATCAATGGCCGACGGAACATCTCGCCGATTGATTGGAGGTAATTTCTCCAGGGAATCGGGCCCAGGTGTCTCATCGTCGGTGAAATGTTCACGCTTTTTCCGCTTCCGACTGGCGACCTTGCGTGGTTTCTTTCGCATTGCTAACTCCCCAACTCGTGAAAAGCGTTTGTCGCGCTTATCAAAGAGACTCAACACAGTCGTGACATACGACACGGCAGGGATGCAATCCCCTTACGGAATCGCATATCCCTGCCGTATCAGCAAGCGAGGCTTAGCTCAGTGCGTTTTTACTTGCTTGTTTTGCAACGGCCCGCGAGCTTGAAGGTCGCAACCAAAGGCAGGTGATCTGAGTAACCGGTGCCTGTGAAGCGAACGCCATTGCTGCCTTTTGACATGCCCCAGCGCTTTGGCGTGCGGCCGTCGCTTTGCATCAATTTTTCTGCAGCTTCTCCGCCGTTGTGACCCACAACCTGGAAAGAACCTTCGACCAAATCAATTCCTTTGCCATCGAACAAGCTTGCAGAGGTCAACATATGGTCAATGCACTGAAGCTGGCCGTTGTACATGTACGAGCAGCGTTCAGCTGCTGGCAATTCAAACCACAGATTGTACATCTGTGGATCGCTTGAATCGCGTTTCATGGAATCTTTATCGTCGGTCGACAACATTCCGTTTTGAAGAGGTTCTTCGTCGTAATACGAGTTGAAGTCACCCATCACCAGCATGTCGAGTCCAGGCGTCTTTTGCATTTGAACGTCAACGTCATTTTTGATGAGCTTTGCGACTGCCAGGCGCATTGCATCGCCTGCGCCAGGACCACCGCGGCGGCTCTTCCAATGTGAAGCGTAAAGACGCAAGGGAGTGCCTTGCACGTCGATTGTCACCACTTGCGGATCGCGAGCGGAAGAATTCAAACTGTCAACCGTCTCATTGTTTGGACCGACATCATTCACTTGATCGTTTGTCATAGAGAAGTCGAGTCGTTCATTTTTCGAAATTGGGAACTTGCTGACCACCGCTGATGTTACAGCAACTGGATTGTTTGGGTTTTGCTGGCCCAGCGCAAAAAACTTGTAGCCCAGCGCTTCCAAGTGGGGCTTCAGAAGCTCGAGCGTGCGGCTCGTGTTGTTCGCACTTTCGTGTTCTTCCATTGCAACAATGTCGGGCGCGCCCGCCATGCGGATTGCGTCTGCTATGCGCTGAGCTTTCACATTGTACATTTGATCGGAATACCAGTTCGAGCCGCCATTTTTGTATTCGTTGTACGTGTTGGCGCCAGAGTTATTTGCGTTGTCGTCCCAGAAATTCTCAACGTTATAAGTTGCGACAGTAAAAGAGCTCCCAGGAGCGCAATAGCGCAACGATGACGTCACGAGATCGTTGGAAGGAGTTGCTTGCCCAAGAGCGCCGCCTGATGACGCCGATGGTGCGGAAGGTTGAGCCGGGACATTTTGCCGTGGCGGTTGACTTGATCCAGCGCCAGAGCGGTGTCTTGCGAGCGCAGGAGTTGCAACAAAGAGAACAGCAGAGCCGAAGAGAACCGAGAGAGAAGAACTACGAACTCGGGACAGGGAATTGGATCGCCATGAGCACATGCGGAACCTCCGGTCTGTCGAAAATTGCGTGTCAAGACGACACCTCAATCGAGACGGAGGGCTAGCAAAGCCCATAAATGCAGTCAATAGGGTAATTTTGACGAATTTATGGCAATTTTTAACAAGAAGAAATGCTTGGTTCTTTTAGATTTCTTGCGGGTTCCAGAGATCATTTTTGGGGTTGTGGCTGACCCTGACCAGGCATCATGGGCATGTTTCTCATGCGCACTCCGGCCCAGAAAGGAATGCCATCTTTGTCGCGCAGGCTGAAAACCTGCTCTCCCTTTGTGAGTTGTGATGCAATCACAAAAGCGGAAGCACCTTCACCAATCAACCGACCAACAACAGTAATTTGATCGCCATTGAGCAAAGAAAACCCTTGTTGCTGGATATACCAAGCAGGACCAAGATGAACAACGTAACGCTTGCTATCGACGCGAAGAATGATTTGTGAGCCTTGCATCATGTGTGGTTGAGGAATCACCGAACCCGATTCGATCACCACTCCTTGCAAGGAAACTTCGCTGCCTTGAAAATAAAGTCGACCATATGCGGACGAATGATGCCATCCGCCCAGCATCGGCATTTGCATCATTTGCATCGGCATGGCCGTTGAAGGAGCAGGATTTTGCGCAGAACTTTGTACAGTTGAGGCAATTGGAGTTGCGGTTGAAGCACACGAGGTGTGGGTTATGAGCGAGAGCAAAGATGTGCAGGTTGCAATAACGAAATTGTTTGGTGTGCACATAAAACACCTCGTGTGTCTTTCAATTATGCAGATTTCTTGTGTTCAGACTTCCCTTCTACTTTTACCTCTCCGGAACTTGTTCCAGATTCCAAAATATTGATCTTTCTTCGTTGCGGTTGACCTGATTTTGCGATGGTCAGCGACAAAACTCCTGAATCGAAATTAGCCTGCACTTTATCGAGATTCATATTTTCGGGCAGCGGTAAGTGCCGTTCAAATGCACCGACCCGACGCTCGTGATAATGAGTGCCGCCCTTTTCTTCTTTCCGTTCGCTTTTGCGCTCGCCCGACACCACCAGCGTATTGCCTTTGAGCTCAACGTTGATGTCTTTTGCATGCATACCTGGAAGATCCAAACAGATGAGGAAATCATTGTCGCGTTCAACGATATCGCAAGCGGGCTCGTAGCCGTGCAGAGCAGTTTCGCGCAAGCCAACATCTGAAGTAAATTCGTTCATGAAATCTTCAAACAACCGGTCCATTCTGCGGAAAAAATTGGTGGTGATAGGTGCGTTCCAAAGGCGCGAGGGAGAAAGACTACGATTTCTCCAGACGTCAATATTGCTCATTGTTTGTCCTCCTGAGTGGTTGAAACTCAGAGCGGACAATAGAGTGAGGAGTTCGTGGTGGCGAGGTGAGCGGGGTGATTCCTGGGTAAGATTGTACTGCTCAACAAAGCGATAACTTATTCAATTAAGTGAGTTCAGGCCAAAGAATTTTTGCACCTAATTCCCGCGCCCGGTGTGCGATTGGGTCGTCTGGCAATGCCGTCAGAACTTCAATTCCATCACCGATCAAAGCAATTGTGTGTTCAAACTGAGCGCTTGGCTTGCCGTCAGGAGTGACAGCAGTCCAGCCATCTTTAAGCATCTTGCTGCGCCAATCACCGCCGTTGATCATGGGTTCAATTGTAAAGCACATCCCGCGCACGAGTTTGACTCCCGTGCCTGGTCGACCATAGTGGGTGATTGCAGGTTCTTCATGAAAAATTTTGCCAATTCCGTGGCCAACAAAGTCGCGCACCACAGTGCAGCCGCGAGCCTCAGCATAAGATTGGATTGCATGTCCAATATCGCCCACACGCACACCATGTGAACAAACTGCCATTGCACGCGCCAAAGATTCACTTGAAGTTTCGGTGACTAACCGGCGTTCTTCGGAGATGTTCTCGCCCACGTAAAAAGTTCTTGAGGTGTCTCCGAAGTATCCATCGAGAGTCACGGTGACGTCAATGTTGATAATGTCGCCGTCATTAAGTTTAACGTCAGGATTCGGAATGCCATGGCAAATGACGTCATTAATGCTTGTGCAGACAGACTTAGGAAAGCCACGGTAATTGAGCGGGCTTGGATATGCACCATGAGCGACGATGTAATCGTGAACGATTGTGTTGATTTCCTCGGTCGAAATTCCGGCCTTTACAAATGCGCCAACGTGGCGAAGCGTTTCGGCGGCAAGGCGACCAGCCGCACGCATCATTTGAATGTCATCTGCAGATTTAAGCTTAGCCACGCTCTTATGCTCCCAGTGCGGCGAGGATATTCTTCATCGATTCAGAGTCGTGTGTACCTGCACTGATGGCATTGTCGAGCGTTTTTTTCACAAGCCCTTGGAGCACCGCACCTGTACCAACCTCGAGCCAAAGAGAGGGTTGTTCGGCCGAGGCAATGCCATCGAGGGTTTGAGTCCAGAGAACAGCACTGGCGATTTGTTTGACCAACTGTGTGCGTGAGTATTTGCTTTCGCTGTATTTGAGCGCATCGACGTTTGCATACAAAGGTGTCAGCAATGCCTTGAGCGACACCTGCTCCAGGTACTGTTCCATTTCTTTCGCAGCGGGCTGCATCAAACTCGAATGGAAGGGTGCGCTCACTGATAGAGGTATTCCGCGACCGAGTTTTTCTGCAGAAATTCGGCTCACTGCAGCATCGACAGCGGCTTTGTGGCCGCTGATGACCACCTGCGAGCGTGAATTGAAGTTAACGGGTTCAACGCACGCTTGTTCGGTACTCAGCTCTTTGCAAAGCGCGACAACCTTTTCAACCTGGCTTCCAACGTAGGCAGCCATTCCGCCAACTCCGAGCGGAACTGCACGTTGCATGGCTTGTCCACGGAAGCGAACAGCCTTCAGTGCATCTGAAAATTGAAGCGCACCGGCACAGACCAAGGCGGAGTACTCTCCAAGGCTATGCCCTGCAACAGCCTGGACCGCTTTAAGATTGGCTCTTTTAGCCAGCACGCGATGAGCCGCAACGCTGCTCGCCAGCAGCGCCGGCTGGGTATATTCTGTCAAATTGAGTTGCTGTTGGGGGTCTTCAAAGCAAAGACGTTCCATGCTGAATCCGAGAGCATCCGATGCCTCGGCAAGAGTCTCCCGGTATTCCGAAAAGTTTTCGGATAAATCGCGGCCCATGCCGACAGTTTGGCTGCCTTGGCCCGGAAAAAGCATGACAATACGTGATACATCCATGACAACTCCCCCTCTTTTGTAAGATTTTAGGTGTAGCGCATGACTTATACGGAACAGCAGCACGTGAGCAAGAGTCTCGGGAGTTTACCGCGGCGTCTGCGCATGTGGGTTGTGCGTTTGTGGTTGAAAACCTTTGGCCCGCGCTGGACAGTTGGGGTGCTGTGTATTCTTCGCGATTCCGAGGGGCGGGTGTGTCTCTTAAAGCATAAAGGACGAGTCAAGCCGTGGGGGTTGCC
Organism: bacterium; assembly: GCA_009918675.1. Classification (GTDB taxonomy): domain Bacteria; phylum Bdellovibrionota_B; class Oligoflexia; order Silvanigrellales; family Silvanigrellaceae; genus RFOM01. The sequence continues at coordinate 54,190 of RGDM01000011.1, forward strand.
TGGTGGTCTGATCAAGTGGCCTGAGTTGCCTCAGGTTGGTTTGGTGCGGGAAATTTATGAAGAACTAGGGTGGTCTGCCACTGAGGTTTTGGGACAGACGCCATTTGTTCTCAGAAATTCGCTCGTGAGCGAGAATTTTCCAATGCTAGAGCTTATCTTTGAAGCCAATCGGACGCTGAGTGCAGATGAATGTGCCGGTTGGGCTGTGCAAGCTTCGGAAATATCCGAATTTGCTTGGTTTCATGCAGATGAATTGGCCGCCCTGCAGGGAATCCTTGAGCGTCACCGAGCTCTTCTGTTGGATGTGTTGCGTCGCACCTGACGGTGTCATAAACAAATTGGATTCTGAAGTGTTCCAAGCCGGGAGGAAGTTATTTTGAGCTCACAAGTCAGCGTGTTCTTGCCAGATGGTTCTACTCGCACTCTGCCTGCGCCTTGTTCTTTGGCTGACGTTGCACTCAACATTGGTCCTGGTCTTGCAAAAAGTGCTGTCGCTGGAAAAATCGATGGCAAGTTGTGTGATTTGAGTTGTGAACTCAAAGGCGGAGAAAAGATCGAAATTATTGTCGGCAATTCGCCCGCTGGTTTGGAAATTATTCGCCATTCGACTGCACATTTGATGGCAATGGCTATTCAAGACGTTTTTCCAGGCACACAAATTACTATTGGCCCGGTTGTTGAAAATCAATTTTATTACGACGTAAAGCCGCCGGAAGGGATCAAAATCAGTTCAAATGATTTTGAAACCATTGAAAAGAAAATGAGCGAAATCTGCAGTAAAGATTTCAAAGTGATTCCGCGGGTCGTTTCGCGCAATGAAGCTATTTCACACTTCCAAAAGTTGGGTGAGAAATTTAAAGCCGAGATTGTTGGTGATATTCCCGAAAGTGAAGCCATCAAGATTTACGAGATGGGCGGATGGGGCGATCTGTGTCGCGGTCCTCATGTGCCAAGCACCGGCAAATTGGGTGCGTTTAAATTAATGAGTATTGCTGGTGCCTACTGGCGCGCAAATAAAGACAACGATCAGTTGACCCGCATTTACGGCACTGCGTGGGCAAATAAAAAAGATCTCGATGCTTACCTGCACATGCTCGAAGAGGCGAAGAAACGCGATCACGTTGTTCTTGGTAAACAACTCGAGCTCTTTGCGCTGATTCCCGAGTCTGCCGTGGGTGCGCCTTTCTTTCTCCCCAATGGCGCTAAGCTGTTTGTGCTTTTGCAAAACTATATCCGGCGCAAACAGACTGAATTTGGCTTCCGCGAAATCCATACGCCCCAGGTGATGAACGTTGATCTGTGGAAGATGAGCGGACACTACGACAATTATCGCGAGAATATGTTTTTCACCCAGGTCGATGAGCAGCAGTATGCCATTAAGCCAATGAGCTGCCCGGCTCACGTGAAAGTCTTCCAAACCGGACTGCGTAGCTATCGCGAGCTACCTATGCGATATGCTGAATTCGGCGTTGTTCATCGCAATGAGCTGAGCGGAACTGTGCATGGTCTGACGCGCGTGCGCCGAATTACACAAGATGATGGTCATATTTTCTGCATGCCAGAACAAATTCAAGGCGAGATGAAATCCGCGTTGCGTTTCGTGCGCGATGCGTATCGCGATCTGACGTTCGAAGAAGTTCGTTTCTATCTTTCGACACGTCCAGAAAAGCGAGTCGGCGCGGAAGAACTTTGGGATACTGCAGAAAACGCGTTGGTTGAAGCGCTTAAATCTGAGGGAATTGATTATATTTTGAACCCTGGCGATGGCGCTTTTTATGGCCCGAAGATCGACATCAAGGTTAAAGATGCAATTGGCCGATTCCATCAATGTGCAACAATTCAGCTCGACTTCCAAACTGCAGGTCGCCTAGGTGCGTCGTATGTATCGGCAGCCAATAAGCCCGAGGTCCCTGTGATGATCCATCGTGCGGTTCTGGGTTCGGTTGAGCGCTTTATGGGTGTCTTTATTGAGCATACGGCAGGGCATTTCCCATTGGGGCTATGCCCGGTCCAAGCGCGTATCGTGACGGTGAAAGAATCGTGCGTTGAATGGGCAGAGCAAGCCCGCTCTCAATTGGCAGCACTTGGAGTTCGGGTTGATACGGATTTCAGCAATGACACCCTGTCGGCGAAAGTGCGTGAAGCACAGGTGAGCAAAATTCCATTTATGCTCGTTATTGGTGACAAGGAAGTGGAAAACCGCACCCTGACTCCTCGCTACCGCGACGGAAGGAATCGCGATGCCATGAGTCCGCAGGCTTTTGCGGCGCTTGTAAAAGAGGAGTCTGGCGTCTTTTGGGGCCTGGATGTGAATCAGCATTGAAATTTGCTGTTTGGTTGTTAAATATATTCAGATGAATTGAGTCTAAGAATTGGATTTTGAAATTTTTTGCACGGAGGCAATCATGATTTCAAGAAGAAGTTTTGCAAAGGTCGTATGCGTTGCGAGTGGTTTTTTTGTGATGGGTGGAGCGTTCGCCGCAGCTGAACAAAAACCTGAAAGCGCGAGTAAAAAGTCTTCTTCCAAAGATGGAAAAAAAGAGAAATCTTCAAGCAAAGAGGTAAAGAAAGTGAATCCAAATGCTGTGACAGTGACGATGGTGACCAACAAGGGAACGATCAAAATTGAACTCGACAAAGAGAAAGCACCTATTTCGGTGGAAAACTTTTTGGGGTACGTGAAGTCGGGCCACTACAACAACACCATCTTCCACCGCGTGATCGATAAATTCATGATTCAGGGCGGCGGATTCGATGATAAGATGACTCAAAAGCCAACCAAAGCACCCATTAAAACCGAAGCATCGAATGGTTTGAAAAACGTCCGCGGCACTCTCGCAATGGCTCGCACAGCCGACGTGAATTCGGCCACCGCTCAGTTTTTTATCAACCTGGTCGACAACCCTTACCTCGATTTCCCGAACAACGGTGGTTACACCGTTTTTGGCAAGGTGACAGAGGGGATGAATGTTGTTGATGACATTGCCACAACGAAAACAGGCTCATTTGGGATGCACAGCGATGTCCCTGTGAAGCCTATCGTTATCGAGTCTGTTAAGGCGGACTGATTTTTGATACTCGCGGGCGGTCAATTCCGCTCGAAGTGAACGGTTAGATTCAGATCAACGTCCCGGAAACCAGATGTTGATTTTGCGGTTGATGTGCGGTGCAACGCCTTTTCAATCACGAAATCAACCAATGTCCCGTCCGGGCGTTGAATGAATCCTTTCAAGCCCTCCCGCACACCATCTTCGGTTCCCATATTTATTGTCGCATTGTTGCCGTTGTATTTGAGGATCAAACCTTTGCGCTCAGTTCCCAGAAAAGGAGAACTGAATGCGGTGATTTTGTAACCTCCTCCGGAGTCGACCTGGTCCGCATAAACTCGAATCCATACGGTACCCGGCTCGCGCAAAACCAATTTATCCTGTCCAGTGAGCTCAAAAGTTAAGCCCGTTGGGGTGATGCATTCGGCCTTAACTCCCTTTGCTTGATCCACCGAAATGAATTTCAGCTGCAGGGTTTCGGCGTTATTCGCGTCGTAGCGAAACCAATCTGTGCGGTTGCCATCGCGATAGCTGACCGCGCTCTCCTTGCTTTGAGAGTTGGCAAGTTGTTGAGCACCCTCTCTGCCTTTGTCGGCGCCCGATAACGCATCGGGATCTTCAGGCTGGAATCGCGCTGCAAGTGAAGCGCCGAAAGATTGGCCTTGTAATGGATCAACGACAACAAAATATGTGCCCGCTTCAACATTCAAAGTGATGTTCACTGGAGAACTCGGAGCGAGATCAATTTCCTTTTGAAAAAGGCTGCGGCGGCCCGTGTAGTTGCGGACACTGAGTCGAACTTTGCCCACGTTTGAGTTGGATTGCATACCAATGGTCAGCACACCGCGAGTCAAGACGACAACTTTACGCCAAGGTTGACTTATGGCTTCCGTCTGAGGTGAGAGTTGTAGAGAATTAGCCTCGCCCCATGAGATTGGCACTGCTGTGCGAACTTGCGGGGGAGACGACTCACAAGCCGAGAGAGTGCTTAAAAGAATTCCGAATGCGCATGCATTTCGCGCGAGAAGGTGCAGTCTGCAGCCGCGATTCTGCCACGCCTTTTGAGTTGCACGTGGGCATGAATCTTGGTGATTGTGTGAACGCGCCTTCATTTTACAATCCTATCCGATTACAAAGTCTGGTTTCAGAAAAGAAGTTCGGCATCCTTGGGCAGTGAGCTGAGCATTCGCCCAAGGATACAGTCAAAGGCATGTCTTACCGGGCAGAATTTGTCCAGTGGGATGCTGGTGCAAAACGGGGGCCGTACTTTTGCGCCATCTCGGTTAATGTTTGTGACACCCGCGCATATCCGAGCTGTTGAGCATAATGAAACGGCCCGCCAAGGAAGGGCGGAAAGCCAAGACCAAAGATTGCTCCAAGGTCTCCCGTCTCGGTTGTATTAATGATTCCCTCATCCAAACAGCGTGCTGCTTCATTCATGAAAACAAACATGCAGCGATCTGCGATGTCTTTCATATCAAAACGTTTGCGGTCATCGCCGTGCTTGAGGTGCTTGTAGATTGTTGCGTCTGGCTTGTCTTTGCGTCCGTCGACGTACGTATAGAAACCGCGGCCATTTTTGCGCCCCTTGCGGTCTTCAGCAATAATCGAGTTGAGCTCCGGTGGAATGACAATGCGCTCCGCAAATGCATCTTTCAGCACAGCAATAATGTGCGCGCCGACATCAATTCCAACTTCATCGAGCAAAGTGATGGGGCCAACCGGCATGCCAAAACGTTCGAGTGCTTGATCAATTTCTTCGATGCTTGCTCCCTCTGAGAGGATATTGAGCGCTTCAGCAATGAGAAAGGCAAGAATGCGCGTTGTGTAGAAACCAGGTCCGTCTTTCACAACGATAATGTTTTTCCCCATTTTATTTGCAATTTCGAAAGCAGCACTGGCTGCGCGGGGAGAGGTGTTGTCGGTGGTGATAATCTCAACCAATGGCATCTTGGGAACCGGTGAGAAGAAATGCATGCCCACCACGTTTTCAGGATGACGAGCAGCTGCTGCAATTCGGCCGATAGGCAAACTCGAGGTGTTTGAGGCGAACACGAAGTTTTCGTCTTCAATTGCGTTTTCGCAGCGTTTCAGCATGTCGTGTTTAACCGCAAGATCTTCGAACACGGCCTCAATGACAAAGGGTGTACCGGCGAATGTCGAAAGATTCACTGTCGGGATGATGCGTCCCAATGCCGCGTCTCTATCAAACTTTTTAATGCGACGTTTTTTCATCCGCTCATCAAAGTACGATTGAACACCTTTGAGACCTCGTTGAACGCCAGCACCGTCGCGATCGAGAAGTGCGCAGCGGATATTTTTGTCGGAAAGGACTGTAGCAATTCCGCTGCCCATCAGGCCGGCTCCAACCATGCCAACAAATGTTTCACCCTTAAGAAGTGGATCGAGAACGGTTTCACGCGAGGCTTTTTGAGCATCCGCATCGAATGGATTCTTCTTAGCTGCAGTGATCATTCTGAAAATATGAACAAGCGATCGACTTTCAGGTGTGACAACCAAATCACCAAATAATTTCGCCTCGATTTTTAGACCTTCACTGAGCGGACGCGATAATCCTTTCATCACCGCTTCAAGCGCTTTTTTCGGGGCTGGATAAAAACCCTTCGTGTTTTTCTCTATCTGCTCAATTGTTTTTCTTTCGATGATAGTGCGGCCAATGGAGTTTGTCTCCAGTGCCAGTTTTTGCATATCCAAGCTTGCAAGCTCTGAAGATTTCATATGCCCCAGAAATCCAAGTCCAGATTTCTTTTTTTCAAGCGCAATAGGTTGGCTTGTTTTGCAGAGCTCAACCGCGCGTCGAACAAGTTGATTTTCAGGAACGACTTCGCTGACCAAACCAAGCTTCAGAGATTTCTTCGCATCAACTTTTTTACCTGTGAGAATCAGGTCGAGTGCAGGTGCAACTCCAATCACTCGAGGGAGGCGTTGAGTACCACCGCCTCCTGGCAAAAGGCCAAGTTGAATTTCAGGAAGTCCGAGTTGAGTGCTGTGGTGCGAGGAACAAATGCGATAGTGGCATGCAAGCGCAAGCTCTACGCCTCCGCCGATACAGACACCATTGATGGCGGCAATTGTCGGGACGTTGGCGTCTGCAAATTTCTGGAAGAGTGCATGCAGTGTTGATGAGGCTTCTTCGCCAGCCTTTTGGCTTGTGAGAGTGCCGAAAATACTGATGTCAACACCCGCAGAAAAACAACCAGGCTTTGAAGAGGTCATGACCAAACCAGCAATGCCGGGAGTGGCAAGTGCTTGTGAAACAACTTTATCTAGGTCGCTGAGGATCTCTTTAGAAAAAGCATTCATCGATTTTGTTTCGTCGTGGAAGTCGATAACGCAGACGGAATCTTGCCAAGAAACACGCAATGTTTTTGTGCTTGAAATAATAGTGTTGTTCATCTGCAAGAGTCCCTCAGTTTTGTGTTGTTTCAAGAAGCATTGCCTGACCCATGCCGCCCGCTGCGCAAATAGCAACGACTGCAAATCGAGCACCGGTGCGTTGTGCAATACGCAATGCGCGTCCAACCAGTCGGCCACCTGTGGCACCAAACGGATGTCCGTAGGCAATAGAGCCGCCGTCAATATTCATTTTGCTTGGGTCAATCCCGCCAAAAGCCTCATCGAGTCCAAGTTTCTCTTGGCAAAAGCGGGTGCTCGACATTGCGTCGAGACAGCTCAAGACCTGTGCTGCAAAGGCTTCATGAATCTCAAAAACTCCAATGTCAGAGAGCTTGAGATTAGACTTCATAAGGAGTTTGGGGATTGCGTAAGCCGGGCCAATCAGCAATTGATCTTTTGGATCAACTGCAACCGTGACAGAGTCAACAATATATCCCAACACCGGCAAGCCATGTTCTTCGGCGTAAGAAGAATTTGCGAGAAGAACAGCCGATGCACCGTCGGTCAGTGCGCTTGAATTGCCTGCAGTTAAGGTTCCGTTGCGCTTATCGAAGGCAGGCTTCAATTTTGCCAGGGCCTCCAGTGAGGTGTCGCCGCGCACCAAATTATCAGCATCAACGAAATTTTCTTTCGCAGCTCCCGACCAAATCGGAACAACTTCATCTTTCAAAAAACCGTTTTCCATGGCCGCTGCTGCACGGTGGTGGCTGCGCACGGCAAGTTCGTCTTGACGCTCACGAGTGATGTCATTTTTCACAGCCATCTGTTCGCCATGTTCACCCATGGTGAAGCCGGTGTAGGGCTCAGCAAGGGCCGGAGGATTTGGCAAAAATGCCTTCGGATTAAACTCAGAAAGCATCATGAGTTTTTCTCTGATGGTCTTTGTGCGCGACAAACGAGTGAGGAAGCGGCGTGCTTCATCAGAGAACGTGATTGGAACGTCAGAGAGAACTTCGACACCGCCTGCAAGGACCATTCTGTTCCGACCCGCGGCGATGGCGTCTGCAGCAAGCTGAACGCATTGCAAGGAGCTCGCACAAGCGCGATTCAATGTGTATCCGGGGATTGATTTGGGCAGACCCGCGAAAAGAGCAAGGTCGCGCGCAATGTTGGGGTTTTTGGTTTGCGGAACCACGGCCCCCCAAATCACTTCGTCAATATCAGAGGCATTTGCACCTGTACGCGCAATAACTTCAACAGCTGGGCGGATGCTGAGACTGAGGGGAGTTTCACGCTCAAAAACGCCAAATGAACGGACAAACGGCGTCCGCACCGCGCCCACAACAGCCACGCGGCTGTGTCCACTGCCCGATTCTCCGCTCTCTCCTTTGTGACGCATTTTTTTCTGTCCCATGTTGCCCCCGACGTAAGTTTTGCTTTTGATTCAAAAAGGGTCCGCAAAATTCTATCGAAAGTTGTGCGGGGGGCAAAGTCGCGCTCTTGGCATCTGCTTGTCAGCACTGTAACAAATAGGGGCCTGAAAAAGAGGCTCAAATGAGGGCAATGCCTGCTGGCTTGCCTCAAAAACCCGCAAGGGCGAATCAATTTGTATCAGAGGAAGGTTGACTCATGGGTCGTCACGCAACTGTTGCAGGTCGAATGGCCGCAAGCGCCGCAGCACGCGGAAGAGTTTTTACAAAATTGGCACGCGAAATAATGGTCGCGGCACGCACCGGCAGCGATCCAAACTTCAATTCCAAACTTCGCCTCGCAGTCGACCGCGCGCGCGATAACAACATGCCCAAAGACGTCATTGAGCGTGCAATCAAAAAAGGCGCTGGTGAACTTGAAGGAATGACCTTCGAGGAAATTACTTACGAAGGCTATGGTCCAGCTGGTTCAGCAATTTTGGTGGAAGTGCTCACCGACAACCGCAATCGCACCAATCCGGAGCTGCGGAAAATATTCACCAAGAACAGCGGCAATATGGGCGAAATGGGTTCAGTGGCGTGGATGTTCAAGAAAAAAGGCGTGATAGACATCGCGTTGGGTGCGGTGAGCGAAGATAAAGTCATGGAACTTGCGCTTGAGGCCGGAGCCGATGACGTGGTTGTCGAGGAAGGCTTTGCCACAGTTTACACAGAGCCTACCGGATTCGCTTCTGTTCGCGATGCGTTACTCGCAGGAGGATTGCACTTTGAAAAAGCCGGGCTGGAACTGATTCCAGAGACGCGTGTTTCATTGAGTGGTGATAACGCGAAAAATGCTCTCGAGTTGGTTGAAAAACTCGAAGAGCAAGATGATGTTCAGGCTGTTTATTATAACTTTGATGTTGAAGAGTGAGTTGCGCTTCCAGCGCCTCCCTTCAACAAATCCGAAATTCCCCCAAGTGAACTGAGAACGCCCGAGGCTTCATAGGGAATGAAAACTTTATCGGTATTTTTACTGGTCATTTCGCCGAAGCGTTTCAAGTACTCCATCGCGACCAAATATTGCGCTGCAATTTGTGGATTATTGAAAGCCTCCCGCACGCTCGAAATTGCCGTGGCTTGTGCATGGGCAACAGCTTCGATTCCGCGTGCCTGACCCTCTGCACGAGCGATGAGCGCGTCGCGATCGCCAAGAGCTTGGTTGATTTTTTCTTGTTGTTCACCTTGAGAGCGCTCAATGCGGCTCTGTTTTTCTCCCTCAGCTTCAAGAATCCGGCTTTGCTTTGAACCTTCTGCGGAAAGAACCTGCGCTCGTCGTTCGCGCTCGGCCTGCATTTGCTTCTCCATGGCCTGTTGCACTTCAACCGGTGGAATAATATTTCGCAATTCGACTCGATTGACCTTGAGTCCCCATTTGTCTGCTGTTTCGTCCAAAACAGCTTTTAGGCGGGTGTTGATGGCATCGCGGCTGGAGAGTGTGTGATCCAGTTCAAGTTCGCCAATCAGGTTACGAAGAGTTGTCTGAGTGAGCTGACCAATAGCCACAGGAAGTGATTGGATTTCGTAGGCAGCGCGCCGAACATCGGTAATTTGTGTGTAAATGATAGCATCAACAACAATACCAACGTTGTCTTTTGTAATAACTCTCTGTTCCGGAATATCCAGAACAACTTCGCGCAGGTCGATGCGCTCGACTGGGACAATCACTCCATTGCGTATCCACAGCATTTGCCGTGGTTGATCAACAAACGGGAGAATGAGTTGAGGGCCCGAGCTCAGAATCGCGTGAAAGCGTCCGAGGCGTTCGACAATAATGCATTCTTGCTGTCGAACAACATAAACTCCGCGGCCGATTGCAAACAAGACGATGACTGCAACTGCAATGAAGAAAATGCTTAAAAATTCCATCGTTTCGAGCCCCCTTAAATTTTTTCAACTGCGATTCTATTGCCAATCACCTTGACGACGCGAACTTGAGTTCCAAGGGTAAATTCGCTGAGCGCTTCGGCAGGAATAGAATCCTCGAGCGTGTCCCAAGTATCTCCGTATACTTTAATCTTCAGAGCTGAATGACTCGTCGGCAGAGCGACCACGGTTCCAATCTTTCCAAGTATTCCAGGAGCCTCTTGGTCGATTGCAAGGGACGGTTGATCGCGAAACTTGGCGAGTGCAATCAGTGCAAGGCCGCTTCCGCAAATGAAGAAAATTGCGTGTAGCCAGTATTCCGGGCGAAAATATGCAACCGCTGCCGTAAGCAAACCAGCAACGCCAATAGGCAGCATAACAAAGCCTGGAACGTATATTTCTGAGATAATCAGAACGACGCTCAGGATAAGATAGATTTGATAAAGTTCCATTCTGCGCCTCACAAAAACGAATGTGCGCATCATGACAGGAAGAAAAAAAAACCGCAAAGCGCGAGCGCAATGCGGTGAGGAGGGCTCGTAAACTCGTCCGAAAAAGAGCTTACGGGTTCGGAAGACTTGATTTACGGGCCTGCACATTCAACACGCTGACGCGCTTTGAAGGGCCGGCTTCGTCGGAGCGGAAGGAAATTTCAACAGGCAGCATCAAGCGGTCGAAATGACGCTTCTGCGCACCCGAAATTTCAAACCGAAGATTGTCACCTGCTTTGATGGTTACGAAGTCGTATCCTTCTTCGACGTCAACAACGATGTCAAAGGAGACAGAGCTTCCAAGTTCAACGCCGAAGCTGCTCAAGACCATCTTCGAGTTGTTCGAAAAAGGGCCGAAAACCCGGTTAGGCAGCTTTACTATTGTATCGCTTGGCGGAGTTGGCCGCGCCGTTGGTGCAGGTGCAGGAGTTGGCGCCGGATTTGTTGGTGTTGATCCACCGACAAACTCGGCAAGCGGAGTGTTGACCAAAAATGTTCCGTAGTTCCATGGAATGCGGCCACCATCATGAATTCCGACGACCTTTAGAGAGTTGTCATCAATAATAGTGCTGCCACTGTTACCAGGTTCGGTGTCGCACTGGTGGCTGAACTCATCGGTTCCCCAGCCGCCGCGGCTTGCATCTTCGAGGGTGCAAGTTTGTGACCACTCAAGCGGACGAAGCTGAGGGTGGCCGAAAATAGTGAGGGTTGAACCGGTTTTTGCTTTTGCAGAAAGGTCAATTTCAACCTTCGCTGTTGGTGCTTGGTCGACACGGAAAATCGCGTAATCGCGATTGTCGTTGAGTTCCGCAGCCAAAACCATCAGGCATTTCGATTTTAAATAGGCTGCTTTGTCCTTCCGGTAGCCCCAATCTACGGTCACGCCTGCACAAGGTTTGTTGTTGATGCGCTTCTCGGGAGCTTCGAAGCAATGGCCTGCGGTCAAGACTAAGCTATTGCCAATGTGAGTCGCCGTACAGCCCATCGAGATTTTGCCAAAAGCGTCAATCAAAGGACCGTATTTAGCTGGAATATTTGCGCCATCCTTGAGCACGGGAGTGAGTTCGTTTGTGCCAATAATCTTTTCAACTTGATCAGGATTTACAAACGAAGAAACAAACGTCAACGGGCCGTTTGGTCCGTTGATGCGGCGAACGGTGCGGTCCGTGGTTCCAGTGCCACATGCAGTAAAAACTGCTGCAGCAGCAACGAGCGAGGCGCCGAGAGTCAGATGGGTTGTTTGGCCTCGAATCATTTTGCTCCCTTTCTTCATGAAGAGGGGTGTGAACCATGCCCACTGCGGGCCTAAAACCATTCTGCAAAGTTGGTTTGAACCGGAACTTTGCACAACCTACAAAATGGCAAGCTGCTATGCAAGCCGACTGGCCAGTATTTTTCGAAACTATATAAATGCCGCCATCTCAGAGTGTTTGCTTGGAGTTACGAGCGGGGGTCGAAGGCTTTGCGCACCGCTTCACCCAGGAAATTGAGACAGAGAATGGTTAAAAATAGGAAAAAGCTCGGAAACACAGCCAGCCACCAAGCGACTTGGTAATTGGCTCGCGCTTGGTCCAGGAGCTCTCCCCAGCTTGGCGTGGGTGGAGGCACTCCAAAGCCCAGCAGGTCGAGAGACGCAAGAGAGTAGATTCCCGAGACAACTGCCATCGGTGAAAAGGTGATGAGTGGCACGAGGCTATTGGGCAGAATATGAGTGAAAAGCAAGCGCGAGCGCGAGGCTCCCATTGAGATTGCGGCTTCCGTAAAGGTTAAGCTGCGGTTGCGCAGTGCCTCAACCCGCATGTACTGGGCGATCCCCGTCCAACCAAAGATGCAAAGAAACAAAGCGAGAAGAATGGGGCTTGGCGAAACCACCGATACGATAAAAAGCAATAATGGCATGTGCGGTGTTGACTGAAAAATTTCAATCAGCCGTTGGCCATAGAGGTCGATACTCCCACCAACGAAACCAGTAAAAAGGCCAACACAAGTTCCAATCACGTAAGTGATGAGCCAGTACGCTAATCCAAAGAGAAAAGAGATTCTTGTGCCATACAGCAAGCGCGCAAACACATCCCGACCAGCTCTGTCTGTTCCCATTAAGTGTGCGCGCATCGGCGCGGTTAGGTATTCCGATTGCTCTCCGTCAATCTCAATTGGATCCCATTTCAGCGGCGGCCAAATAGCCCATTCGTATTTTTCCTTGAGCTCTCGGTAATCAACAACCCCTGCCCCTTCTTGGCCAAGTTCTTCTCGTTCATATTGAACATATGCAGGAACAAAAATGCGGCCATTTATTTTAGCGATGATGGGGCTTGAATTGGTGATTAACTCAGCAAACAAACTCGCAATCATCATGATCACAAGGATCCAAAAAGAATAGACAGCTCTGCGGAGAGTCTTGAAGTGCTTTAGTCGTCTTTGGAAATCTGGTGACATAATGTTCAGGCCTTAATCGCGCGAAGAGAAATCAATTCGAGGATCAATAACTCGGTAGAGAAGGTCCGACAAAAGCAAAGCAACTTGTCCGAGAACAGCTACAATTGCGATTTCAGCCATGACAACGGGGTAGTCGCGTTCAATTGTTGATTGATACAGAAGTTTCCCTATACCATCGAGGTTGAAGATTGTTTCAATCAACATACTGCCGCCAAAGAAAGCCAAAATAATTCCGCCAAAGCCGGTGGCAATTGGAAGAATAGCATTGCGCAAAGCATGCTTTAGAATTGCCTTGCGCTGTGAAACTCCGCGCGCCAACGCAGAACGCACATAGTCTTGCTTGACCTGCTCGATGATCGAGTTTTTCATCAGCAAAGTCAGCGTTGTGAAGCCAGAAATCATGTAGCACACCATGGGCAGGAACATGTGCCAAATAACGTCAACGATGCGCTGCCAGAATGGCCAGCTGTCGGAATCGAGGGAGTGCAGTCCTTGAATGGGAAAGAGTTCCAAATATTGGCCACCGGCGAGAAAATGGATGAGCAAAATGGCCAGCATAAATTCTGGCACGCTGTACATCACAAATAATACGCCGCTGCTTGTGACATCAAAGCGCGATCCGTCTTTGAGGGCTTTGAAAATCCCCAACGGGATACAAACTAAATAAGTCAGAAAGAAACTTGTCACACCGAAAATAATCGAGACCGGCAATTTCGATTTGATGACCTCAAGAACCGGTTGACCTTGGGTGTGCGAATAGCCAAATTCAAGCTGAGCTAAATCTTTGAGCCAAAGCCAGTAGCGCATATAAATTGGCTTGTCGAAATTGTAACGTTTTTTCAGCTCTTCCACCACTTCATCGGTGACCGATTTACTTGAAGCACTGCCTGCGGAATGTGAACTTTCACCACCACCTTTGCCACCACCCGCTGCACCACCGGCAAATCGAACTTTGGCAAGGTAAGTTTCTACGGGTCCGCCTGGAGCAATCTGAAAGACTCCAAAGCACAGCACAGTGATTCCGAAAAAAGTTGGAATCATCAAAAGTAAACGTCGTAATACGTAGCTTGGAAAATTCATATCCTAGGTTTCTTTGCAACAGCTTGCTCGGGCAAATCAGTGTGGTGTGATTTGCCAGAATGCCCGGCCGATTGTGTAGTTGTAGGTGTCTTTTTCTTTCTTCACGTAGTTCTGGTGTGCATACAGCGAATACAATCGCTCGGTGAGGAATGTGTATGGCTGATCTTCATAAATAAGGCGCTGCAGCTTACGGGCAATCGCAGTGCGCTTGGTTTTGTCGAGAGTTGCACGGTGCTCATCAATCAATTTATCGACTTCTTTGTTGGAGTAACCAATAAAGTTACTGCCTTTGTTGCCAATAGAATCACTGTGCCAGATTTGCTTAAGGTCACCGTCGGAATCGCGGCTCCAGCCCAGCGCGGCACCATCAAATTTACGGTCATCCAAAAGTTTGGTGAAGGTGGTCCAGTCTATAGATTTCAGATTGATTGCCACTCCAACTTTCGCTGCCTTTTGTTTGAAATCAACCAATTTTGGCTCAGTGGTTTCTTTTGCCTGGCTTGGATAGATGATGGTTAATTCCAAGCGCTGTCCATCTTTTTCAAGCACTCCGCCTTTGCCAGCTTTTGTCCAGCCTGCCGCGGTGAGTCGCTCACGCGCTTTCTTCAAATCGAATTCAACGGGTTTCAGCGCAGGGTCGTGCTGTTCGCTTTTCACACTGAAAGGCCCCACGGTTGGCTCGGCCATTCCGTATTCGATCTTGTTAATCCACGTGGTTAAATCCGCGATGTGCGAGAGTGCCCAGCGAACATCTTTGTTGGCAAGAACAGGATTCTTTACATTCCAGCCAATGAAACTGTAGCCCGTAGGAGCTTTGTTAACTGCTTTTACCTTAACGAGTTTGCTTTTGAATTCAGGACCGTCTGTTTGTTTGGTCCATTGCTTTGGGATGAGGCCTTTGAAGGTGAGATCTCCCTTGCGGAACATTTCAAATTCGACGGGTTCGTCCTGAACAACCTTGTAAATATAGCGATCGTAATTCCAGCGCCCTTGTTTAATCAGTTCGGCTTTGTTCCAGTAGTTTGGATTGCGCTTGAAAATGAGCTGTTGGTTGCCTTCCCATTTGTCGAGCAACCATTGTCCAGAGCCGAGCGGATCTTTGGTGACTTCTGCTTTAGTCATGCTGTTGTCTTTGCCGTAAAGCTTCAGGTAGTGCTTCTTTGGAAACACCGTCAGACCAGCCACAACATCAAAGTTTTTATAATAGACATCGCCCGCAGTGAAACGGATTTTGTCGGGGGAAAGAACTTCAACTTTTTTGATTGCAGAGTAATAGGGGTGAAGGTGCGCACACATCACACCTTTCATAAAAATTAGGTCGTAGCTGAACTTCACGTCTTCTGCGGTAACAGGCGTGCCATCAGAAAATTGTGCTTTTTTGTCGAGAGTAAACGTGAACTGTTTGCCGTCTTTTGAGATCTCCCATTTCGATGCAAGGTTTGGCGTCCAATCGAAGGAATCCCAGTGGCGATCGAGAAGTGATTCAAAAAACATGTCCATTACCGGACCAGTTTCGCCATCGTTGTTTGTCAGTGGGAATAGGCTGGTTGGGTTGGCTGAAACACTTTCAATAAAGGTTCCAGTGCGCTCCGCATCCGCGCAAGCCATGCGGCTTGGTGCAATGGATGCAACTCCCGCGAGAGCAACCGTGCCAGACATGAATAGAGCCAGAAGCGATCTTTTCATATATTTTCTCCCAGTTCCCGGGTTTGGGGCAAAGGACTCCCGAGACTACCATTGACGGGCAAAGATGCAATTCCCGAGTGCAATCCGTCTACTGTTCGCTTGCAATCAAAATGCGCTGTGGATTGAAGGAGTCCGCTGGACACGGTAGAAAGCCGCATCAAAGCGAAGGAGCTCGCGGTGGATGCTGTCAAAACCCTAATGTCACGCTCTTTAGACTACGCCGGAATATTTCCGCCTGCACAATTGCCATTAAATAACGCAATAGATGAGTTTGCTGCCTGTCGACAACATCTTCACTCGTGGTTCTTGGCCCGCTTTGTGTTGCCCACGAGCAAAGTCGGTGAATTCGCACAGCTCGCGCGCAGCCAGCTTGCCGAGTCGCAGGCAACCCATCAGCCTTGGAACCTCGCCGGATTGTTTCGCTCATCTGCATCGGTGAGTGAGACCTTCGAAATTCTAAGATCTGATTGCGTCTTGTTGCGAGGCTTGTTGGATTCTCATCCCGGAGCACTGACGGTTGATTCTTGTGAATTGCCTTTGCCAGAAGAAGTTCTCAATACGCATGACCAAGAATTGGCGCGCTCATTTTTTCAAGAGGCTTTTCGAATTTTTTCTGAGCAGCACTTTCAGATTCCAGTGTTTTTTGAGGTTAATCTCAATAAGTCCTTCGAGCATGTGGTGCTTGCTGCGCGTCAATTCAATTTGGTGGAACCCGGGCGCTGTTGTTTGAAATTCAGAACAGGCGGCAGCACACCTGCCGCAATTGTTTCTCCCGAGACATTGGCGCGCGCTTTTCGAGCGGTGCAAAATCATCGTGTGCCCTTTAAACTCACAGCTGGTTTGCACGTGGCAACGCGCCATTTCGATTCGGCAGTGGGATGCGAATTGTTTGGATTTTTAAACGTATTTACCGCTGCTGTTATTGGCTGGACTCATCAATTATCTGAAACGGAGTTGAAGCTCTTGCTTGAGGAAAGAAGCGCCGAAGCAATTCAATTCAAGCTCGATGGACTGAGTTGGAAAAACTACAGCGTTTCAATCTCCGAGATTCGCCAAGTCCGAGCCGCTGGCCTGCGCAGTTTTGGTTCATGTAGTTTTTTTGAGCCCATCGATGAACTGATTCAATTAAAACTTATACCCTAAGGACAATGATCATGAGCCAATTTTCAGTAATTCCTTGGAATGCGCGTTCGTGGCTTGAGGTATCCTCTCAATCCGATTTTTCTTTACAGAATTTGCCTTTCGGTATTTTTACCAGCAACGGCCGCACTGAACCCCGCGTTGGTTTGGCGCTGGGTGATTGGGTTGTCGACACAGTTGCTCTTTTTGATGCTGGTTTGTTGGCTCAAGTTCCAGGTTTGAACCGAACTCATCTGCTGGCCGCAGAGTTGAATGCTCTGCTCAGTGCAGGTTCTCTGACTTGGCGCGGGTTGCGTGCGCAAGTGGCTGAATTATTCACGGCAGGCAACAGCACGTTGTTGAAGAATTCCGATTTGCATTCTCGCCTTCTTGTAAAACAGAGCGAAGCAAAAATGCGATTGCCGACGCGTGTTTCAAATTACGTCGATTTTTATTCGAGCCGTGAGCATGCATCTAATGTTGGAGCGATGTTTCGAGATCCTCAGAATCCTCTTCTGCCCAACTGGTTGCATATTCCCATTGGCTACAATGGACGCAGCAGCTCGATTATTCCATCCGGTGTGCCGTTTAAGCGGCCGATGGGGCAATTGAAAGCAGATACGGATCCCGCGCCTATTTTTGCTCCAACAAAGCAGCTCGATTTTGAGCTTGAAATGGCTTTTATTACCGGAAAAGAAACCGCGTTGGGAGAAACAATTTCTGCGCAAAAAACCGACGATTATATTTTTGGCCTTGCGTTGCTCAATGATTGGTCGGCCCGCGATGTACAGCGCTGGGAATATGTTCCCCTTGGCCCTTTCTTGGCCAAGACGTTTGCGACAAGCTTGTCGCCTTGGATTGTAACCCTCGATGCCCTGCAACCTTTCCGGGTCAATGGTCCGGAGCAAACCGTTCCTGTGTTACCTTATTTACAAACCGCTGGTCCGCAGACTTACGACATCCATTTGGAAGTCTTGTTGCAGTCTGAGCGCATGAGCGAACCACTGCGAATTTCCCGCACCAACTTCAAATATATGTATTGGAGCATGGCTCAGCAGTTGGCTCATTTGGCCTCGAATGGAACCAATGTTGATGTGGGTGATGTTTACGGTTCGGGCACTATAAGTGGCCCAACCCCCGACAGCTATGGTTCAATGCTTGAGTTGTGCTGGAAGGGCACCAAACCCATTGCGTTGCCCGATGGTAGTCAACGCAAATTCATTGAAGATGGCGACACGGTGATTATGAAGGGCTGGGCAGAAAAAGACGGAGTTCGCATAGGCTTTGGTGAAGTGCGCACTCAGGTTTTGCCTGCAGGTTGATTAGGACCTGTATCGGGCAACTCCATTATTTTCCGGTGATTAACTTCCAGTCTGCCTGCGCATCGGCATCGGTATAGCCTGTGCTGATTCCTGGCATCGGACTCAACGTTTTGTAGGTTGTTTGGAATTTTGCGAAGGTGTCCGATTGGCTTTCGCCAATTGCTTTGTTGAGGGTGCTGCCTGATTTTTTCTTTCCATCGTCACCATGACAACCGGCGCACTTACTTATGAAAAATTGGCTCAATCCACTCGTCGATGCAGGGATAAGAGCAGTGACGAAAGCAAGCAATGCTTTTTTCTCTTCGTCGTTGAGCGGTGTGGCATAGTTAGGTGGCATTGGGATGTTGTCTTTTCCGCAGGTTGCTTCAAGACATGTTTTTACGTTTTTCAAAGTTGAGTTTGATGAGTTAAAAAACTGCTCTGCGCCTATATTTGTCAGACTGAAATTTGGGTTGTCCGCGTTTATAAAATCAGGCACGTTTTTGGGTTTGTACCAAGGGTTACTCGATGTGTGGCAGGTGGCGCATTTGTTGATGACCACATTACCAATACCCCCACCCCATGTTGGAGCTGAAGGGTTGTCGATCCGATAATAATAGTTTCCGGCATTGCCTAAGTCGTATGTGCCGCACGAATTCAAAACAAAAAAAGTTAAACTTGCAACAAGCACGTGGAAATAAATTACGATGTTTTTCATTGTTGATCCCCCTCCGCGCCTTTCTTACGTCGAACTTTTCTATTCTTTTTGAGCTCTGATGTTGGTTTACCTTCAGAATTTGAAGCGGAATTGACGTCGCTTTCAGATTTTTCACCGGCGAACGCATACTGATACGCGATGCTGACTCTCGGCATATAAAGACGCTCGGGGACAACGTACTGCGAAAAAGCAAGTTGAATTGATTTTTTAACCGTCATACCCAAGCTCACCTGCGCTGCTAACGGAATGGGTGCATCCGACATCGTGTCGTTTCTGACAAACTCTGTCGCTTCTGCGCTGATGTTGAATTTGGATTTGCCGTTTCGGACAAGAAGCATGCCATTGGCCCACAGCGGAATCGTTCTTCCGCGCACACCTTGGCTTACATAAATGGCCGTCATTGACGCATCAAAAGAATCTTTTGCGTTGGCGGAAGTGATACCGCCTTCGAGTTTAGCTCTTCCGTATTGAACACCAACACTCGTTGTCAGGAGCATTTTCGGAAGGCGAAAAATATTCTCTGCGCTTAGGCCTGCAATTGTTTGATTGAGCGAAGCGTTAATTCCCATGATCTTTGCGGCCGCAACTGGCAAAGGTAAAATTCCCGCCCATGCCGTCGCAACAAGGGTATAGCGGCCCGATGACCTCAGCGGAGTTCCGAACACAAGAGTTGGCACCGTGTGAGCCGGAGCTGCTGGAACTTTTTCTTCCTTTGCGCCAACTTTCGGGTTGGGCTTGGGAAGAATGCTTGTCAGAAGACGACCTTCAATGAAGGAATTGGTTGGAACAGGTTCAGCAATTGGCGGCCCATCGAGCAGCGCCGCGCTGACAAGCTGAAGACGCTCCGACTGCTCGTACCACCAGAATGCTGCGCGTGCATTCGAGCTCATGGCGAGCAAGGCAGTCACGCCAATTTTCCAAAGTGAGGCGCATTTGTTGAAATCTCTCACGGAGTGCCTCCAAAACAGTCTGCTCCACAAGTCTACTTACTTGCTTGTCGTGTGCGCAGAGATTGTTGTGAAACTATTTTGACGTCTGAGCAGCACAAACTGCGATATGAACATCCACAAGCTGTTTTTCTTTCACTCGCGACGGAGCGTTCATCAGTAGATCTTGGCCTTTTTGGTTCAATGGAAATGCAATGACCTGACGGATATTGGGTTCGTCCAAAAGAAGCATAATCATTCTGTCGATTCCGGGGGCAATTCCACCATGTGGTGGTGGGCCGTACGAGAATGCGTTCCAAAGCGCTGGGAATCGGCTGTGGATTTCGTCTTCGCTATAACCAGCAAGCTCGAAAGCCCGCTTCATGATATCGCGGCGATGATTGCGGATTGCGCCTGACGAGAGCTCCACGCCATTGCAGACGATGTCATATTGATAAGCAAGGATCTCCAAAGGGTCTTGATTGTTGAGCGCATCGAGTCCGCCTTGCGGCATCGAAAATGGGTTGTGGCAGAAGTCAATTTTCTGCTCGTCCTCATTCCACTCGTAAAAGGGGAAATCAACAATCCAGCAGAAGGCCCATCCGTGTTTCTTTTCAACCTTGAGAGTGTCTGCCAACCAGGTTCTGAGCTTTCCGCCCTGTGCAAGTGCGGTGCGGGAATCGTCGCCGACAACAAAAACAATCGCGTCGCCGTTTTCCAACTTCACTGTGCTTGCCAACGCGCTGCGCTCTGCATCGGTGGTTTGCTTGAGCAAGCTGCCCTTCCACTCGCCATCTTTGAGCGAGAGGTATGGCAGGCCACCTAAGCCAAAGGCACGTGCTTGTGCTTGTGCGTCATCAAAAAATTTACGGCTTTGTGCTGCTCCTTGTGGAAGACGAATCGCGCGGAGAACTCCACGGGGAGCTTGGATGACTTTTTGAAAAACCTCGAACGTAGTTGATTGCAAAACACTTTTGACATCAAACATCTCCAAACCGAAGCGCAGATCAGGTTTGTCAGAACCGTATGTCTCAAGTGCATATTTGTATGGAATGCGAGGAAACGGTGTGTTGATGATGGGACGATCTGAAAAGCGGGTGAACAAGTCAACCATCAGTTGTTCGATCACCGTGAAGATCTCTTCCTGGGTTGCAAAAGCCATTTCTACGTCGAGTTGGTAGAACTCACCGGGGCTGCGGTCGGCGCGAGCATCTTCGTCGCGGAAGCAGGGCGCAATTTGGAAATAGCGATCAAAGCCAGAGCACATCAAAAGCTGCTTGAACTGTTGTGGCGCTTGCGGCAGTGCATAAAAATGTCCGGGGTGAAGTCGGCTTGGTACCAAAAAGTCGCGCGCACCTTCGGGTGAACTGCTTGTCAAAATGGGAGTTTGAAACTCCATAAAGCCAAGCTCAACCATCTTGTTGCGCACATAGTGAATGAATTGCGAACGAAAAATGATGTTTCGGTGCATTTTCTCAGTGCGCAAATCAAGGAAGCGGTATTTTAGTCGGGTGTCTTCGCTCTCTTCTTTCGGGTTGTGAGCAACCGGAAAGGGAAGAATTTCAGACGGGGATTCAAGCACAAATTTTTCGACGATAATTTCAATTTCGCCGGTTGGAATCTTCTTGTTTATCGATTCCCGACGGCGGACGTGGCCTTCAATAGCAATCACAGATTCCGAGCGCAGCTCACTCGCAGGTTGAAAAAACGCTTGCTCAGGGTGAATCACAACCTGGGTCATGCCGTAGTGGTCGCGCAGGTCAATAAACAGCAAGCCGCCGAGGTTACGCACGGCATGTGCAAATCCCATCAGGCGTACAGTTTGCCCGATGGCGTTGGCATTGAGTTCCCCGCAAGTGTGGCTGCGCAGCGCTGTCATTGTCTGGTGTCCTTGTGTCAAGTCAGAGTTTGGGCCATCTTCAGAGGCTTAGGCCTTTTCAACGGTCTTCTTTGTCTATCACAGCAGCCTTGCGAGACAAGAAGTCCGCGTCAATGGGAGAACCTTTGTCATGAGACCGCTCCTCGAACGAGATTTCAAAGCCAGTTTTTCAACCACCCAGGCTCCTATCGAAGGGCCGTTCGGTGAATCATGGCGTCCGCTGTTGTCTTTGATTTTAGGGCATGCGCGCCGCTCCGGAGCCGATTTTGCAGAAGTTTTTCTCGAGCGCCGCAACACTCTGCGCGTGACCACCGAAAACGGCAAGGTCACTGCAGTGGCCCCGGCGTTTTCCCTTGGTGCTGGTGTTCGCTGCTTCAAGGGAACGCAAGATGTGTACGTGAGCACCAACGATCTCTCGCGTGAAGGGTTGCGTTGGGCGGTCGATCAAGCACTGGCCATGCTGGGATTGTCGACCCGGATGAAACACTCCATTGGCAGAGATGTGCAGCTCGAACCTTTGCGCGACTTCGCTTCATTTAAAGGCAAGAATTCATGGCTCGCTGCCTGTGCTGGGGTCACCGAGATGTCGGGTCGCCTTCTTGAGCAGTCGGCTGCTCTGAAGAAAAAGGTGGCTCATCTGCAGAGCGACCAAGTCAGCGCATTTCGCGATTGGCAAGAAGTCCTTGTTGCGGCGTCTGACGGCGTTTTTGCACGCGACATCCGTTTGCATCAGCTTTCTCGATTGGGAGTCAATTGCGCCGATGGTGCGGATCGCGCCTCTGCGCACGAACAGCGCGCTTCAACCGGCCAACCTGACTTTTTAAAAACCGTCGACATGTCTCCTGTTGTCAGCGAACTCGCTGACTCTGTGGGAGTCATGCTGCGTGCGGACTATGTGAGTGCAGGGCAATATCCGCTGGTGATGGCCAACCGTTTTGGCGGCGTAATCTTCCACGAGGCATGTGGTCACCTGCTCGAAACCACGCAAATTGAACGCAAAACAACGCCCTTTGCAGATTCGCTTGGGCAGCCCATTGCGCACGAAAGTTTGAGCGCTTGGGATGAAGGCGTGACCGAAGGTGCATTTGGCTCAACCGACATGGATGATGAAGGCATGCCTGCACAATCGACTTTGCTGATTGAAAATGGAATTTTGCGCAATTTCATTGCCGACAGAGCAGGGTCTATGCGCTTTGGTCATCCGCGCACGGGCAGTGGCAGGCGGCAAAACTTCACTTTTGCGGCCGCGAGCCGGATGAGAAACACCTTTATCGCACCTGGAAAATTCACCCCCGAAGAACTTATCTCCAGCTGCGAATCCGGTTTGTATTGCAAAAAGATGGGCGGCGGCAGTGTTGGTGCAACCGGTGAGTTTAATTTCGCCGTCGCTGAAGCTTATTTAATTGAAAAAGGAAAGCTCGGAAAGCCTGTGAAGGGTGCCACTCTGATCGGTACTGCGGTTGATATTATGAAGAAGATATCAGCCTGTGCCAATGATATCGAACTCGCTCCTGGTTTCTGTGGTTCAGTCAGTGGAACGATTTACACCACAGTCGGACAACCTCACTTGAAAGTTGACAATATCACCGTCGGAGGTCGCGCTTAAGATGATGACTCAAAACGACATTCAGACTTTGATTGCCTCGTTGCTTAAGGAAAAGCCCGGTATTCAATTTGATATTTCTGGCAGTAGCGTTGAAGATCAAACGGTAAAAATCAAAGAGTCGGGAACCCTCGATCAATCTGCATCCCAGCGGACAAACGTAACGCTACGGGTTTGGAATTCGGCCGGCCGAGTTGGTGTCGTTCAACTCACATCGCTTGCAAGCAAGGACCTGTTGGCCGCCGTCGACTTGGCGCTGGAAGCAGCGCATGTTGGTCCGAGTGAAGATCTCCCTTTGTTGCCAAGTCTTTCACAGGCCGGCGAACTTCCGGTCAAAAATAATGCCCAAGTTGTTGTTGGCAAACATACGGCCGAATCCGCAAGTATCGAACAATTGGCCGAAGCTCTTTCTGCGGGAGTTGAGCTGCTGAAAACATCACACCCAAGCATTCAGGGCGTGCCCTACAACGCGCTTTCGCAGCGCCGTGTTGATCGTTTTTATGCAAATACCGCTGGACTTGTGCGCAGCCAGCAGGGTGGTTCGGTGTCCACGTATCTTTATGCAAAAGGCCAGGTCGATGGCTATAAGCCTCGTGCTGCAGGACATTGGGATGAGCAAAATTCGTTGGCAGAACTGAGTCTGACAGAGGTTGCAAAGGTCACAAGCAAAATCCTTGTCTCGCATTTGCAGCCCGGAAAAATTCCGTCTGGCAAATATCCAGTGGTTTTTTCTGGCAAAGCATTTCTCGATTTACTTGATGCTTTCTCGAATCTCTTTAGCGCGCAAAATATCCTCGACAAGCAATCGTTGCACAGCAAAGACAGTTTGGGTCAGCTGATTGCAAGTGAGTTGTTGAATGTGACCGACGATCCACTTCACAAAGAAAATATTTCGCCTGCGCTTTTTGATGGTGAAGGCACTGCTGTAAGAAGCACGGTGTTGGTTGAACATGGAAGACTGAAGGGTCTTTGGCATCATTCTGTTAGCGCAAAGGCGTTTGCAACCCAGAGCACAGGACATGCACGAGTGGGTGCTAAAATGGTTGTCGGGCCATGGTTTTATAATGTGGCACCAGGTGCTGGCTTGGGTGCAATTGCAGAAAACTGCATTTGGGTTGAAGAAGTTCAAGCGCTGCATGCAGGTGTTAATTCTCTACAAGGCTCATTCTCATTGCCGTTTCTTGGGTTTCGTGTCGAAAATGGTCAGCGGATGAGCTTAGATGGAGTCACAGTTGCTGGCGACATCCTCGCGACTCTGAAAAGCATTGTTGCACTGGGCGAAAAACAAGAACGTGCTTCTGGAGGTGTGTGTCCGGCCGTTGCGGTTGCTTCGCTCTCCATCACTTGCGAACTGTGAGCGGGTGAAGTGACGAAGGTAATCTCCGCGAAAAACTCCAAACCGGGTGTTGTGCAAGATGCGCAGCTTGTTTCGGAACAGTTTTTTCGTTCGTCGGGATTAGCAGCGGATTTCGCCGCTGAGGCGCGTCTTGGAATTTACGTACATGTGCCCTTTTGTCCGCACATTTGTCCGTACTGTGATTTTGTCAAGACAGCAAAATTCAGCCGCGCCGATGTCAGCGGATATTTTTCTGCACTTGAGAAGCAATACGATTCATTGATTGCGGAAATTCCGGAGTCGCTCACAACAGTCACAGTTTATCTGGGTGGCGGGACCCCAAGTTTGTTTCCAGCGGCATATTATCGGCCGCTCGTCGACAAAATTCGAAAACGTTTCGTGATTGAAGAATTCACCATCGAAAGCAATCCTTTCTCCAATAGTGAGCGAGCGTTTGCAGACTGGGTTGATTTAGGTGTGAATCGCATAACGTTGGGAGCGCAGTCGCTCAATCCAGCTGTACTCTCTTATTTGGGCCGGCAACATAACAGTAAACAAATTTTGGCTAATCTCAATGCCGCGCGCTCTGCCGGATTAAATCAGGTTCAGGTTGATTTGATATTCGGGCTCAAAGAGCTTGTCGGGCAGAGAAATTTACGTGATGAAATTACCGAGCTTGCTGGCAATGGTGCCACCGGCGTTTCTTGCTATTTACTCACCATCGAAGAAAGCACTGCGTTTGCTAAAGAATCAACCGCAACAGATGACACTGTTGTGAATGAGTATTTGACTTTGATTGAAACCTGTCAGGCTCTTGGTTTTGTTCAATTTGAAACCAGCAATTTTTCCCGCAATCCGCCCATTCACAATCGTTTATATTGGTATGGACTGCCTTATCTCGGGCTTGGCACGGGTGCACATGGTTTGATGCCTGCAACGTCATCTACGCCCTTTGGAACCCGATATCGAGTTGGCGAGCTCTCGCAGCGTAAGGTGCCAGGAGATGATCACCTTCCATTTGCGTCGGATTCAGAAATGCTCTTTGTGATTAACTCGAGCGAAGAGATGCGCGATCGCGAGGCAATGCTACAAGAGCTTTTGTTCACGCTTCTCCGCACTCAAGATGGAATTCCGTTGGCTTGGCTTGAAGCTGTTTATGAACCTGCGCGGCTTGCCCGTCTATGGGCTGATGCACGTATCCGCAAAGCCTGCGATGCCGGATATTTTCAAGTTGAAAATCGCCATCTGAGATTGTCGCCAGCCGAGAAATTGCGTGGTGACTCGTGGGCGTTGCTCTTGATTTCCTGCCTACACGCTTCACATTGAAATGAGTTGTGGCCGTTGCCCTCTTGCTTTTAAATTCTTCTCTCTTTTATGCAAGTCCAGCATCGACGGGAGCGGGCACTTCCATGTGATTGAGGATCAGGTCGGCAAGGGCATCAAGACTTTCCACAGTGCCAATATCTTGCACCGCAACCGCCTCCACGGTGGGTGAATTCTCTAGGTGGAACGCCAAACGAAGCGCGTCCATGGGCACCGCTTGCGGATCGTCGCGGTGATTGAATTGTATGACGATCGGAAAGTCATTCATATTTTTGTGCGCCACTCGAACCAATTCGCGCAAACGGCGGAAATTTTCTTCGCTCGCAGGCAAGCGCGACAACCGACTATCAACTATAAAAACAGCACCGTCAGCACCCGCAAGAAGCGAGAAGTTCATCGTGGGAAGCAAGGTATGATGAGGGAGTGTATAAAGATGCGCGCGCACATCGTGATTTTGATGCTTGCCTAGAGTGAGCGGCAAAAAATCGAAAAATGAACTGCGTGCAGACATGCCGTGGAGATCAAACAGGCGAGTCGCCAAATCGCCGGCTGTTTGCTTGTACAGACTTTGAAGGTTTGTTGTTTTTCCACATCCCTGAGCGCCAATGACGAGGATTTTTAGGTGAATTTCGTTGGTCTCTTCATTGATGATAGCCACAATTAATCTCCTTGCCCAGCCAAAGACTGCGGAGGAACGAATGCAAAGAACGCTGCCTCTGGTCTGATAAACGGTTGTGGTTCTGCCAACACGATTTCGATTTCTCCTGCGGCCGCAGAGACGAGGCCGCTTTCACCTGTATTTAGCACTAAATGTTCTCGCGTGTGCCCGTTCTTGCTGACCAGTTGCAGTTGGCCTTTCCAACAAGTCACAAGGGAAAATTGCCCTGGCACAAGCGGCTTGTACGTGTAGATTCCGGCGCTTGCAAAATACTGAATTGGAAACGGATTGTTCTTATTTCCTGTGAAGATGTCTTTGTGATTCATGGATATAATCAAGAGATTTTCGAGCTCCTTTCCGCGTGGGAGCTGCCAATCAATTGCACTCAATGCTTCTTCCACATGAAGTTCGCGTGGTTTGCCATTTGCATCTTCTTCGCCGCGCTCGTTGTACCTGCGACCCCAGTCGGAAAGTCGCCAAGTTTTTCCTGATTTTTCGGGCAAAACATATTGCGGCTCTGCTATCAGCACTCCCGGGCCTGTTGCGTGAACGCATCCAGTTGGGATGGAAATGTAGTCGCCAGCAAGTGGGAAGACCATGTGCATGACATCGCGTGCGCGGTCATTGCGCAGTGCAGTGATAATTTCCTCTTTGCTTAAACCCTCTTTAAATCCAAGAAAAACATGTCCACCCATATCGGTGTCCATTACCAGCCAACTTTCGGGCTTTCCGCATTCGTTTTCTTTCAAAAGTGGATGGTCGTGGTTGGGATGCACTTGCACGGATAATGGGTCGCGTGCCGATAACCATTTTAAAAGCAGCGGACAGTGCGAACCAAATTGTTGCGCAATGGCCTCACCCAGGAAATGGAATCCAGACGTGTGCAAAAGTTCTGTGAAGAGCTGTGGTTCACCAGCCGGATTTTTTAATTGTGAGATCCGCGACGGGAAACTTGCGTCGGTTGACACTTCCCAGCTTTCGCCCACCCGTTCGGGCCACCCACCTGGCGGAGCTTCTAAACCCTTTGCCTTGGTATCCGCCACCAGACGACCCGCCCATGGGGTCCGTGTGACGGGAACAAAATTGTACGGATCGAATTTGATGAAATGAGGTTGCATGGCTTAATTCCTGGGTTTCGAATTTCTTTGGATGAGTTCAACCAATGCGCGAGCCGCAGCAGTATAACCTGCTGCGCCAAGGCCAACCACTCCACCGGTCACCACCGGTGCGACCATCGATGCATGACGAAAATCTTCGCGCGCGGCTGTGTTGCTGAGATGGATTTCTATCACCGGAATGCCGGTGTCACGGACCATAGCAAGTGCGTCACGCAAGGCGACGCTTGTGTGGGTCCAAGCTCCAGGGTTGATTAAAATACCTCCGACGGGAGTATTGCCGGCATAGTGATCGCGAACAATTTGGTTCAGGACATCCAGCACGTTTCCTTCGTGGTTCGATTGCACCAATTCGACTTCATACTTGGCCGTTGGGCATTCACGTTTCACGCGTTGAAGAAGATCTTCCTGTGTTTCGTTACCGTAGATATTTGTTTCACGTTTGCCAAGCAATCCAAGGTTTGGTCCATGAACAAGTAGAATTTTTATCATCTCACGGTTCCTGTGGTTTAGAAGCTGGCCATTCAACGGCAGGACCAACGGTTTGCCCGCCAACACGCGCTTCCATTTTTTTCAAAAGCGTTTCCAGGAACTTTAATTTTCGTTCGCGCTCTGCATGTGCTGCTGTCTGTGCCGCATTTGCTAGCTTGCTCGCGGCAGCCGGCGCTCCATAACGTTCGGCTGCAGATTTACGCGCTTCTTCCTGCAGAGCGAGCAATCGGTTTTGCAGAGAAGTTTGGCTTGGATTGTCCTTCAGCAGGCGTTCGTAAATGGCAATGGCGCGTTCGAAATGTCCTTGGCTTGCATAAATATCTGCGAGGGTTGTGCTTTCCAGACTATAGGCTTGTTGAAGCGCGCGTTTGCGTGAAAAAGCCTCTGGAGAGGTGATGAGTTTAAAAGAGCGCAGTTGCAGATAGCGATCCAGGTCGCCGCGGACATTTGCCAAACTCGTTCCGGCCGAAAAAGCAGGAGGGAGGAGTT
Source organism: bacterium (assembly GCA_009918675.1). Taxonomy (GTDB): domain Bacteria; phylum Bdellovibrionota_B; class Oligoflexia; order Silvanigrellales; family Silvanigrellaceae; genus RFOM01. The sequence continues at coordinate 82,581 of RGDM01000011.1, forward strand.
GCTCATTGATCCAGGGAGGAAGGTCGGAAAAGACTCCGGAATTGTCGAGGAGTGCTGGTTGAACACTGACTCCACCGCGCCCAAAATTTAGAGTTCCATCGGCGCCTGGGAGTTGTGGTTCATTGACTGGAATCGTTGGTTCAACAGCTGGCCGTGCGTTTGGAACCTGCCATTCTGGTGCAGATGCCGCGGGTTGCGAAAACGTTGTGGGCAATGAGGATTGAGTTGTTGAATTGAAGCTTTGCTCGCTCGCGTTGGTGTGCTCCGCACGGGCAACGATTTGGGTTGCCTCATCTGCAAAAGGGTTTGCACCTTCAGGTGGGTTCACCCCAATCCGACGCAAATCAGCAAGAACCATATTGCGTGCAGATGCGAAGTCTCCCAGGTCGACATATTCTTTTGCAGCTCGCGTGAAATCGTCCATTGGAGTGAGCGCTCGAAGAACTTCGACAGCCTGCAGGGATCTGCTGTTGTCATTATTCAAAAGCGCAAGTTTAAGTTGAAGGCGCTGTGCCATTAAGTTTTCGATTGAATGCTGTAAGGCGGTTTCTATTTCACGCTGTGATTCATTGAACATTCCGCGTGTGTAATAGTCTCGGCCCAATGCAACCCGGGCTGCCATGTAAGTTGGAATGCGTTTTACGGTGTCTTCGAGAAGAACAATTGACTCGTCGAGATATCCACGTTTGCGAAGAATATCCGAACAGGCCACTGAAGTTGTTGCCTTGGGATCTTTTTCAAATTGTTCAATGAGCTCCTTCTCCTGAGGAGTGAGTCCACTGAGTTGAGTCCAGAGGGATTTGAAATTGAGTGCCATGCCTTCAGTTTCCTTTGTCACGCAGGGGCCGGGCGCGGATTTGCTGAGAGGATATCAGAAACTTCGAGTTTATTGAAAATAGCTGCACGTGCCATAGCACAAACGGTGACAGGTGACTTTGGCAAAATAGAGGGACGGGTTATTTGGTTGTCGGCGTGGTGACAATCTGATCCGGCTGAACGGGGTGTTCGAGTGTGACCTTCACTGTTTTGCTGAGCAGTGGGCCGCTCTCTGCATAAAAGACTCCGCCAATCGTCTTCTTAGCCGCCGGGCAAACCCACTTCAAACGAAAGATAGCAACTCCGCAGGCGTCGGTTGCAACATCATCAACTTTGTCCGCGTTGTTGGCATCGTCTTTGTATGGATTTTGATAAAATCCCGGTTGGCTCAGGTCTTTCCCCAGCGGGGTTGTTCCTGTAAAACGTCCATTCACGGCAAGCGCAGGCTTGGTGTAACCCTGGCCGTCAACAATAACTGAGGTGAATACGACCTCGCCGGAAGGTGGAGTTTCGCCGTCTTTGTAATCGCATTTCAAGTCAACCACTTCTGGGCTGATACGTAATTCCCATTTTTTGCCATCTGTATCGGCCACTGCAGCAACATATTTGGGATCTTTAAATGACTTACAGCGGCCTGTTCCTGTTTCAACAGTCGAGCAGCTTTGCGCAGAAAACAACGCCAACAGGCAGCTTGTAGCTAATCCAATAAGATGTTTGTCTCTCTTGTTTAGAGCTACTTTTTGGAAATTCACAGATCACCTCCATTGAGATTGTTAAGGTTGTCTGTGCCAGCCGCTTTTCCGTTGCCGCCTGAGCCGCCCCCACCATTGCCGCCATTGAGGTTGTTAAAGTTGCCTTCGCCTCCCTTAGGTCCAGGTGAGTTTCCTGTTTCAGAATTGCCGCCCCCACCTCCTCCAAGGTCATCACCGGCGTTTAGATTATCAGCTGCATTGCCTGCGCCAGTGTTGGATTTTGCCGTCTTCGTTCCGGCAGTGCTGGGGTCGGCCAAA